>CAYJPF010000003.1:0-70377 GCA_964372025.1 uncultured Peptococcaceae bacterium | reverse complement strand
ATGAATAGAAAAGACATTAAAGATAAGTTAGATATCGAAAAAGCAATAGAAGATATGAAAACTGGATTGAGAATGGGGTGTGGTGTGCATTTGACAATTAGCCCAGTAACCCAACTTTTTGCTGTTACGGCACTCCAAGAACAGCTTGAAAGGTTGGAGGGTTTTGAGTGGGTAGTGTTGGATGATTGTGCAAACTCGGGTATATATTGCAGCAAGTGCCACAAGAAGGTTTACAAGGAGGCGTACGCAAACCAAAGCATATTGTCAAAATACTGCCCAAACTGCGGACGAAAAGCGAAACAAGAAAATTAAATATTGCTAAAGACTAAACGGAAGGAGAAACGGCTATGGCGGCACACCCTTGCAGAGGATGTCATTACGCGAAGAAGTTCAGCACGGCTGGAAAATCGGAGATGTATTACTACTGTGATTATTTGTGCATGGAGGGGCATCGGAGACCCTGCGACCCCGGAAAGGGGTGTAAGGTAAAGCGGAAGGCTGAAGAGGGAGAACGACGTAGCAACTTCAACGTTTGGGAGGCTACGACGAGAAGGAAGGACGGAGATGAATGAGAGACAAGGTAATTGAGATGCTCAGCAAACAGGAGGAGCTTGACGAACGGATATTAGGCGACAAGGCATATCCGAGGGAGGAAATGAAGCTTGCGTTGTTTGTTGAGTTGGGAGAGATGTTTGGGGAGTACGAGAGCTTGTATAAGTTTTGGAAGAAACACCCAAAAGACGACATGACTAAGTTCGTAGAGGAAGCGGTTGATGTCTGGCACTTCTTAATGAGTTTGACCTTGGATTCGTATAAGAGGCTTGCGAGTTTGAAGCAGATTGAGAAGTGTGCTGCTGATGTTATATGGGCGATTGATTTAGGAACGAGGCTTGCGGTTGAGAAGCCGGATGACAGTCTGAGTGCGTTAGTGAAGGACATTGCCACGGGCGGTTTAGTATCGTTCTGGCACTTGATGGGCTTGTTCCAGATAACGTTTACGGACATCTACGAGGGATACTTAGCGAAGAACAAGATTAACCACGAGAGACAAGATAATAATTATTAGGAGGTAAATGAAAATGGATTTTATTGTTAGAAAAAACGGAAAGAATGTCTTTAAGGCATCTGCTGAGTATAGCCCAAGACCTCAAGCGGGAGAGTGGGTTTTCATCCAAGAAGATGACGGTACCACAATCGAAGGCGTTGTGAAGAATGTATTTCATTCGTTCGAGGACGGACAATGGGCTTTAATCGTGGAGGTGTAATATGAAGATTATACCGGCGAGTTACGAGTTTATAACCCCGATGGGAGCAGAGGCTTACAGCACGATAATCAAGAGACTTGAGTTGATTGGCAGGGTTTGTTATAAGAGCGAGGACAAGATTACAGAGGACTCGGCTGAGAAGTTCATTCGTATGTTGATTAAGCGTGGGCACGAGAGTGTGCTGGAGCACTGCGCTTTTACAGTTCGCTTTATTGTTGACAGAGGTGTGTCGCACGAGCTTGTTCGGCATAGAATGGCAAGTTTTTCTCAAGAAAGCAGCAGATACGTACGATACGAAGATGTAGAGTTTATTGACCCTTGCTTTTTGAATGACCCAAACCCGTTTGAAGAGAAACGCTTCCAATGGCAAGCGGCGATGAAGTGGGCTGAAAATGCGTATCAAGGTCTTTTGAAGAACGGAGCTACACCACAAGAAGCCCGGAGTGTGCTGCCTAATAGCCTAAAGACTGAGGTTGTTATGACCGCGAACATAAGGGAATGGCGACATGTGTTCAAGTTAAGGTGTGCAAGCGGTGCTCACCCGCAGATGCGAGAGGTGATGATACCGCTGTTGGAAGAGTGCAAGGCGGTTATGCCTGCCCTATTTGAGGATTTGGAGGTTTAATGTTGATGGTAACACATAAAGGCGTATCTATAGACGGACACAAAGTAGAAGGTGTTTATTTCAAACACCAAATCACAGCAGTATGCTTTTCTAACGAGGATACGGAAGATAATTATGCACACTTCTTAGTACGTTCAGGCTTTGCCGACTGGGGAATGGAACGTAAAGTAGAGTTGGTGCGAATACACCCAGAGAGTTTAGAGGAGGTCTAAATGGATACGATTATTGCACTGGTAACGAGTGTTATTACCACTTTGATTTACTGGAAAGTTGTTGAAGGAAAGAAGAAAACTAAAGGAAATGATGCGGAAGACATTCAGTGTTTAAAATACCCACAAAGCATAGCGTATTCCACAATCACGATGGGATTTGATGTTTTAAAGTGTTTGTACGAAGTCAGCCCGAACGACTTTGAACTGACACGCACTCGCATTATAACAAGACACCCCGAAGACCGACACACAAACGTTCTGGTTGGTATGCAAACCGAGTTTGACGCTAAGCAGTACTTGAAGTACTTTGACCAGATTGAGCAAGCCAAGGAAGAACGCCAAGAACAAGAAGCTCAGCGAAAGAACTTAGAACTTGTCCAGCAAATGCTTGATAAGGCTCAGGATAAGATAAGGGAGCAGAATAAGCAAGCTGTGGAACAAAACGAGAAAGTAGTATTAGAACTAAGCAAAGTCAACTTGGTTGCTGACATACCGGATGAAAACCTCTTTGTAGCCCTCACGAAAATTCCCTTTAGTGATTTACTTGATAGAATACAGCAAGAATTTGAAGATTTACCTAAAGTGGAGGGCATACACCGAAACAAACTCTGCGAAGGCGTACGATGCGGCGGGTGCCCTCTTTGGCATCACAGACATGGCTGTTGGGCTACGCATGAAGGCTATTCGACAGATAAGACAGACATAACACATTATGGAGCAATGCAAATGCTGAAAAAATTATTAGAAATGAAAGGGAAAAAATTATGAGACTAACATTCAGATTTGAAGAAAGAGACCCCGGTAACGAAGGCATCTGCGATTACTACGCAGGTAATGAAGAGGTTTGCACTAACGGAGACTCTCCTCTATGTGCAGATTTCGTAGCCCCCGACAAGGAGTGTGTTGTCTGCAAGTATTTCCAGAAACCCGAAGAGCCTGAGTTTATAAACATCCGTTGCAATAATATGGAGTTACGTTCGGATGAAAACAAAATTATCGAGATAGTTCGTTGGAGAGGCGATACTTGCACGACTATGTGTTACTGGCTTAAATCCGAACACGGCCCGTTTGTTAAGTTTGTAGGTGATAGACCCCAGCGTTATCTTGGTGAGTATCCGCACGATGGAGAAGATTTTATCAACTTCTTAATGATAGGTCAGGTCGAAGCAGAGCGTAGAGCCAAGGCAGGAAAGTAATGGCTATCGAGTTAAAGGATTTGTCTGATAAAGTTTTAAAGCAAGCCCTTGCTAAAATCAAAGAGCAAGAAGAGCGAAAGCTAAACAAACAAATCGACTCTGCTATAGAGCAAGTCAAGAAAGACAAGACTTCGAAATGGCGAAATGTCAAGACAGATGTTGGAGCGATTACCTTTGATAGCAAGAAGGAAGCTATACGATATCGTGAACTTATGGCTATGTTAAGCCTTGGCGAGATATCCGACTTACGGCTTCAAGAAACCTTTGTATTGCAGAGACCGTATACCACACCGGAAGGCGAACGCATTAGGGCTATAAGCTACCAAGCTGATTTCACCTATACCGTATGCAAGACTGGTGAGCGCATTGTAGAAGATGTTAAGGGCAGGCAAACTCAGACTTATCGTACAAAGAAAAAAATGATGATGTCTGTCCTCGGCATCAAGATTTTAGAAACTTAGGAGGTGCAGAATGTGGAAAACCAAGAGTAACCTTTTCATGCTTATGTCCATCGCAATCAGTATTTGTTTGATATCAACCATCGGTTTAGTTGTATGGCTTTTGCAGTCAGAAATACAACTGTGGAGAGAAAATGCAGAGGTTGCTAATTCAGTCATTTTTGAGTTAAATGACCAAGTTGAAAACAAAGATGACGAGATTGAGAACTTAGAGGAACAGGTTAGCGTGTTAAAGCAAAAAAACGAAAGACTCGAGCTTAATATTCAAAGCATCCAAAGCGTTGTGGAAGCCGAACCGATTAGCGATAACTTTGAGTATACGGATGCTGAAGTAAAAATGCTGGCTATGTTGATTTGGGGCGAAGCAAGAGGTGTTCAATCGTATGACGAGCAAGCCGCAGTTGCATGGTGTGTGCTAAATCGAGTTGACAGCCCTGAGTTCCCAGATAGTATTGTTACAGTTATCCTGCAAAACGGAGCCTTTACTGGTTATAATATAACCAATCCCGTCGAACAAGAGTTCTATGATATGGCTGAAAGCGTGTTGGAGTTGTATTCTTTTGAACAAAAGTACGGTAACGATGCCGGAAGAGTGCTTCCAAAAGAGTATGTTTACTTTCACGGAGCTGGAACTGAGAACCTGTTTAGGATAAATTACGTTGATAACGGAGAGTATTATACTTTCCCTGAACAAGGAGATTAAGAAGTGAAGAAAGTTAAGGTTTTATTGACACTGTATTTCCTATTCACGCTTGTTATAGACTGGGCAATTACAACTGCATTAGTCTTGTTGATTTGCATGGCAGGAAATCTGGAGTTTTCGTTACACGTTACAGTGCTAACGTGGGGAGTGTCTGTTGTTTTGAGACTGCTCTCAGACCTAATAGACGGCAAAATTAAGGAAGGAAGAAGAAAAAGTGGCAAATAAAAAGGTAGAAAAGAAAGAGAAAGTTGAAAAGAAGCCTAAGAAGCACGAAGAGTTGCGTGAATATTACTCAGTTTCGGAGGCTGCCGCCCTACTTGCGGTGTCCAATAGCTGGATTAGACAGGCAATCTCGACAGGGGATTTGACATCTATTAGGCTGGGGCGTATGCACAGAATACCCAAGGCGGATATTGACGAATTCATTAAGAAAGGGAGGAAATAAAAGTGTCAGACAGAGAGTTTTATTTGGAAGAAGATTTTGACGAAGACATTGAGGACTTTGATGATGAAGACGAGTTCTACGACGGGCTTGATGAAGAAGAAATTGTCGAGGAAGGCGAGGAACTTAGCGATAGAGACAGGGGCTTCCTTGATGTAAAACCCGAGGGCTTTAAAGGCGGTTACTATATAAGCTTAGGGCACGGCTTTACGCTTGTTATTACGTCTATGAACATGTATATCACGCAGCGTAAGATGGTTTATAACGCAAGACGAAAGTCTCACAACATGAAAGATGTACGCATTACAGGCTATTACGGAAACTTTAGGCAACTACTACAAGCATTTGTCAAAAGAGGCTACGAAGGATTTATTACTCCCGAAGCTTTGCTTGATGAATTTGCACAAAGAGAAGAAGAACTTTTGAGCATAATAGACAAATACGACCACATTATTTCTAAACTAAAATTTGTAAAGGGGAAATTAGTAAATGAGTAGTCCAACCGGCGATTTGAGAAAAGAATTTGCTGCTATTTTTACGGCAAATATCAAGAGAGAGGGAGCGGATAAGCTGTTAGCTTGGCTGGACAGTAGCGACTTTTTTACCGCTCCGGCAAGCACCAAATACCACGGTTCTTATGAAGGTGGTTTAGCCCAGCACAGTATCAATGTTTACCACCGACTATTGCATCTAAACAAGCTTTTAGACCTGCAATTGGGTGGGGAAACAATAGCAGTTGTGTCACTTCTACACGACCTCTGCAAAGTCAACTTCTATAAGCAAGATACCCGAAATGTAAAGCAAAACGGCGAGTGGGTTCAAGTCCCGTACTACACGGTAGAAGACTCGCTCTGCTACGGTCACGGCGAAGGAAGCGTCTATATAATTTCCAGCTTTATCAGGCTAACTCGTGAAGAGGCTCTTGCTATCAACTGGCATATGGGTGGCTTTGATGACAGGGTTAAAGGCGGTTCTTATGCACTCAGCGGAGCTTGGGAAAAGTACCCGCTCGGTATGCTGTTGCATTGTGCTGACTTGGTAGCAACTTACTTAGACGAAAAGAAAGAAGAGGAGAAATAATCATGTTAAATAAAACAATCATTCACGGGGCAGTGGTTCGCCAGCCTGAACTAAGACAAACTAAAACCGGCACTTCTTTTACCAATTTCACTGTAGCGGTGCAAAGAACTTTTGCTCCAAAAGGACAAGACAAAGTTACGGATTATTTTGACTGTACGGCTTGGGCTAGATTAGCCGAAGTTTGCAATAAGCATTTAGACAAAGGCTCTGAAGTCATGATAATGGGGCGCATGGAAAGCAACAAATGGGAAGATAAAGATGGCAACAAACGCATCTCTTGGTCTATCCAAATAGACGAGCTGGATTTTGGTCTTAATAGGCCCAGACAACAAGCTCCTGCTCAAGACATCCCTCACGTAAGCGCAGAGGTAGCCACTGATTTTTCTTTGCCTTTTTAAAGTATGGTAAGTAAAAGCATTGCTTTGATACAAGAAATGGAACCTATGGCTTTAAGGATGGACAGCCGAGGCTACTGTGTGTGCAGTAGCTTTGGCAAGGACTCTGTAGCTTTGGTTGAGCTGTTTATCCAAGCTGGGGTGAAGTTTTTTGTTCAGCATAATATAACCGGAATTGACCCTCCTCCCCTTGTATATTTTGCGAGACAAGAAATAGAACGATTAGAGAATATGGGTATAGGAGTATTTGTAGTAAAACCCAGAATATCCATGTTTGACCTTATCGTACACAAAGGAATGCCACCAACGAGACTAATACGCTATTGCTGCAAGGAGTTTAAGGAGAGACGCATACCGGAAAATCGAGATTGTTTTCATTCTTTTGGCGTTAGAAAATCAGAAAGTGCCACAAGAAACTCAAGAGAAGCTCTGGAAGTAGTTCATAATCGACGTATGCACTTAGGACGAAGGTTTGACCTCGATATGAGCGAACAAGAAGCGCAATTGGTTTTCTCGGAAGAAACAATCAAGGGTGAGGTAATGCTGTTTGACGAAAACAGTGAGAAGCGAAAACAATTTGAAAGCTGCACCATCAAAGGAATACGCGCTATAAATCCTATGATTGCTTGGACTGATGATTTGCTGTGGGATTTTATAAAGTCAAACAGTGTGCCATACTGCGAGCTATACGACCAAGGTTATAGCCGATTAGGCTGCGTTGGGTGTCCAAATAACTCTCAAAGGAAACACGAAATGAAGGTGTTTAACTTTGAACGTTACTATCTCAATGCCTTTGAAAAGATGCTTAGAGTATGGCAAGATAAAGGTCAGCCAAGAGATTGGAAAACTGCACAAGAAGTCATGGACTGGTGGCTTGAAAAGTAAAAAAAGTTCTTGACTTACAAGCCCGCATAGGGTATAATAAGAGAGTAATGTACAAGATTACTTGAACTTAATATCTATTGTTGCGACAATGATATACGACGCTCTTGCGGTACTTGTACTACCGTAGGAGCGTTCTTTTATCTTGAAAGGAAGATTATTATGACAATTAATGAAGCGAAAACTATTGCTACTTGTGCCTATTTGGCCTACGGAAAACCGCTCCCTATAGACCAAAACGGAAACATTGACGAGATGCTGGGAGCAGCTTGGGGTCTTGTGCTTGTTGACTATAGTTTTATTGACGTAGAGGAAAGACTTAAGAGTCATATTTACTATAGTACAGTGTTTCCGTCTATTTCGGGCTTAGTTTCAAGTTTGGAACCAGAACTAAGCAAAGCCGAATGGAAGGAGTTTTGAGGATGGCTGAGCGAAGAATGTTTTCTAAACGTATTTGTTCCAGCGCAAGGTTTTTGAAAATGCCACAAACTACACAGAATCTTTATTTTCATCTTAGCTTAAACGCAGATGATGATGGTGTCGTTGAAGCATACAGCGTAATGCGAAGCATTGGGGCAACCGAGGATGATATTAAGATACTCTCTGCGAAGCAATTCATTGTGGTACTCAACGAAGATTTAGTATCGTTTATTACAGATTGGAACGAAAACAACAAGTTGAGAGCTGACAGAAAAGTCGATAGCATCTACAAGAACCTTTTACTGCAAATCGTTCCAGATGCAGTGCTTTTGGAGAAAAAACCAAGAGCAGACAGAAATGATACGACTACCAAAGAAGCTTGGGACACACACGGGACGTCCCATGGACAACCAATGGACGGCATAGGTAAGGATAGGTTAGGTAAGGTAAGTATAGGTAAAGATAATATAGTTAGTATGGTCCCCTATGCAGGGGACGGATACCATCCTCTCGACGAGGATATGGACGAGGACGCAATACGAGGATTAGGCGAGGTTACTTACGAAGAGCCGTATTGCGAAGCATCCCCAGCTGGAAACAACACTGCTCCCCCCTACCCCCCTCATTCATCAAGGCACGGTGATACCGCTTCAGAATACAAAAACAAAAAAGAGAAGAGTGAGCCTGACTTCGAGTCTTTCAAGATAGTTTATTCAGAGCTTTGCCCGTTACTCCCAAAGTGCTTGGTAATCAATCAAAGTCGAAAGAAATTGATAAAAGCTTTTGAAAAGCATTTCAATCTTGAAGACTTTAGAAGTATTTGCAAGGCTGTAAATGCCAGCTCTTGGCATACTGGTGGCAATAACAGTTCTTGGAAGGCAGATTTCGACTGGATAGTTAACCCTAAAAATGCCACAAGAATTTTAGAGCAGCTTGTTCCTGTTGCTTCACAGCAATCCAAGCAAGTTTACGTAACTGATTTTTCTCAAACTTTAAAGGATGGTGACACTCTGTGAATTTTGAAATGATTGCAAGAACGATAGACCTTTTCAAACCCGAAGACTCGCTTATAGAAGTAAGATGTTTTGGCAGAACTCCGCTGAGTGGGTATTTTAGGAATAAAGACAATTTATTTCGTTGCTTAGAAAAACATCAAGATAAAACGTGGTATTTTGTTTTCAATAAAATAAACGACGCTTGTTATTCTAGAGAACAGCAAGAAAAACTTATTCCTGTTAAAACCGCTACTACTGACAAGGACATTGTTTCTCGTAGATGGCTGTTGATAGACGCTGACCCGGTTAGAGCAACTGGCGTTTCGGCTACTGACGAAGAAAAACTTAAGGCTAAAGAAGTTACTCAGAAAATGTACAACTATCTTCATAACTTAGGTTTTACTCCTCCAGTTATAGCAGACAGTGGCAATGGCTTTCATTTACTGTATAGCGTTTTTATGGGTTTAGAAAAAGAAAACGACGAGCTTGCAAAGAAAGTGCTGAAGACTTTAGATATGTTTTTTAGCACAGAGGATGTAAAGGTAGACACTTCTGTTTTCAATCCCAGTCGAATTACTAAACTTTATGGAACAACGGCTTGCAAAGGTGCAAACACCAAGGAGAGGCCTCATAGAGAGAGTGCTCTTTTGCACATCCCTCATTCTATTGTTGCGACACCTACAGGTATACTTAGTAAGTTAGCAAATAAGTATCCCGACCCTAAGCCTCAATCTGAATACCAACGCAAATATAGCGGAAAAGAGTTTGACGTTAGAGATTTTATTGCGAAGCATGGAATTTCCGTAAAAAGCGAAGGCAATTTTGCATACGGAACTAAATTTGTTTTAGACGAATGTGTGTTTGACCCCAGTCACAAATCTCCAGATAGTGCAATATTAGTGCGCAACGACGGAGTGTTGTGTTATCATTGTTTTCACGACAGCTGCGCTGATAAATCATGGAAGGATGTTCGCCGGTTGTTTGAGCCGACAGCATATGAGCGGACTTTCGAAGACCGATATTCTTTATCACCTCGAACTGCAACACATTCTCTTGATAAGATTATGAAAGAAGACGACTTGCCTGAAGAAGCGTTTAGGAGTCTGCACGAGATAACGGCTCCTGATAGGAGCAAGCTTGTGTCTATGCCTTCTGGTTTTATTGCATTAGATAAGGCTATGTTAGGTTTCAACAAGGGTGAATTTTCGGTTTGGTCGGGTATAAACGGTTCGGGGAAATCAAGTGTTTTATCTCATTTAGCTCTTAATTGCATAGATAAGGGTTTTTCTGTTGCCATGTTTAGTGGAGAGCTTCGGGATTTCAGAGTGAAAGAATGGCTGCATTTGCAGGCAGCTGGAAAGCACAACGTTGCATTAGACGCAAGCGGGGTGAGGTACAAGGCAAGCGACGTTGCTTCGCTTAAAATTGACGACTGGATTGGAGACAGATTAAGAGTTTATCTCAATTCTTATGGTTTGAAGGTGGGGGAAGTGCTGAAGCGTTTTGAACAGGATTTTGCAAAACACCCATGTGACGTGATGATTGTGGACAATTTAATGAGTTTCGATACGAGTGATATTGGAAGAGACAAGTATGAAAACCAAACTGCTATTGTTTTGAAACTTTCAGAAATGGCTAAGAAATACAACATACACATTCATTTCATTTGTCACCCTAAAAAATCTCAGGGCGTTCCTCGCAAAGAAGATATCAGCGGAACTTCAGATATTACCAATGCTGCAGACAATGTTTTAATGGTGCATCGCGTCAATCGTGATTTTGAAAATTTAGGGGCTACTGTTTTTGGCACTATTGAACACGAGCATTTGAAGAAGTGCTCTAACTTTATTGAAATAATGAAGAATAGAGATATTGGTATTCAGGACGTTTGCGTCCCTTTGTTTTTTGAAGTAGAAAGTAAGCGATTTTTGAACTTTAACGCAGAAAATATTGTTTTTGGTTGGGATAAACGCTCGTTAGTGGAAGTGGCTGGATATATCGACGAAGACCCAACGTTACCGTTCTAAGCAGAGAGAGGGGGATGCTTGTGCCCAGATGGGAAAGCTTTTATAACGACAAAGACAGATACGAGTGCAGTATTGAAAGTTGCGAGTATTATTCGCCTATTAGTGAAGGCTGTGATTACCGCAACTTGATGGGAACGGAACGACCATGCCCTGCAGGAAAGAAGTGTCATTTTTCTCCTGTCGAGCCAAAAGGCAAAGCACCAACTACTCACGAAGAACGCAGGAAACGTAGGTTGGAGATGTATAATGCAGGCATGTCGATTTATGAAATATCCAAGCGAGAAAAGGTTAAGTCTTCAGATTTGAGAGTTTGGTTTGCTCGGCTTGGAATAACTGTAGAAAGGAAAATTTTATGAGTTTTTTGCCACCTATCCCAAACGTCAAACCGAAGAAAACGCAAGAGCAACGAAAGGCTGAAGCCGAAGCTAAAAGGAAACAGGAAGCGGCGTTAAAAGCTAAGAAGGCTCACGAAAAGTATTTACGTGAACGTGCAAAGCTTCGCTCTCAAAGAAATGCCGAAGTTGAGGAAAAAATGAAAGTTATTGCTAAAAGAACTGAAGCTCGAATGGAAGCGATAGCACGAAGACCACCACCGCCTCCTCCAAGAGAAAAGTCAAAGAGAGTGCCAAAGCATCGCGTCCAGCCTTTCTTTGAGCTTAAGGGCGACCATAGGTTACACGCTGACATTCACCCTCGCCTAAAAGCTATAGTAAAAAATATGTCGTACTCTTTTAAAGTTCCGATAACTGAAACTGTAAACCGCTTATTGATTCTTGGCGCTGAGGCGTGTATAACCAGCACCTTCAAAGGGTCAACGGATAACTTCGAGGTACGGATGAATGTGCTTGACGAACGGTGGACGAAAGATGTAAAAGAAACTAACGCAGAAAAACGAGAAGAGAAACGATTTGCAGAGCTGGTTTGGGGCATACACAAGCCTAGAGACCCCAAAGCGGAGTTGACACAAGCACAAAAAAGTGCTACAGTGAAGGAAAGTGAGGACGAAAATGGCAGTGAAGGTGTTTGATGGCATTTATATTGGAGATTTCTCTGATGCTATAGATGCTATGGAAAGCCCTAAAGAGGGGCAGGCGATGTGTTTTGTGGCGAAAACTCTACACAAGCAAATCGCAAAGCTTGACGGTAACGCTGTAGAGGGTTACCACGGTAATATGCCAAAGGATAGTGAAGAGTACATCGTAGCTTTTAGACCCGAACGAAAGATGATAGCCATAAACTTGATTGATGCACCCAGTATGGATTATATATCCAAGTTGGGTATGGATACGGCTGTTGAGTTCGTCTGCGAGCAACGTAGAATGGGTAGAGATGTGCTTATCTGTTGCGACCAAGGTATGAGCCGTAGCGTGTCTGTTGCTTTCTTATACGCCGTGTATAACGGTTTTATAAGCTTAGAGAATGGATATGAGCCGGCTAAGTTTGAAATGAGTCAGCGTTATCCGACAATGTCGTTTGGCAAGGGTATTGATGCCTTTGTTAAGAATAAATTATTTGAAAGAGGGTTTTTATTTTGAAAAAAAATGAGAATTTTGCGGTTGAGACTACTATGGCTGAGGCTTTTGTAGTTGAGAAGAGTGAACCGAAAGTTGTAGAAGCTGCTATCGAAGAAGCAAGTGCCGAAGTAAGGATGCCTACCATTAGCAAAATAGAGTATCTGGAAACACTGGTAACTTATCTCGGAGACCCGTATCAAGTGTTTGCTGTTAAGAGTACCGGAAAAGGTAAGTGCTACCTTTGCGGTGTCGAGACCAGCTTGTCTGAGCGTAAAATATGCCCAACTTGCCTTAAAGCGTACAAGGCAAAACTGCAAGAGAACTATCTTAAAGCAAGGGAGACTGGGGCTGATTTGATTGGCTAAACGTAGGCCCTCAAAGCCAATCAAGAACGCTGGCGATGAACTTCGTTATACAGACCTTAAGTATTTACTCCTTACCGACCGTGACGAATTTGTGCCCGCATCGCACATTCCTCTTTACGCACTTTTCATTGAGCCGGAGCAAAGTCGAGACCTGTTTTCTGTAGACACTGGTGAGCTGAGGCGCAAGGCTATGTACAAAAATGTGCTTGCTGAATTTAAACGTGTGAAAGCGGATAACTTTGCGAACTTTTGGAACTACTATGCCTTTGAGATAGTAGCTTCAGGTATGGTAGAATTTCACCAGTATGAACCTCTTGAGGGATTGTGTCAGTATATCGAGTGTTTTGAACGAAAACTTCCAAATCGGAAAAAAACTGGACTTACCACTCACATTTCTTTTGGCTTGAACAAACATGTTATTAAGAGCTATTTTGATGCTAAGCAAGAAGCTGAAGCAACAGGCGTTGAGTTTGTTCCACCACCCAAAGCAGTCAGGTATCCTGCCCCTATAATGAAGACTGATTTTTACAAGGAAGTTGTCCATGCATCTGCGTCTCCGGCAAACGCATCTATAAAAGACGCTCGTGTGTTTTTGCAGCGCATTGTCTGCAATCGAATGTTTAAGCATTGGGCTTTGCTGAACAAATTGACGTACAGTCAAGCTATGGTGAGGATATTGCAGGATTTCTTTGAGAACAACGAGTTCGAGGGGATGCATCCGCCTGAGTTTTACGAAAACGAAGAGAGCGTTCTTGAAGCATACGCAGACGTGCCTCGCCCAGCTACAAGAGACGTAAACGTGACAGTTGGCATTGGGTATGAGATGGCGCTTACAATGGAACGGATAATCAAGAATTACAACAACGCATACGAGAATAAAGGCAAGCCGTTGTGGTCTATGTCTTCTTATATCAAAGATGCGATTGCTTTACTCAATACTACAATAAACCTCAAGTACAGTAACCCTAAGTTGTATAGACAGATAAAAGACGAAGAAGTACGAGCTGCATTAGCGGCAGAAAGAGAGGAGCGTCAAAATGGTTGATTTGAAGAACAGCGCACTTGCTGAAGTATCAGACGACAATCTCAGCTTAGCCAAATTAGCAGGTAGCAGTTTAGTCGTAGGTAGCGATGCCAGTGGCATATCTCTTGCAGACGAAACTGCCGCTCGTGACACTCTAACGAGTATGCGTAAAGCTGCAGCTCTTCGTTTTGATGGGCAGAAGCTTGCGATGGCCAACCACTTGATTGATGCACTTTGGCACGATATTTCGGTTATGATAGACCCTGAGAAAAACAAGAGGGTAGCTGACAACATTGCTACTCCGTTTGACGACAAGTTGTTTATGGAAGCCGCAGAGAAGCGTTTGAAGATGCTCCAGAACCTTATGCGTATGGACAGCGTTGGCACAGGCAGTACTGCCGCAAGAATAGCTGTAGCGTTGGATATAGGTGATGGGCGAACAATAGGCGGTTCGTTTGGCATTGAAATCGATTAGGGGGATTTATGGGATATGCGTATAAAATAACTCACGTCGAGCAGAAAGAGATTTGCGACCTGTATTCCAATGGAATGTCTATAACTCATGTTGCAGAACGAATGGGTTATTCCAGACCGAGTGTGCGTGATGTGTTGAAGAAGTATAAAATCCCTCTTCGTACACGGGAAGAACAAATGGCTATCAATAAGAACCCTGACCTTCTTCGCAATCTTCCAAAACCTGAAGGCAATATTGGTCGTAAGCCTGCACCGCCGCCTATGAGTGAAGAAGATGTTGACCGTTCTATGGTTGACTTGTTTGACAATGATAGTGTTGTAGAGAAGGAAGAGCTGTCTGATGAAGACGTTGACGAGATGATGCGTAGCCTTGAGGAGACATTAGGGTCAACGCACCCTGATATGCTTGCATTGCGCAAGTCGATACGTCAGCAGAGGATTAAGGCAAATCAAGACGCTGCGGCTGGAAAACCACCGGAGGTTCCTAAGTACATTAGGCATGTAGACCCACTTGACAAGCAGTTTGCAAATGGAGAACAATTTACAAAGTGTGCTGAGTGTGGAACAGTATTTGAGCAAGACTACAAGCCTTATGTTAATCGTTACTCAGATTTTAAAACTTGTCATTCGTGTCGCAACAAGAAAGCACATGAAGGTGCTAAGAAAAAAGGTGAAGAGGTTGCCTATGTAGTTTCTTCTCTCAGCTACAAGCCTTATCCGTGGCAGAAGAAGTTCCACAAAGATATGCAGAAGAAAAGATTTGCATGTATAGCAGCAGGAGCACGTGCGGGGTAAAAGTCGCCCTGCGTACAGAGCAATTTGTGCGTATTTAAGAGTTAATTGCTGGTAAATCCTAAAGCCCTACACTAAAGCAAAGCTGGAAACGGCAAGTGCGAAGTGCGAAAGCGGAAAAAACGTAGGGATTGCATAAGCTGAAATAAAAGCCGAAAGGTGCTAAGTGCAGTAACAATGGAAGTTCAGCAGCGAAAGCCCTAAGTCGAAAGATATGGGAGACGTTCAGAGATTATCTCCTTACGGGAGAGTAAAGCCCGAAGCTAATGCGGGAAGAAAAATCCTTACCCTTACGGGGTGACATATAATCCACTCTCACTTGAAAGAGTGAGCAGCCGAAAGGCGGTTTCAGTGTTGCGAGCTGAAGCGAATGACAAAGGAAAGACCGTGCTACCAACATGCAGATGATTTTCGATATTATGCAGTTGCTTAACGAGAACAGACATATCGAACAGCCTACCCTCGTGCCGAGTATTCTGTGTTGGATACTTGCGCCTATTGACCGTATTATAAACCAGAACTGGAGAGAACTCAAAGCGTTTATCCCCAAAGAGTGGATTGTAGATATTTCCAACGGTACTAAAACGATGGAGCTTATCGGCGGTTGTGTAATTGAGTGCAGGTCTGCATACGATACTCAAAGCCTTGTCGGTGTCGGCGTTGATTTCTGTTCAATCACTGAGGCTGCTCGTGTTAAAGATTTAAAGACGGTTATGAGAAACATAGAAGCACGTCTAAAATCTCCGGGCAGAGGCATCGGTGGCAAAGGTGGCAGACTTGTTGTTAACAGTTCGCCACTGGGCAAGAACTTCTTTTATAATATCTGGACTTGGGGACAGAGAAGCCACCCTAACTTCGATAGTAACTGGATTAGCTATCAGCTTCCCAGTTGGGAGAACCCCGAGATAGACAAAGAGTTTAAGCAACCTGTTAAGACTAAAACCGGAGAGGTTATTAGCTACAAGGAAAGCTTGTACCGCAGATACGGAAAAGAGGCTCGACAGGACTTCGGAGCTGAGTTTTTAGAGAGCGGTGGCACTGTGTTCTCTAATTTCAAGGAGCGGTGCGTACACGATGTGTATGAGGCCAACCTTGGCAAGACTAAAGAAGAGCTTCGTAAGGAAATACAGGATTTGCAGAAACCTAAAGTAGCTACTATGTATCGCGTTGGTTATGACCCTGCATCCGGTAGTAGTGGAGATATGCCCGTGCTTGTTATACGAGAGATGTCTACTGATAACATAGTTCGTGCTATAGACATGTACGGCAAGATTGACGATGACCAGCTTGACGAGGTTGCGTTCTGGGCTAAGTCTTATAACAATGCCGAGATTTGCGTTCTTACTCTTGGTAATATGCTTGTTGAGGGGCAGTTGCGAAAACGTGGCTGCAATGTTACTCCAATAGGCGAGCAGGGCACTCAAAAGCGTATGCTTGTTCAAAGCCTACAAAGGGCAGTTCAGAACGAGGATATTATGGTTATCGATGATGGTAGTACGGAAATACAATCTCTTATCTTTCAGATGGAAGACTATACAGAGTCAGAGAAGACCGGTAAGTTTTCAAACTCTAACGAAGCAAATGATGACTATGTTTCAGCGTTGTATGCTACTTACTATGATTACAGCTCTGTTCCTGAGTTTAAAGCGCACTATACAGGGATGGTTGCCGGTGTCAACAGCAAAGCGAGGCGCAAGGCTTGACAAGAAGTGTAAATCGTGCTAAAGTTGAGATGAACAACTGGATTAAGAAAAGGCGGTGATGTTTTTTGGGAGTTTTCGACACTATATTTGGTGCAACAAAACAAGTGGATGCTGATGGGAATGTAGAGCTTGTGTCCGGTCGTGTTTCTCAAATACCGTCTGACAGAAGAGATATAAGGCAATCTACTCAAGTGATAAGTGATGTGTTAACCCAAATCACTTCTACTAATAACAAGTTTGACGCTATCGACACTATTGTTACACAAACGCCTGACGGTAAGACCGCTTTGAACGTTTATGTGACCTTTACCAATCGTGGTGGCAACTTTACATTTTATAACCCGAGCACTGGCAGACGCACTAAGAGACCTGAAACGGCGTTTAGAAGTTGGTGTGAGAAGATAGGCTTTAACAATGGTAGCGGATTAGACGGTATAATGGACGTGCTTGCGCGTAGTGCTTACACTCGAGGTGGTTTTGCCTTTGAGGTAATCGTAAGCGACGATGCGAAAGAGATATCGGACATTGCTGTAGTAGACCCCGCTACTTTTGACACGTTTGTATGGCTTGAAGCAGAGCAACGGTATGCTATCTACCAAAGACGAACAGATGGAAGCAGAGTTGACCTATATGATGGAAACTTTGTTTACTTCCCCTATCAGCCTGCTGTCGGCAGTCCTGTAGGTACGTTGAAGTTTGAACCTGCGATACAGGCAATGACAACTTATTACCAGCACATACTGGACGCTACTACGGTACTTAACCGTATTGGTTATCCTCGTTACCATATTGAGCTTGACGCTAACGCAATTCTTGAAACTGCTACTTACGAAGAGAAAAAAGACTTTGCTTCGAGACAAGAGCTTCTTGAAAATGCGTTCGACTCAGCTCAAGAGCAACTCGCTTTAATTGGGCGAGACAGTGACTTGCTAACATTCAACCACATGAAAGTGGATACGTTGGGTGGTCTTGCTGGTAGCGGTATAGATATTCGAGGTTGGCTTGAAGTAGATGAACCACTTATATGCAACAGCTTTAGCTTGCAGCCTATCCTAATGGGTAGGCAGACTACAGGCTCGTATGCATTAGGTACTGCGACCTTTAAAGCTTTTGTTGATGGCGTAGAAGCTACAGCTAAGGACTTAAAGAGAGCTAATGAGTACATCGCAAACATGTGGTGTAGAGTTCACGGCTTTAACGCAGTAGCAAAGTTCGAGGCTACTCCTTTAGAGTGGGATAAGCTAATCGACAAATGGGACGCAGAGCTTAAGAAGCAAGAGTATTACAGGCGCAGTGAAGAGTATGGATATATCTCCAAAGACGAAGCAGCTAACGTGTTGCATGGTGCGGATAAGGCCGACAATACTAACGACGAAGGCATTTACGAGTACCTGAAAGTATCGCTTTCTACTCTGGCGGCTGCGGAAGCTACAGCAACTAATACAACTGCGACCCAAACAACTGAAATTGTAGAAACGGAGGAAAATGCAGATGCCGAGGAAACTCAAAACACCTAAGAGTGTTAAGATTAACGAGTATATGATGGCTAAGCAATACGCCTATGGCGAAGCTGAGTTGCACATCAATGGCGATATTGTGGATGAAAGATGGTTTGACGAAGACGTATCTCCCGTGAGCGTGTTGGAAGCCCTTGACTCGTTTGGTAGCGTTCAAAAATTGAATTTGTTCATCAATACTTTTGGTGGCTCCTGCAAAGCGGGGATTGCACTGCTTCACGTACTTGAGCGTTATAAAGAAAGAACCGGTGCCAAGATAACTTCAGATATATCTTATGCGGCAAGCATGGGCACTGTTATCCCTTTAGCGAGTGACACTATTAGGATTTATTCTAACGCTATGTTCATGATACACAACCCATGGGGCGGTGCAATGGGTGAGTCTGAAGATATGCGCAAGGCTGCAGACCGCTTAGATATGATTAAGGAAAACATGGTTGCGCTGTACATGAAACGCTTTAAGGGTTCTGAAGAAGACCTTCGCGATATGATGGACGAAGAAACTTGGATGACTCCTAAAGAAGTGCTTGAATGGGGCTTTGCTGACGAGATTATCGAAGACGAGATGTATGCAGCAGCACTTACAGGCGACCGTCTAAAGATACAAGATGTTATTTTCAGTCACTCCGGTGCTGTTGATAAATATAAAGAAATGTTCAACGAAATTAAAAGTGAAAGCGAGGTGGACGATGAAATGAAGTATGATGCAATCTTTGAGGAAAAGTTCGGTATTACCGAAGAAGAGTTTGCAAGCATGACGGCAGAAGAGTTTGTTGCTAAGATTACTGAGGCTACAGCAGTCGCAGAGCCTGAGCCCACTCCCGAGCCGGAACCTCAATCGCTCCCCGAAGGTAGTTTGATTTTGGAGACAGAGACTGTCAATGAAGCTCTTGAAACTGAGGAAATAACCGCAGAGCAGCTTCTCGCTTTCGCTGTTGCCGGAAAGAACGCACCTGTCGAGGTAATTGAGGACGCACAAGCTAAGGCTCTTAACGAGCTTAACGCAAGCAAAGCAGCACAATTCGATAAGATTTATGACGCTAAGGTCAAAGAAACTATCGAGATGGGCGTAAGAGCTTATGGAGCTGAGTCGTTTGACGAAAAGCCCCTTAAGAAAACCTTTGACACCCTGCAAGACTACGACCACGTGTGTGCTATGCATAACACCTATGAAGCTCACGCTAAGGCTACTCTTAATGCAGGTGGCAGAGCCAGTGTTCCTACCGCAGAGACTAAGACCGCTGAAAGAAAACGATTTATCAATACTAAGAAGGAGGACTAATCCATGACTCAAACAATTAGCATGAATGTTGCATACAATATCGTAACGATGTATGTAGACACAACCACTAAAGCTCTACTTGACGCTATGACCACTATCCCCGAGAATGGGCTGGCTGTCACACTGACCGGCAACAACACTGTCGGTTTTGGCACAACTGCTGCTGGTGCAGCTACTGACGCTTTCTTCGGAGTTATCCGTAGCTACGAGGGCGCAAACACCGTCGGTGTTCAGTACAACAACTTCGCAGTAAACCTTCCGGCTAAAGTTGCTCTTGCTAAGGGCATATCTAATCTTGTCGTCACTAATGACGGTCAAGTAGCTGCTGGTGGCGAAACCACTCCGTTCAGCAAAGCTTTTGTCACTAAAGCATCTACTGCAAGTGACCTGTTTGTTGACGTACAAATTGTCTAATTGACGGAAAGGAGATAGAATTATGGCTTTTAAGTTTACACAAGAAGTTTATGACCTTTCCGCAACGAAGGGCATGAAGCTTGATGACGCTGTTGCAAGCGTACACAAAAAGGAAGTTGACGAAATTCGTGCTTCCGGTGACGACCGCAGACTCGTTGAGATTGCCATGGAGAACGCTGGCTTTGATAGCTACAGCAACATGTATGACATCTTCAACTACTCGCAGTCCACAATGAACAACGATATCCTGTTCCCTGCATACATCGACACAGTGCTTCAGGAAATCAGAACTGCTAATCCGCAGGATATAATCTATCCTTCGCTTATCGCAGGAGAGACCACCATTCCTTCCGACTCCTATAAGGGAACTTATATGGACTTTGGTACTGATGGCAATAAGAAAGCGATGATGTGGCAGGGCGTAGCAGAGGGTGCAGACATTCCGTTCGTACAAGTCAAAACAGGTGAAAAGAGCCTGAAAGTCTATAAAAATGCAATCGGTGTTAAGCAAACCTACGAAGCTATGCGCCGCATTACTATAGACATCGCTCAAGAACACCTGAACAGACTTGCTCGTCGCTTTGGTTCGCAGAACCTTGATGAAGTCATCTACACGATGATTAACGGTGATGGCAACGATAACGCTATTCCGTCTGACCTTAAGTTCACCACAACTACTGCAGGCACTTGGACTGCAAATGACCTTATCACTGCAAGCATCAACTTCAATGATGTTTCTGAAGGTCTCAATGCTGACACTTATCTCTGCACAAAGGGTGCTTTTAGTGCTCTTCTGCAACTGCTTACAGACAATGATAAGTTTAACGGATTTGCTCCGGGCGCTGCGTTCACATTCCCGCAAGAGATACTCAACGGTGCAAGAGTCTTCTATGTAAGAAACCTTCCGTTGGCCACCGGTTCGAAAGACCGTATCCTTATGCTTAATAAGGCAAACGGTATTCGCAAAATGGTCGAGGGCGGTTCGCTTATCTCGGAAAGCAAGACTGAGAGCACTAACCAAACTGTTTACTACACCATGTCTGAGAACGCTGTGTTCCAGAAGCTGGATAAGTACTCAGTCGCTGAGCTTGTCTCGAAGTAATCCTCCTTTTCAAGGCCTCTCGGGTAATTCCGGGAGGCTTTTTAAATTGACTTTTGTGGTTTTTTGTGCTATGTTCAACTTAGAAAGGGTGATGTGAATGGCAAGGGTAACGCCCAAACATACTTATAAGGACTACGAGCGCGATGCTATGCGTAGTAAAAGTTCAAGAGGAGTATATTCTATAGCAAGGCAGACTTCAGGTCAAGTAATAATTAACGGTGTCAGATATGGCTATACCACAGATAAGCCTTCACGAGTATTTAGTGGAGATAACTCATTGAAAGTCAGGAGAGGTTAGTATGTATAGACAGTGCGTTATAGACGGCTCTAACGAGATTGCTACTTTTATTCAGTGGTTAGTAGTAGACAGTTGTGTTATGGGAATAGTGGAGTTTGAAAACGGAAGATGCGAAGCGTATGGCATACACGACATCACCTTCCTTGAACCGCTCTTGACAAACATGGACTATCGTGCTACTATGTAGGTAATAAGCTGAAAGGTGGAATAGTACGTGAGCTGGAACTATTTGCGGATAACTAACTTTCATTCTCGTGTTAGAGCGTTGTTGGATAATATATCCGAAGCGTCTATTTCTAATATGCTTATAGATATGCCTGAGAAAGCTCCTATGGCAGAGCGAGACATTAAGGCTATCGTTACTAATTGGGAAACTTTTCAACTTGAAGATAAAGATAAGTTTGAAATATTCCAATCGTGTATCGTTTATAAGACAGCAATCATGTTTGAAGGCTATGCTCGTAGTGCTAAGGTTAAGCGCAGGCAAGTTGCAGATGTAAACGTAGAATATCACGCAACTGATTACAACTTGTTTAGTCAAGCGTCTATGAGCCTAAGTGATATGCTTGATAGTCTGCTGTCTCAGTTAATCGAGGGTAGCACTACCTTCTTTGGAATTAGGGTGACCTAATGGAAATAGATAAGAATGAAATAGCGTTATCGCTTATTGAAACTGTTCAAGAGCTTGGCGAGAAGATTTATATACAGCAGTATGATGGCTCAGCTTCGATTGAGTGTTATATTGCAATGGAAACTACGATGGCAAAGAGCCACATCTCCGGTGCTAAAGAATACGAGTTTGTAGGCACTATGCTTTGTCCCGAAGGCATTATTGCAGATAAACTTAGAGGGCATTACTTTACGCGTGAAGAGGTTCCGGGCAAAACTTATATCTTAATGTCTACTACCGAAACTCCGTACACAGATAGGCTTACTGAGATTTATATAGCTGAGTGTAACGAAAAGGTTGACGTTGCTTATAAAGATAAAGAGGAAGACCCTCTTACGGGCGACCTTAAAGATGTGTTTGTTAATATACACGAAGGTGTTTTGGTTTACTCAAATACAACGATGACCGCTCAGCAATCTACACAAATGGGTGGATATCCAAGGAATGTTATCAATGTAATTATTCCTGTTGCGTACCCCGTAAACGCATCTAACTTTGTTTTAAGAAAAGAGTTTGTCCCTGTTAGCAAAACAGACCACACTACGATATGGGGCAATCAATCTTATAAAGTAGAGAGTATAGACCAGACCTTTGTAGACAGCTTTGACGAGAGTGCTGTATTTGGAGTGCTTAAGATAGAGCTGACGAAAGATATATAGGTGGAGCATGTCTAACAAGCTTTTGACTATCACAGTTGATATTGATAAGATGATGATGGACTTGCTTGAGTATATGTCTAAGAAACTCGACGTTATTGCTATGACCATTATGTCTGAGATGCAACACAACCCTGCCGGTAGGATATTTGATATCGGCATTTACGACAAGAATAAAGCTGCAGATGATTTTCAAATAATACCTGCTGAGGTGCAAGCCTTTGAAAAAAGAGCGGTTGCGTATATAGAAGCTGGTGCTTTGGCTATTATGGATAGCTTTGGTACTGGTGATAGACGTGACAAGAGCAACAAGCAATGGGGAGACTATAAAGAGTCTGAGTATTTCAATAAATTGCGTTCCGGCAATACAATAGTAGGCAGAGAAGGTGGCACATATAAGAGCATCTTTGGAAGTGCAGTTTCAAGCGGAACTCATGCTGGTGTGCCTATAGGGAGTCCGGGCATTACACCTACGATGCGTATACAGGACGTAGAGAAGATTTACTTTGACGACGGTGAGCTTGCTGATTACATTTCTAAAGAGTTTACAGAGTGGCTCTCAAAAAATGCAACTAAGTACTGGGGGAATGCTTGATGGCTTTAACAACATTTGAAGACATGCGAGAAATCAAGACCATTCTTGAGACAGACGAGTACTTGCTTGCTGTAGGTTTTATTCCCGAAGAGATTTATCTTTATGATATGATTGATGAAGAGATTACGCTTACCACTCAAGCTATCTTCATTAAGGCTGATACTGATTTTGATGCCTCTGAGATTAGCACACGTGTTGTGTACGAAATCTTGGTAGCAGCTAATACAAAGAAAATTGGTACCGTTTCTAACGCTTGTGACCAGATATTAGCGTTGTTGCAGAACAGAGATATTGGCAACTTACACGTGCTCAACCTTAAACGAGCCCCTAAGAAGCTAACCTCTCCTGCTGGCACGTTATTATATTCAATGCAGTTCTACTGCGAGGCTACTTTATTTAATCCGATAAGAAAAGTAAACTAACAAACTGAAGGGAGACACACATTATGAGCATGATACCCAGAGACCTCGCCCCCTTTAATGGCGGCACAATGGTAATGACTCCGATTGGTGAGGGCGGAGTAGAACTTGAGCACCTCAAAACGTTCAAGAACTTTCTAACAGCGTCAACCCCCACTACATCCCGTACAGATGAAACAGTACCTTCGGGTGATGGCCCGGACTACACTCTTCCCCAGTCGGAGCAAGAGAGTATTGCTGTTGAGTTCAGTACGTTTGACCCGATATTCCATGGCAAAATTGCCGGTCGTCAGGTTGTACAAGGTCAGGCTTATGCACCTGTTATGGGTAGCATCCAGCCCATCGCAGCTGGCACTTATACTTTTGGCACTGAGAACTTCCCCACAGCTAACGCCGAAGGACACATTTACATTTACCTTACCGATGACGAGGGTACAATGTTTGTGGACATGGGCGATAGCTCGGAAGCACTTGCTGAAGGTCAGTACAAGTACGACGTAGACACCAAGACTCTTTCGGTAGCATCAAGCTATGGCGTAAAGAACTTTGAGATTATGTATTTCTCTATGGTAGACGATGTTACTACTATTGAGAGTGCCGAAATCCTTAGTGCTACCGAGTTTAAACTCGAGTTCTTCGGTGTTGTTCAGTCTGTTGCCGGTAAGACCAAACACCGTAGATACTGGGTAGTTCAAAGAGCTGCTGTTTCGGGCGACCTTACTTCGATGGCCAGCCAGAAATCACCTGTTTCTACCGTTTCGTACACCTTCGTATCGCAGACACCGCCTGTTGGAAAGCGTGCATTTACAGAGCAGTTCTTGCCTGTCTATGAACCTTCGGCAGTCACACCGTAACCGCATTTACACTTAACAATTAAGGCAAAGACCCGTCGTTCCACATCTGACAACCATGTGGGCGGCGGGTTTTTTGTAAAGGAGGATTAGCATGGCAGATATAGATGTTTCTCGTGAAGCAAAAGATAAGATGCTTGAGAGAGGGCATATTACATTAAACGGATTTGAGTTTAAAATTATACCTGTGTTCCTTGGGGAAGAGGAAGAGTATCTTAACGATTTAGCTGTTACGCCTGTGCCTATTAAAGAAGATGGGCAAGACGAAGATTTTACCGATAAGCAGCTTAAACAACACATTATAGCTTTGTTCTCTGCCGGTTCAAGACGCAACTCTGAGAAAGATTTAAAGAGCTTCAGGCGTGTATGGTGCTTACTGCTAAAGAAACTGGGCTTTAAAAAACATTATTATGTAGATAGCCCTGCTCACAGCAACGTTAAGTGGATACAAAAGAAAGTCTTTTATAAAGGCAAGTCTGTCTGTTTCTACGACTTAGAGCGGAAGTTTGAACTTAGCAAGAGCGAAATTGAACTAATGCTTGTGGAGTTACATAAGCTTTCGGGTTTTTAAAAGCGTCTGCGTCCAAGGACGATGCAGATAACGCAGATGATGCGGACGCTGAAAACGAGTTTACTTGGGAACATTTTCACTCAGTAATGCGTTACTACTACGGATTTACTGATGAAGAGATTTCCAAACATTCTTACCCCTATCTTTTAAGTATGTACTCGGAATATCCTAAACGTGCATGTGAGAACTTAGGCGTAAGTGGAAAGAAAAAAGACGATACAGTCCCTATGGTTTTGCCGGACAGTGAGTACCCAACTTGGGGTACAGAAGAGTTCAAGAGTGCAGACCCGGACGGCTATAAAGCGTATCAGCAGATACAATCTTTGCAGGAGGTGCAGAAGTGAGCGACGGATTAACAAGGCTTACGTCGGTAGGCTTAGACTTAACCCAATTTAACCAAGATATTCTCGAGGCAAAGGCTGCCCTTCAGAAAGCTGCCTCAGATATGGCTTCAGACCCGCAGTATCAGATTAACCTCAATAAGGCATTAGGCGTTGAGAGCGGCAGTAGTGATGCTGTAGATAAAGCTGCCAAAAGCACAGAGAGACTTGCTACGGCTACTAAAAGTGCCACTGATGCTTATAAGGGTCAGGCTCCTGAAACAGCTAAACACAAACAGTCTATGGTTGACATTAGCGATGCAACGACCAAGGCTGAAGGAGCATCTTTTCAGTTTTTAAAAACAATCACAGACAAAGCCAGATGGTTGGCGGCGTTCTATTTAGTCACCCAAATTAAAGAAGCCTTTACCGAGACACTAAGGGTTATCACTGAAACCGAAACGGCTGTTGTTGAGCTCCAGAGGGTTTTGAACGAAGATGTCGGCGATGTAGCTATTCAGGGCGAACTTTATGATATGGCTATTGAGTTCGGTCGTACTTTTGAAGAAGTATCTGATACGGCTGTTAAGTTTGCTCAGACAGGTGCTGAGTGGGCTGAAGTGCTTGACCTTACTCGTGCTACCATGCTTGCAGTTAACACTGCTGAGCTTGAAGTTGAGGATGCTACAACAGGGCTTATCGCTGTTATCTCTCAGTTTAACCTTGAAGCTTCCGATATGGAAAGCATTATCGACCAGATAAACAAAACTGCTGATAACTTTCCTGTTACTTCAGAAAAAATAGTCGATGCTTTGCAACGTGCCGGTGGTGCGGCTGATAACGCAGGACTGTCTTTGCAATCTACTATAGCTTTGATTACAGGTATGTCTGAAGAGCTTGGTCGTAGCGGTGCTAATATTGGTACGGCGCTTAACTCTTTGATTAACTTTTCTTCACGTGCATCTTCTTTAGACGTATTTGCCCAGTTGGGCGGTAGCGTTGCTGACACGGTAGAACGATACCGAATGGGCGCAGCATCTATAGCTGAAGTATGGCAGGCACTATCTGTAGAGATAAATAATTTAGACGTAGAGCGTCAGGCTGTACTCAATGAATTATTTGCATCTGAGGCGTATGGTGAGTTTGCCGACCAATTAGAAGCCGAAGCTACTGATATTACCTCTACAATTACGGACGTTTATACTACAGCAGGTACTCTTAGGCAGAATTACTTTATAGGTTTGTTGGGTAGTACGGACACCTATGAGAAGGCTCTTGAGGGTATGCTTACTGCTTCTAATTATTCAGTTGAAGAAAACGTCAAGGTTATGAACACACTTGCTGTACGTTTCCAAGTACTGCGTAATGAAGCTGAATTGCTGGCAGTAGCTTTTAGTGAAGAGAGCGGACTAAGTTTCTTCAAAGGATTAACTTCTGCGCTTACCGAACTTGTAAAGTTTGTAGGCGTAATCGGTGGTATACCTTCTCTGCTCAATGCAGTGTGGATAGCCTTCTTGCTTATCAAACAAGAGAACATTGCTAAGTTTATTGGTGGTGTTGGGACTGCGTTTGTTAATGCTGGAAAAAACATAGCAAATAAGTTCAATCCAAACGTAGAAGCAGCAGCTAAAGTCAGCAAAACTCTTAGCCAAAGTATAACTGGTTGGACTACCGCCTTTGCTATCGGCACTCTTGCTGTAAACGCAATAGTTAGTGCCATCGAAGATTATAACGAAAAACAACGCGAGATGTCTGTTGCTGCTAATGATAGAGCACAAGAGGTGTTTGACGAGCTTTCTGCTATGCAAAAACTGTCAGACCAGTACAAGTCTACAGTGCTATTACAGACTGAAGAAGCATCTCAGAGGCAGGTTCTTGGCGGTTGGGTAAAAGATGTCACTGAAGCTTATGCACTTGAGGCAGAACAGATTGAGAAGCTTAACGATGGTCGTCAATCTGGTATAGCTCTTATAGCGCAAGAGTCTATAGAGCGACTTAAAGCTTTAGAAATAGAAAATCAAGTTGCAGTTGCAAACGCCAATCGTATTAACGAACAAGGCGGGCTTCTTATGGAGTCATCTGAAAGTACAGGATTTACTTTTGGAGAGTCTGTACCAGAGCTTACCGAAATAGAGCACCTTATTGAACAGGTAGGTGGCTCTATAGATACAATCAACTCTAAGGGTGAGGAGCTTTTTAGAACCTTTGAGATTTCTGGAGACAGCGCTCTTGATATCTACAAAAACTTAGAGCGTTTGCAGGAACTGTTAAATCAGCAATACACTATGGACTTCAGCGAATGGCCTTCGGAAGTTCAGGAAGTATATACTGCGATTGAAGCTCGTATGAGTGAATATGAAGCTGACTATCAGGAGCATTGGGATACAATCAACGATGACATCCTAAGAAAAGCCCAGATAGCCGCACTTGAAGTAGAAGAGCTATACGGTGCTGAAGTAGAAGACGCAATAGATGCTATGTCCGGATACTTTGATGCTTATAACGCTGCAAGAGTAAAGGGCGAAGGCGAAGCATGGGATGCTATTCAAAGCTATGTGCAGGCGTATATACGAGAGAATGGAGAGGCTGGAGAGTTACTTCAAGATATCGTTAATGGAGTCTTAGAGGACTACGCTAATGCTTGGGTTGATGTCGGAAACGAAATAGTAGACGCTATTACTCGTATCGAGCAAATGAAAGAAGCTACCGAGGGCTTGCTTACTCAGGCACAAATGGTTTCGGCTTTGTTTGCACAAGGTATGAATGTCAATAACCTTGTTGTTTCTACTAATGTTGAAGGGCTTACCTCAGAGCTGGAGAAGTGGCTTAATGTTGCAGAACAAGCCGAAAAAGATATCCAAATAGCTAACATTCGCAAAGGGTTTTCTTCTTTGGCAGAGGAAGCTACCGCAGACTTTATCGCTGCTGAGCAAGAATATCTTTCAGCTTTAGACATGGTAGGTCAGATACAAGAAGAGCTTGCCAACCTTGAAGCTGGGGTACAGCTACCAGATGTTTCCGGCGATACGTACAGCTATGATAGCTATGGCGGTAGCGACACGGAAGACCCACGCATCACAGCTGCAGAAGAGGCTTTGGCTTTAGCTGAAGCAGAGTTGGAGTTTTCAAGAGCAAGAGGCGCATCTGACGAAGAGCAAGTAGCATTGCTTCAGATTATACAGCAGAAACTACACGAGGTCAATAATTTATATCGTGCTATTGACCCTAACGAGTATGCTACAGACATCCTTGCTAACAGTACCGCTTGGTGGGACTTGCAGAATGAAATTGTAGAGATACAGTCTAATTTTGCAGAAACCCAAGAAGAGATAACAAAGAACTTTGAGCTTAATATCGAAGCTTTAGAGCGCGAAAAAGAAGCTATTGAGGACAGGTATCAGGCTCAGATTGATGCGCTTAGGGATGTCGAACAAGAGAACGACCGTATACGTGCTAAGGAAGAGTACTATGAGCGTCTTGATGAAGCAAGTAAGTCTTTGGCTGAAGCTTCTGCTCGAAGCGGTGTAGAGTACCGTGAACAAGAAGCTGATATCATGGAAGAGATTTCTGATATCAACAAGGATTGGAATGAGCAACTTGAGGACTGGCGTATTGATGACCAGATTGAGCAACTTGAGTCGTTAAGAGATGCTGAGCTTGAAGTCATTGATAGGCTTATTGACGCTTTATCTGCCCTCGTAGATGAAGTTAATGAGCTGGATGCGGATAACCTATCCTACGACAATCAAGCCTTGCTGGAGAGCTATAAAACAGATTACATGATACCGGCTACCGATTTAGCCGAGAAGATGTGGGCTGATGTTCTTGAACAGATGGAGAAAGACAACAAACTTGCTGCTGTAGACCTATCTAAAGTCTTTGGAGAGGAATGGGCAGACCCTGCAAGGTTAGAGATAGACGATATCTTTATCCACGGCATGGTATCAGTTGGAGAGAGCAGTGCTCAAATCTTGTATGAAGCATGGCGTGATGGCTGGATACAGCCTATCTCGGAAGATTTTGCTGCGGTTCTAAGGCAATTCCAAGAAGAACAGAAGAAGATGACACCTTCTATGCCTACAAGTCCCGGCGGAAGCTCAGGTTATACCGGTTCTCAAAACAACTACAACAACACCCGCACAACGAACAATACAGTAGTAAATCTTACACCTACGAAAAGACAGTCGGGATATAGTAGCTTAGACTTTAGGCTACTGCCCTATTGATTTTTCGAACAAATGGGTGTATGATGAAAACAGAGAAGCAATCGAAGAAAGGCGGCTTTATTATGCAAGACAAGAATTTTAACTTTATACTCGACAATCTCAAGGATTTAAATACCGACCAACTTACTGACCTGCTCCGGCAGGTTGGTAAGAAGCTTGGCGTATCTGAGCATGTTAGATGGTGCTTTCATACTCTGATTAACAAGTACCATACTGAGGACTATTTAGCTCTTGCTGAAGGAGCTGTCCCTTATGAAGTGTACGAAGACGGTGGGAATATAATCCTTAACGGCGGCGCTGCTGAGCTGCTTAAAGCCCTTGTAGGCGCGTCTGCTACTCCGTATTCTGAGGCTAACGCATATATGGCTGTCGGTTCAAGCGAAACTCCCTCTGCCGCAGACCAAGTAGGTGTTCTTGCTTCCTTGGGTACAGCTAAAGTGCAATCGGGCTATCCTCAAGTTAGTGGGCGCTCTGTCATATTTAGAGCTGTATTCGATGACGATGCAGCTAATGGCAACTGGCGTGAGGTTTGTATCCTTAACGGGAACACAGGCGAAGCTGTTGCCCTTAATAGGACTGTGCAGAATATGGGTACTAAGGCTCTTGGCTCTACTTGGACGCTTCAGGGCACTATAACCATTCTGTCTGCTTAATCTAAGAAAGGAGGGAAATTATGGCTACATTTGTATCATTTGACCCCGGCTCAACTGCTGCTAAGAGTGCGGACATTGCCGGTCTCTCTGGAGCTATAACTAAATTAGCTACTGCGCTTAATCTTGGCACTACTGAAATAACTGATTTGGCTATGACTGAGGTCTATATAGACGCAGACGACCGCTATCGTATATTCCAAGTGCCTAACGATAAGAAGGGTTGGCTTGAAAGCCCTGCTCCTATTGTTAAGAAGAATGGAGTCATAATCACTCCTGAGTCTGCGCAATTTGCTGTAAGTTATATAGGTGGTAGTATAGAGTTCGTCGGGCAGCCTTCTACGTATCCCACAGCGGACGATACGATTACTGTTAGTGCTGTATGTGTCAACGATGTAAGTGCCGTTATATCGGCTATAAATGCATCGCTGGCAGCCATAGAGGAGCATATAGATAACTACAAGGGTGATTATGCCTCTGTAGAAGCTTTGCGTACAGCTTTACCTACAAGCCTTAGTGGTGACTATGCTCTTGTGTTGGGCACGGAGAATATGTTCTATATCTGGGACAGCGTGACAGGCGATTGGGTGCCTTCTGCTGCTAAAATAGACTTAACACCTTATGCTTTAAAAGAGGACGTTATAGCCAAGCCTACTGTAGCCGGAGAAGCTGGGCAAGTTCTAACCAAGACAGCTACCGGTGAGCAATGGGCTACACCTATAGACGCTTTGCCCAAAATTGGAGGAACAATGAGTGGCACCTTAAACATGGGTGGGAACCCTATCCAGAATGTCTCCTCTCCTGCTGAGGCCAATGACGCTGTTCCTCAAAGCTTTTTGCTTGAAAGGTTACTAAGTTATTTAACAACAAGTGGTGGGAATATGTCAGGTGCCATTAACATGGCGACAAATAAGATACTCAATCTTGCAACTCCTACTGACGACGGAGACGCGGTTAATAAACAATATGTGGACAATAGCTCCGGGATGGCCGTGTACATAGGAGTCGGCGCATCGGCACACAACTTTAGAATTAATAAAAGTAATTATACAACCTATTTGAGCAACGATAACCCATTTGATTATTTTATGATATACTCCAGCGAAAACGCTGGAACAGACCTAATTATTGTTCAGTCTACCAACAAAAACACCATCTCTATCTACGACCAAGAGTATGGTCATTCCCCGAAGACGTCTTTAGTCATTGCTATCAGCAGTAACTCAGCGGCCATATCGATGGGGTCTGGTAGTTTTTGCGGTGCTATAGTTTTACCACTATAAAGGAGAAGTAAAATGATTTATTATGTTTTTACGTTCGGTGGGGACTTAGCGTCATATTCAACTAAACCACCGACAGACCGTCCATATTTCCTTACGGACACTATTCCGCCTCCGCCGGGTTCAGTACCTTTTGATTACATCCTTAAGGTTAACGTGGAGACCGAAGAACTCTGGTGGGATAAAGTTGAGCACTCCGAACTCGACCCACAGAAAGAACAAGTAATCCGCGACCAGCGTAACGCACTACTGCTTGAATGTGACTTAACCTATTGCAACGCATCTAACTGGGAGCTTAAATCTCCCGAAGAGAAGGTTGAGTGGCAGATATACAAACAAGCTTTGCGAGATGTCACAGAGCAAGAGGGATTTCCCGATGCTGTAGTGTGGCCGACTTTACCCGGAACGGAGGTAATTGAAAATGCCTAAAGCAGATAGCAGATTTACAGTAGACCTTGTGCTTGCAGAAGCAAAGGCTAATGAGATACTCGAGATGGAAATTGCACTTAGCGAAACTACAACAAGGCTGTCAGCTCTCACTATTGTAGACGGACAATTAAGCGGTATACCTAAAGCAGGTGACGCGTATAACCCTGAGCAACGGTACATCAGGGGCGATATTGTTACAGGCTCTGACGGAGCAGAATACATGGCAGAGAAGCCTGTTAAAGGTATTGACCCTGTGACCGCTACTTATAGCGACGAAAAGGCATTCTGGCTAAGGCTTGAGGCTGGTTATCCCTCTTGGGATAGCTATGCTATTGATTATTACTTTTTGGACGGCACCGACAGGGTGTCGTGGAATGGTGCTAATTACGAATGTAAGCAGAGTCACAGCAGAAACGAATTAAATGCTCCTGATACTATTACAGGCAAAAAGTATTGGATAAGCATTTAAAATAAAAAGGAGGCAAACAAAATGAACAATCTAATCTTGAAGCACATCACGCAAGTTGAGGTAGTCGATAAGTCTACCCCTGACAGTATTCACACCATTGACCAGCATGTAGACATGTTTGCAGCAGACATGAAAGCTTTGAAACTTGGCATTGCCGTAGCCCCTGCTTATGACCCTGTAGTTATTGCAGAGTTTGAGGTGGCAACAGCTGAGCAGATTAACGCATGGCGTAACGAATTTGCAGAGAACAACCAAATGTATTTTATGGGTGCAAATCCTGAATACAAATGGTCGTTTGCAATGTTCAAAGCCGTTGAAAAGTGGTACGAGACTCACGACCACTGGGATATGGAACTCATTTCTACCCTTGCCGACGAGTACGCTAAGTTGAACATTAAGGAGCAAGAAGCTCAGAAAGAAAACGAGGTATAACTATGCAAAACAGATTTAAGAGTTGGGCACTTTGGGTGTCTATCGCAGCACTGGTAACTTTTTGTGTAAAAGAGTTTGCCGGTATTGACATTTCAGCAACCGTTGACGGACTCCTAAATGTGCTGTTGCCGGTACTTGTAGCGTTTGGTATTGTAAACAATCCTACAGACAGCGGACATCTGTAAAACATTCTTCCCAACGAAAGGATGATTAGCTTGCAAATGGACGTAATACTTGGCTGGTTTGGTGGAATTTCAATTGTAGCCGGAGCCATTATAGCCGTTCAAAAACTAATCATGCCTCCCATTCGTAGATGGTGGGATGCAAGACAGGCAACAAAAATGCAAGGCGAACGCATAGCCAAGTTGGAGGAGGTTTTGAGGGAGTTGAAAGAGGCAGTAAAAGCCGGTGCTGAATTAGACGAAAAGTACGAAGAAGACAGCATCGCCTTAAAGGAGTTAATTAAAGAAGCAGAAGGGTTCAGACCTGCGTTAAGAGCTCTTCAAGCGGCAAATCTTGCTATGATGTACGACAAGCTTCATCATTTAATTACAAAGGCTGTAGAGCGTGGGTATACGACTTTTGACGAGTTTGATGTTATCCACAATCTGCACCGAGCGTATTTAGAAAACGATGGTAACGGCGTTATGGCAAAGTGGATGGAAGTATACGGAGGGCTTGAAAAAAGAGCCAGTTAGTTTTGCTAAGGGGGGCAAGGTGTGTTTGAAGTTGTAGAGGCTGCAGGGTTAATTGGCATTATTGGAGGTGCGTATTTAACTTTGGCAAAAATTATTGTCCCTCTTTGCAAGAAAATTGCAAGGCGTATTCAAGACAAACGATTGCAAAACAACAAAATTGCAACTCTTGAAGAAAAGGTAAGAGTGATGGGAGAAAAGTTAGAAACAGGGCTGCAATGCCGGAAAGACTGTAGCGGACAGATTGTCAAGCTAACCACAGCGATTGAAAGTTTAAACGCTGTTGCAGACAATCTTCCGGCATTGCAGGAAGCAAACATTGCCGTGCTTCACGAACGACTGCATTATTTGATTACACGAGCTTTAGAACGTGGGTACAGCACCTATGACGAAGTAGAGACGGTAATTAAACTTTACAATGCTTATGAAAAGAGCAATGGCAATGGAACGATGCCTACATGGATTGAAAGCTTTAATAAGCTTGAAAAAAGAGCTAAGTGAAACTTAATCTTTTGTTAATATATTTTTAAACACTATTTCTTTAGAAGTGTGTTGACAAATAGTGGGTATCGTGCTACTATAAAGGTACAGTTGGATTCCATTTAAAACCTCCGAGGTCGTCGTTTCTCGCCGGGCGGCGGCCTCCCTCAATTATAAAGCAGGTGTGACTATTATGACAAGAGCACATTTCACGGCTATAATGAGTCGAGTGCTAACCTTGTGTTGGGTGTTCTTGTTTGCTACGTTTACACTGAAGCTTTTCGGCATAGAAGCGTTTGGTGTAGAGATAACTAATTCTCGACTCAACGCTTTTATTTATTTTGTAGACAGCAACGACTGGGCGAGAGGTATAATTAACGTAATCAAGGGCATGATAGGCATTAACCTAATGTACGCCTGTGTTATCCCAAATTACAAAAGTAGAGCCTTAATTGTTAATACTTTTGTAACATCTTATTTAATTGTTATCAACACTTTATTCGCAGGGGAAGAATGGAATGTGTTAGTAGCAATTCTAAGTTTTTCTTTTTATGCAATTCCGTTATTATTTACGAAGCGCCTTGCGCCTACGATGTGCTTGTTTGTTTTAGATAGCATTTTCAGTTTTTGTTCGCTGTTTGTTCTTAATTTATCTTTAATAGAACAATCACAGTCTTTTGCAATGTCTGCGATATATTCTGTTGACTATTATCTTTTATGGATTATAACTCTAATAAATATAAAGGTAGGTGGACGCAAATGGCTATTGTGTTTAGATGGGGCCTCGGCTTCATGGAAGAAGAGCGCAAGCGTATTCAAGGAAGCATTGCAAACCTTGTCAAGCGCTTTGAAGGTTCGACAGACGAAAGCGAAAAAGAGTATATTCGCTGGCGTTTGCACAAGCTTCACACGGAACTCGAAGAACTTCAAGCATTACCTGAAGCTTGAGTTTCGGCACGACTTGAAGAAGAATTTGCCTCCGCTTATATTTGTCTATGGATTGTACTTGCTTTATGCGTACTTTATAGGCAGAGTAGTTGAGGCAGTTTTTCTTTACGTTGCATACTTAGCACTAAGAAAGCTATTTCCAAAGCAGTTTCACGCAGACTATATTCCTAACATTAGAGCTAATCTGGTCAAGATTGCTTGCGTATGTATCACTACAATCACTTTGTGTGTAGCGTTATTTAATACAACCGGAATTGCTTTCTCTATCTTCAACACAGTTATCGTCGCACTGATTGTTGACTTTATTCTGTATATGATAAGAGAGGCATTTGATTATATAGCAGACAAACCCTTCATTGCTAAACTAAAGATGTTGTTTTCACCTAAACATGAGTTGAAGCTAAAACTTAATGAAGCTGGTTTTAGAAACTTACACGAGAAGATAACCTTAATGTATTGTGTGGATAACATGACAATGAAGCAGGTCTCTTTAGAGATTGGCTATTCTGAACAAACGTGTAAGAACTACTTTGGTGAGGTTGCTAAGGTGTTCCCAGAGCTAAAGAAAAACCAAAAGAAAAAATAATAATTAGTACCTTTAGAGTACTTATGAATATACTCTCTATCTTGTAGTATCAAGGTAGGGAGTTTTTTATTCCCGTTCCTTCCCCCCATGTATATAGCGGCGGCAGACGTGGGTGTATCACACCTGCACCCACTCAGTCGCTGCAACAAAGAAAGGTGTGTTAATTATGAGTGATTTTTCTTACAACGCCCAGTTTAGTACAGGCAACGCACGTATCCCTTGTGTAGTAGAAGATGGTGTTATATACGCCATAGACTTCCATACAGGCAAGCAACCTATAGGGCATACTAACGACCGCTACAACGCCTTAGAAGAGACTACAGTTGAATATTACAACAAGCTTGTCGAAGTAGGCATCATCGTACCTGAAAAGACTTCTGAAGAGATTTTGCAAGAGACGCAAGAAGCTCTTAGGCAGAGCCAAGCGGCTAACCTTGAGATACTACAGTTGTTAAAAGAACTGAAAGGTGGTAATGCAAATGTTCAACACACAAATGATACTGTCACAGTTGATGAAGATGTTTCCGGGCAACCAAAACGAAATACAGGAAGCAGTAAAACGAGCAAGCCAAGCAGTTCAGGGAGCAACTGACGACCAAGCAGGTGACATTGCTCGTAACTTTGGTATTACTGAGCAAGGAATAAACGAACTGTATAATAGATACGGGAGTAATCCAATGGCTAAGACTCTGCTAAGCCTTGTAGGAACAAGTCCCGAACAGTTAAAACAACAAGGATTAAATATAGTTAAAAGTGGCGGAGTAAACAGGCCACAAAGCTCAAATAAATCCAGCTCCAACAGCAATAAACCTAAATTTCCTCGTCTGAAATAGGCGACGAAATAAATATTTTTTGAAAGGAGCAAAACACTATGTGGGAAACAAGAGACACAAGCTCGAACTCAACCATTGGTATCCTGTTTATCATCGTTATCATTTGGCTGATTTTCGGCGGCGGACTGTTTGGTAATCGCTACAATGAAGCTGGTTGCAACCGTGTATCTAACTGCGAAGTTGAAAAACAAGGCATTATAGATACCGCTCGTACTCAGTATCTGATTGAGCAAACCACAAACCGCACAATCGAAGCTAATAACGCCAACACTCAGAGACTGTATGACCAGTCTTCGCGCCAGTATGAGGCTGGACTTCAAGAGCGTATCTTTGACCTCAAGCTTGATGCACAATCACGTGCTATCCTTGATGGACAAGAGAAGAACGCACTTAACCTTGAGGTAGCAACCCTTAAGCGCGACCTCGTTTCGCAAGCTGAGACTGCTGCTATCAAAGCAGAGCTTAACGCTATCCGTTGCGAGATGCTGAAAGAGCCCAGACTTTACGGTCAGGCTTATGTATGCAGTGGTAGTCCTGTAGGCGGATTCGGCTGCTAATTTTCCAATAAGAAATTATTGTGACTTTCCGCTTCGGCGTGACTTAGAGGGCGGGAGACCGTCCTCTTTTAATTTAGGAGGCTATCATGTCAATTGTAAACACAGCTAACTTTAATTATCGCTTCCGAGATGAAGACTTTGTAGTTAATGCCAGCTCCACTGTAGAGCAACTTGTTGAGCCTATTGTGACTATTAGCAAAAAAGCTCACCCAAGTTCAGTTTATCGTGGAGACGTGATTACCTATGCTGTTACCATCGAAATAAGCGACTTCAACGGTCAACTTACCAATCAAGTCTTTAGTGACACCCTGCCTTCAGCATTAAGCTATATAGAAGGTACGCTTACTGTAGATGCCGAACCCTTAGAAGGCAATCCTTCACATATAGAAGTCAACTGGATGCCTAACTCGAGCCACTTGATACTCTATCAATGCTTAGTATCATAAACACAGCGTCTTTTAGCATTAACGGAATTGTAGTTGCGACTGCGACTAACGAAATAAAACTTAAAAGGAGAACTACTAAAATGAGTAATTGTAACTGCGTACTGCGAGCCAGCAGTGTAACTTTAAAGAGCGGCAAGTACACCGTAACTGTATCGGATGGAGCTTTAACAGGTCTCTGTGCTTGCGAATGTGTCGAGGTTGGTCTATTTGCCAGCATCCCGCTTGACAGCTCGTGCAATCTTGTAGAGATTACAGACGGCACTACTACGCTCCCTGTCTATGAAGTATTACCTTGCCGTACAGGTGGTTGCGTTGCTGACCTGTGGCAGACTACGCTTCAATGCAGAAGTATACTCGTCTTGAGGTTTGCACCGGCATCGTGCTCTTTAACTCTTCAAGGCGTAAAAGGCAAGAGAAAGTGTGCTAATTAAGATGAAGCAGTTTGTAATGGGAGCTACTTTTGCTTGCCTATTCACAACGGCTGAAGGGCGGAAGATAGTTGAAAGCACCAGCAAGATGGCATTAAAGATGGGCGACAAGGTGCTTAAAAACAAGCTTGGCATAGACATGAACGCTGTGCTAAGCGAAGATGAAACACAGGAGGATAAAACTAATGTATAAATCTTGCGTTGATGCAGAGAAAAAACTGCAAATGCTTCAAGAGGACATCAAGTCAGGTATGCCCCTTACTACGGCAATGAAAGCCGAAGTAGTACATGAGTATGAGTTTTGTAAGCTTATGCGTAGTCGTGAGTTTTGGAAAACTTATCACACAGAAGTTTTAGGTGCTACCTACCCTGACGCAGAAATGCATAGCGAAGACCACGAAATGCGTTTGAGCGATAAAGAACTTGAGGACTGGGTAGCCGGAATGTGGCATACAGCTAACGGTGCTAAGCATATGGGCGCACACTGGAACATGCAACAAACTACTGCCGTGGGCAAGCAGTATGGCGTAGACATGACAGACCTTACAGAGATGGAGTTCTGGGCTGTCCTAAATGCTATGTGGCACGACCACTACCGCAGTGCTGTGATTGCTGAAATGACCGGTGAAGCTCGCTTTTTTGTTGAGCTGGCTAAGGACTTTTTGTTTGACGAAGATAGCGGTAAAAAACCTTACGAGCGTATTTACTGTTATTTTCATTACATGGCTTGACAAACGCTTTCGAGTATGCTATTATTTGTTTGTAGGTAAGCGACTACATACATGATAACTTAGCATATGCTAAGTTATACAAAGGCTCTACAGTGCGCTTACACTGTAGGGCTTTTATATTTTTACTCTTGTTCAGGGGTGTGGAGTTATTCCCTGTGCCGTGTTCGTCACCGGTATGTAGTGGGTTAGAGCCACGTTGTTTTTAAGATTTCACTGTGAGTGCAGTGACCCCGTCCTTGTTCAGCAATGAGGGGAGAATCGGAAAGGGATGACCACCCGCCACGTTTGACACAAGACCTTGGTGGTTAATCCGATTTCAGTTTCGGCTGATAGCAAAAAGCGATATGCGGCGGCTCCGAAGGGCCATATGTGTAGCTACTCCTTTCTCTTGCTTTAAACACGTGCGGGGGGGGGAGTAGCTATTTGCTCAACCAGCCCACCAAAGGGCCATATATACAACATCTAACAATTTCTCTTAATTAACTTTACATTTTATGTTTATAGGTGTATATTAAAGTCATACTAAATTGAAAAGGGGTTTTGACGTGAAAAAGTTTAAGCTACCAAAGGGATTAAGATGGGATGTTGTGAGGCTCGGCGGCAAAACGCCTACAGAGTGGTACAACGCTCAAAAAGAAAAACCTGTGATTATGTTTTCAGGTTCATTTGTGCATTGGTCTAAAGAAACAGGGAACATTCCGCTTGGCACAATCATTGAGGATGGCAAGCAAGTAAAAGACTCTGGCAATGGTTATGGTATGGGGATAACTAAGGATGGAGCTCTTGGTTTTGGCACTCCATGGTTAGGTTGGAACGAATACTTTACCGGGTTCACAGGCAGCGTAGTCAATGGCAAGTATGTTCCTCCCAGTTGGAGTGACCCTGCATTTAACTCACAGCCTAATCGTATAGGCTTCGCTATGGATGCTAACGGTGATTGCTATGTAATCATGGTTGATGAAGGTACCACTTTAGAACAATTTAGCAATAAGGCTATGTCCGCAGGTATGGTAAGCATGTCTAATCACGATGGTGGTGGAAGCAGGTACTTATTGTTTGAAGGTGAATGGCATGACACCAGCACAAGGGACTATCTATATAACGCTGTTGTTGCTTATGATGATGCGCCTGCAATAGTAGAGCCTGAGCCCGAAGAACAACCAGAGCCGCATCCGCCCGAAGATACAGAGTACTACCAAGAAGTAACTTTAGTTTCAACGGAGAAACAGTCTGTTTACACCGAAGCTGGATTGATAGAGAGCGGAAGGTATATTTCCGAAGGTGACGTATGTGCTATCGGAGATGTCACTATCAATGGACTAATAAGGATTTACTATCCTACTTCCAGTGGTTACAGAGCTGCTTTTGTGTTAAGCTTAAGTAAGTTCAAGCCTGACATTACTGTATTCAATCAAAGAGATTACCCTAATATGCCTTACCCTGCACCGGGCTACGAGAGTGCAACTGTTGCATCCGGTGGTTGTGGCCCTACTTCTATGGCTATGGTACTGTCTCGCTTGGGTTTTAATGTAGATGTTGAGGGCATGGTTGAGCTGGCTTTAGAGTGTGGTGCAAGAGTGTCAGGTGGAACAAACATGAAGACGCTTTCTGAAGCAGTAGCTGACGAGTGGGATGTTGATTATCAGACTACAAGCGATTGGCAAGAAGCTGAGTTGGTTCTGAAGCGCGGTGGAGCTGTTATTGCTAATGTAGGTGGAGATAGGTCTGGTCACACCGGCATCTTTTCTACCGGAGGGCATTACATCTTCCTTGCGGCTATGATTAACGACACTGTGATGGGTGCTGATGCTTATATGTATGACGGGAAGTTCGACTCTTCGTATCGTTCTAAATACGTGCAAATCAATGGAGATTACTTCTATACTTCTTGGGAAGCGTTGGAACTTGATTGTGCAAACAGAAGCCCGCGGTATTATCTATACGAAAGAATATAAGACGAGGGGCGCTTGCCCCTTTTCTTTTTAGGAGGTCTTTTTTTGAGCAACATTTATAACAAAAACGCTCGTTATAATGCGCATGGCTATGAAGGAGCGTTGACCTACAATGGAGCAGTTATTACTTATTTGGTTAGCATAATCGACACTATCAATGTTTCTGACGCTATAGGCTTGCAGGAAGTGCTTAACTTATTCGGCGATAGTGTCATTGTTGACGATGCTACACGCCTTGCTGAAGCACGATTAGATGTGTTCGACCAAATAAACATGCAAGATGGTACTTCAGTTGCAGCGTTTCTTGATATTTTAGACGATATAGGCATAAGTGACGTTTTGAGTACCTTTGCTCATATCCCTGTGTCTGATAGCGTAGAAATTACTGATGGTATTCCCAGAGTAGCTGAGAGCGACTTTTATATTGGTGGTGCAGAGGATAGAGACCCACGCAAAAAGTGGTTCATGCCTTTCGACACTTTCCTTTCACCTGTAGAGAGCGAGATACAGATTATGCCCTCTACAGAAAGTACTTATATCGACCTTCCAAACGTTGATGGCACAGTGATTAAGGATACTTTGTACACTAATCGTTTCTTTAATATTGTCTCTTACTCAATGCAAGGACTAAGCGTTACTCAGCTAAATGAAATGAAATCTCACATCGCTGAGTTGCTGGACAGGACACGCAATGAGAGCCAGCAGTTGTCTATCCAAGAGAACGACATGACCTTTGATGTTAAGTACTCAGGCGGTGCTGAGGTTCGTGAGGGACATGGCTGGTTGAGAGCTACAGTGCCTTTTGAAGTTTCACCCTACGGCAAGACATTGTTCTCTGAACAGTTCTACGGAGATGGCACTATTACTAATACAGGCGCTAAGCCTATAGGCGCTATATTCACCCTGTCCGCTGGATGTGTTAATCCTAACTTTACTGTAGGCACGCTGGAGTTTCTGTGGGAAGGCACTGTGCCTGAAGGCTATAAGCTTATCATAGATGCAGACAAATCCATATGCTATCTGATTGACGGTTTTGGAAATAGAATTAACGCTATAACTGATTTAACTAAAGGCGGAGAGTTCTTTAAGCTTAATCTTAACGAGAGTGCAAAGCTTACTTGCCTCAACTCAAGCACTTTGGCAAGTATAGTCACTGATTATAGCCCAATGTATTTGTGGGGAAAGGAGTTTTCTGAATGAGTGATTTTAACTTTACTATAGGCAGAGTGGGAGATACAGACCCGAGGATATACTTTATGCCTTTTGGTTTGATTGTCAACACAGATGAAACTAACTTCCCTGCTATCCCAGTTGCTGAGAATGTTATCGTTAATATCCCCGGTGTAGATGGCGAAATAGTCAAGGATACTAAGTACTTGAACAGGGTATTCTCTGTAGTTGCTGTGTCGTATGCAGGGCGAACATTCGAGCAAAGGGAAAAGATTAAACGCGACTTAGTGTTTGCTCTCGACAGTACTAAAGACAAGTATCAAAACTTTGTGTTTACTAAGGCCGGTATTATGTTTAAGGTGAAATATTCCGGGTCTGCTGAGATACTTGACGAATACAACATGATTAAGGTGTCTATACCGTTTGAGACACAACCATATGGAACGTTGGTTGCCCCTGTAGCCTTCCACGGCAACGGCATGATAGATAACAAGGGTCATGCTGATATAGGCTTTACAGCAACGATAGGAGAAGGCGTAGTAACTCCTAATTTCACTGTAGGCGATGTTGAGTTCAAGTGGGATAGTACTGTACCCACAGGCTATTCGCTTGTTATAGACGCTGTAGAGGACAGGTGTTACCTATTAGGCATAGATGGCAGTCAGATTAATGCTATGCGTTATCTGAGCAAAGGGTATCTCTTTACTAAGATATCCAAGACTAAGAGTTATGCTGTGACTGCTCTCAACGCTGAGACTGAAGCAAACATGCTTGTGCAGTATAATCCGATGTTCCTTTGGAAATCAGACGAGCTGTATTGAAAGGAGAATTAAAGTGGCTATACAAGTTTTTGATAAAGACGGGCACAGAGTAGCTGTCTTTAATAAACCTGCCAATGGAGCAGTAGCACAAGGTAGTATTATAAATCCTATTGTTCATACGCAGTTAGATGGTGAGAGCACCTTTACCTTTACTATATTGCGTGACAGCAAGAAGTGGGCAGACGTTAAAGACTTACGTAATGAATGGCATGTTAATGGACGCATATATAAAGCTCTTAGCACTGAAGCCGTACGCTATGAGGGTGATACTATCACTGTTATATTGGTAGAAAAGTGGTATGAGCTTGCCAATACTTATGTTCAAGCGCATAATGTGGACTTAGAAGTAGAGGCTATGGACGAACACACAGTCAAGATACTGCCTAAATCTCCCACTACCAATAAGCTTACAGTCAATGGCGTTGAGTATAATGACAGCGAAGTTAAAGATGGTCGTGGTATTACTATGCCCAGAGGTAGCGCAGGATATGCTCTATGGGCTGTGCTTAAAGGTAATCGCTTTGGTTGGTCTTTGGGTGTTTGTGATGTTCTCGTGGATGGATTTGACCCTGACGAAGATTACGGTGTTTTCAACTTAGAAAGCGACATGAAAGATGTGCTTACAAACATAAAAAATATACGCACTCTATGGGGAGGCGTACTTGTTTATGATAGTATAGCCAAGACTGTATCTCTAAGAGACGCAGACAAGATAGGGACGGACTTTAATACGTGGGTAGGGTACGATGTACGGTACGGTAAAAACATGCTTGCTGAGCCTGTAATCACCGTAGACAACAACATAGTCACTAAGGCTTACATCTTAGGAGACGGAAACCTAAACATTAAAGCTGTAAACAACGACAAGACTTACCTCGAGAACTATTCCTATACAGACGAAGTGTACGAGGGGTATCTCGTTAACCCTAACATTAAGTACACAGGTGCTGCATCTACCAGCGGTCAGACACAGCTCAAGTATTGGGGACAGCGAGAACTAAGAGATAGGTGCAAGCCTAAAGAAAACTACAGTGTACAACTGTACGACCGTAGAGAAGAACCTGACTATGCTCACGAGACTTTCCAGATAGGAGATATCGTTAGAGTGTACGCTCGTTCTACAGACGGCTCTGAGTTAGAGGTAAAAGAACTACGCGTTATCGATTGGTCTTACGATGTGTGGAATATGTCTGAAGCTACAGTATTGATAGGTGATAAGCTAATTAACGTCGTCGAGATGTTCAAGCTTGCCTATGACAACTCAACGGTAGATAATCCTAAGTTCGATTGGAACGGTAGTTACGAAGGCGATGATGTGCATATCAAGACTGACGGCGGGTACGTTACCCTTAGTCAGTACATGTCCGACACAGTTGTCTCTATAGCGAACATCTACACATACGCAGACGCTACTTATGCTACCATCTCTTTAGTCACTCAGTACCAAGCAGAGACAGCACAAGGATTTATAGACACAGAGAGCCGCATTACACAAGTATCCAGTGAGTTAGGGTCAGAGATAACGCTATCGGCTTCTGCGGTACGTAGTGATGCCAGAGGGTATGCTAACGCTGCTGAAAGCGATGCTAACGACTATACTGATATGATGTTCGGTCAAGGGTATCTTGTTGTCTCTGATAACGGTGTCGAGATGGGTGGTATAGACAACGACTCTAAGATGCATTTTGAAATAGATAACGCTAATAACGAAGCTGTTCTGTCGGCTGTAAATGCTGACTTAAAATTCTGGAACCAATTAGGAGACATACGACTATCCAGCGAGGGTAACATTAGTCTCGACGCTAATTCCAGCTTATACATTAGTGCCCATTCATTGGGAAGCGGAAACTTGTATGTAGGCAGAAGACCGGGGGATGTGGGGCACAGCACTCATTCTACTATATTTTATGGTAGCGTGGACTTTAGCTCTGCTAATGTTACCGGTGTTACTGCTAAGTTTGGATAGGTGGTGTTTAAATGGCTACAACTGCTTCATTCGACATACTAAGTTTTGACCATAACAGCGTTAGGATTGAAGTTACAACAGACAGTAATTTTACCAAGTATCGCATTTTCTTAAGAACAGGTAGAGAAAGTGATGGCACAGGCGAAACTATACGTGACCGTATTACGACTGTATCTTCTTCTACTTTATCGTTTGAGCAAAACATAACTTTCCCTTACCCAGATGAATGGTACACAATAAATGTTGCTTCTGCTTCTGATGACGAACTTTCGTTTGACTGGATAGGTGCTCAAGAGTTTAGGGCTGACGAAGAACCTTACGAGCCAAGACCTGATGATTTTTCATGGGTCACCGCTAAGGTTTCGGGCAACAATTTTAATCTATCGGCTTACGAATGGAACTTGTTCACTTCTCGTATCAATGAGTTTAGAGCTTACCAAGGGCTTAGCAACTATAGCTTTAGCACAGCGTACTCGGGCAATGACTTCACTGCTGCCATGTACAATCAAGCAAGGACGGCTATAAGTGCCTTGTCGGGTTCGGGAAGTCGCTCTCCAAGCGTATTTGTAGGTGGCACAGTGTACGCAAGTTATTTAAACTGGATAGTAGCTGACTTGAATGACACGCCATAGAAAAAAGGAGAGGATTTATCCTCTCCTTTTGCTATATTACATCTTCGACTGTCTTGCCTTCGGAGCGTTTCTTGATGTACTCCTTCATCTTTTCTCTGCGCTCTACGCCTTCTTCTGCTCTAACGGTTATAAGAGTTATAAGCTGTTCGCTTAATTCGTCTACCGTCAGGCCACGCTTAATTCGTTCGTCTGCGTCTACCATAGGTTTGACAAAACGTTCGTAGAGTAAAATGAAAGCGCTCTCTTGTCCTGCAAGGATAACCTCTGGGTAAGCTCTAAGCATACCATTACTGATTGCGTTTGACTGAACCATACCTAAGAACTTAGCCTTGTCTTCATTGCTTAGGTCTTTAAGGATGTCATTAAGCTCAGCTTCAGTATACTCTTTAAATAAACTGTCTATTATAGGCAGTTTCTTTTTCTTTTTTAACATGTTAAACCTGCACTCTCCAGTTTTGCTTACCATTCTGAGATGTCGGGTAGTTTAACTCATTCTTGCTATGCGGATTTTTACAGGTATAAGTTAGACCTTCGTAGTCACGAATATCTCCCTCAAGGTAGTAGAAATCTATCGGGTCATCTTCCCAATTAGGATTGCCCTGCACCGTAGTGTTCAGCCATCTTTCGGGATAGTCTATAGGTGACATGCCCCTATTGTGTTTCAACGACATGTAAGTATTGCCGTCTGTAAAGAGCATAGTATCACCGGTGATGTAGTTCTTGGTCTCGCTGTACGCTGCACCCTGCACAGGCGGGCTTGTAAGCTTATTTCGTTGTTGCTTAATGATTTCTTCTACAGCTACTTCGTACTGCTCTTCGGGCACTTCTTCACCAAGTTCAGCGGAAACAAATATTTGGATTGCGTCTGAAGCCCAAATACTTCTATCTATTTCAGCAACTTCCTCTGCTGTTTTGTCAGTTACAGTGTAGTCAACGGCAATATTTTCTGCACCATCATTATAAACCCTGTCCACTGTCTGATATATAGTAGCCGAGGGGTATTCCCCATAGACTACGGGTTTAGCTCCGTCAAGCTCCTCTGCGGTCTTAGGTACTCTGGTATAGATACCCTCTTCGGTTAGTTCTGCCTTGGTAGGGTCTACGAGCACCAGTTCACCGCTTATTATTTTTCCGTATTTCATTTGGTTGCCTCCTTAAGGTTTGACTACGAAGTTCCACGTAACTGGTTTGGATGTCGAGGTGTTTAGTTTAGCGACATCGGCGTTATTTTTAGCGTAAGCCGTTAAAACGGATGTACACCCATTAAAGGCGTATCGAGTGTCTCCAACTTGCATCAAGTCTGAACCGGAAAAGTCAATATTTTTAAGTGAAGAACACTTCCAACACATATATGATATGTTGTGTAATTCGGAAGTGTCGTTTATAGCTACATATAAACTCGTAAGACTAATGTTCTCTCGAAACATGTTTTTTATACTTATAGCCCCATCCAAATTAAACTCGCTAAGGTCGATGGTTGTAACATTAGGCATGTACGCAAACATCAATTCAAAGTTTGTGCGTTTTTCTGCATTGTGATTATTTGCTACTTTTATTGAGCCAAACACACTACTGCCGTATGTATCCAACCATTCGCGCATTTCAATCGTGCTTAAAAATTCTACACGCGTTTGTACCTGATTGTCGGTTTCATATTCTATATAACAACTGCCTCCGCTTTTCTTGCCACTCATAACAATCCCTTGTTTAAGCAACATTGCTGCTCTGCTCATGCTACCTACCCCCGTCTATATAGTATGTACCTTTGAAATATACCATGTTGTAAATTAAGCCTTCGGTAATTTCGAGCTCGTACGTAGTGCCGCTTGTAGGTGTGAGACCGGCAAAGCCTTGGCCACTAGGGAGCGTTACGCTTAGTGTTGCGCCTGCTACGAGGGATATAGTGCCTGTGCCTTCACTTGCGGTGACGTTGATTGACGTTGTTATAGCACTGATAGTCACGTCTTCGTTGTCTACAAGTGCAACACCTGTAGCAGCGGTAGAAGCAGTGATAGTCCTTGTGGTTGTGATGTCCTCCTTGCCGTCCATCTCACCCGCAATACGAGCTATCTCTTGTGATAGGGGGGTATCATCGTAAACGGTATCAGTAAATACAGCACCAACTGGGACATCTGTTAGCACTCGATTTCCCTCGACAACTGTTCCTGCACTACTACCAAAGTTTTTGTTAAAGGCTGTATTTTTGGTTGCTATTATGCGTTCGTAGCGAGCATCTCCGTCTGTTTGGTTAATAAACCCACTGCCGTTAGTAAGTTGATTTGTGTTAGTAGGGATTGTTGTCGAGGCAGGAAGTGCTCCAACTTCGGTAGCAGTATATGACGGTTTAGAACTCGCCTTAGCCCATGCGGGGACAGTAGGGTCTGTCTCTTCTTGGATTGCACTATTTGCTGTTGTTCTAACGGCTTCTAAATCTGTTTGAGATGCTTTGTCAGGAACGGCAGCAATGTTTGCTAATTGTCCTGAACTTAAAGAAGCTTGAAATCCTGTATGGTTGCTATTAGCGTAATCAAGGTTTTGTAGGCTTGCATGGTTAGTTGTAACAGGCCCTGACGCTTCGGGGATGTTAACGGTCACCGCAACACTACCATCGTATGTTGCAGTAGATGCGCCTGTAAATTTAATAGATGCAGGGCTGGGTAGAACGGTAGGGATATCACTTGCGTCTGCTTTGTCATCTATCTCGGCTATCTTATCAACCATAGCTTGAGTGAGACTGTCCAGCAAAGCTTTGTTTGCGTGACTGTGCATCGCTAAGGTCAGTTCATTTAAGGAAGCACTTAGTTCCGCACTGAGATGTGAGTTAGTAATGCTACCGCTTTTAACTGTAGCTGTAATAACACCTTCGTTGACTGCAACGCTGACGGTTACGGTTTCACCACCTGTATACGTATCCACCAAAGAGCTTGCCGGTATGCGTATCTCTTCGCCTGATACAAGTTCCAACACTATTTCGTTTGTTGTAGTGTCAAAACTCCCGGACGAGATTATATTTTCTACAGGTAGGTCTATTGTGATTGTTGAACCGTCTTGCTTTGTCAGCGTCAGTACGCCTGTAGTCTGGTTGTACGTACTGTCTACGATGAACCCTGATATATCCGAGATATTGTCAAGCTGTTCTTGTGTTAAAGCTGATTGAAAGCCTGTGTGCCCACTGTTAAGGTAGTCCAGATTTTCCAACGCAGCATGGTTTGTAGTGCCAGCTCCGCCTTCTCCAGAGTACACAATTTCGCCTGCTACTGCGAGTGAAAAAGTTTCCGTTTCCGGCACTCCACCTACTCCAGTTACTGAGTGAGTGTGTATAGATTTCTCGTTATAAATCCTCGCAAGAACTGTCTTAGCTGTAGATTTATTTGAGAAAACTATCTGCGCTTCAATATCTACGTATCCCACTCCGAGGGTTTGAGTTTGAGACTGGGTAAACTTACAATGAAAATCCTCCTCAATCTTTTCGGGATTCTCAAAAGTAACACTACCCTCTGTACCTTTAAATGTCACGAATAGACTTTCGTATTCCACCACTTCGGGAATAGAAATCAATATAGTCGGCGTTGTACCTATCTTCAAAACAAACGACTCCTTTCTGAATTAGTGTTTCTATCCTTACCATACCACACTAATACAGAAAAATCAAGTGCTGACTACTCGTGCCCATGCAGAAGTATGTATTTCGACTTTTGTCCTGCGTTATTCGCAATCCAACGCTCAGCCTGTTCTGTTGAAAGATGGGTATTTACTACTCGGTTTTCATAGATGAAATCTCCGTCGTTGAGCTTCTGCTTCACCCTGTCAACAATATCTTTCTCGCTGTAGTTTCCTTCAATCATGTACAGGTCGTAATCTTTCGCTACAACATCGTTCAAGTCACGAGTATCTGTAGCGTATATAGCTTTGAAGTTTGGAGTCTTAATCTTCCACCCGCAATTAGGCACATCGTGCTTGAGCAAAACAGGGGAGATGCTCAAGTCCACTTTGGTGTCTATTAGCCTTCTATACGTAGCTACACCTTCCGGCTTAATAACATCCACCTTATGCCGTGGCACTTGGCAAGCTTCAAGTATAGGTAGCATCCATTCGCAACATGCCCATCTAATATTTGGGTTTTCGTAAGCCAATCTTCTTACAGTAGACGGCTTAGCATGGTCAAAATGCTGGTGCGTTAATAGAACAAGCTTAATGTCTTTGGCGTGTTGTTTGACTGCGGAGTAGCTCACACCGCAATCGACTAAAACAACTCCATCAAGTAAAACCGCATTGCCTTTACTCCCTGTTTGTATTATGTTTATCTGCATATACATCACCTTGCTTTATTGATTTAAAGTACGTTTAAAAGTTGTGAAAATCAGCTATTCCGAATATCCTGCGTCCACTAAAACCTTGCGTATAAAATCCATTCCTTTTTGGGTGACCGTCGTTTTGAAGTAGACAGCCTCGTCTCCGTTAGGCTTAGAATAGCGGCTTTCGATTACCCTAAAACGCCCAACGTCTACATGTTTCTGATACGGTCTGTTGTTGTATTGAAGGATTTTCTTTTTCTTTAACAAAGCAAATAACTTGTTTCTACCTATCCCCATGTCCAAAGTTTTCGCTACAGTGCCCATATCGCAAACAGTGTCCGAACCGGTAACGGCATCGTAGAACTCCCCTTTAGGTGTTAGAACTGCAATTTGTTTTTGTTGTTCTTGTATATTTACAAGCAACTGTTTCACGAGACTCTGAGAAGTGTCATCAAGTGCTCCAAAGTAAGTTTGCACCATCAAGTCAGCGCTGGACACAAAGCCTCCTGTGTTCCTAATAGTTTTCAAGATTGCCTTCACCTGCGTCTTGAACTCTTTAGCAATAGGTTTTCTTGACAGCATAAGCACCTCGTATACTCCGTCCTCAGTTAAGAACCATGCTGTTTGCTCTCCGCCAAGGGTACAAACAATGTTTGTCACCTTTTCGCTGTCGTCTATATTCCGAAGCATGGTAGACACATCACTGTGTTCAATCCACTCTGCGACATCCTTTGCAAGGAACAGAGGTTCTTCTGCTGTACCGTATATTTTAAAATCTTTACCAAGAACTTCTTGTTCTGTAATTACTGTTAATGCTGTACTCATTTCTTAAATGCTCCAATCTTTTTTCTCATTTCAAACGCATCACCATGCTGATATGTGTCACCCATGCGATAACACCTTTGCACCCTGTCCCTTTGGGGTCGTCCACTCGGGGTAAATCACCCTCCCCATTGCTTCCAAATCTTCAACCGTTCTGCCGTGGCTGTTCTGTGCCCACAGAGGTATGTTGCGCGTTTCTCTATGTGTTGCTTTTGCATATAGGTGCATGTCGAAAACTATTTTACTTTTATCTTCCATTGCTTTCTCCTTTTAAATATAAACAAACTCTGGCGTATGGCTGTATGGCCTTCCACCACAAATCCACTTGTTTGCCTTTTCTTTAGCAAGTAGGATATCTGTCACTGTGTTGGCGTAAATGGCTACAGAGTTGACGCCCTTTTTTTGCCTTAAATTGTTCATGCAAGATGCGCAATCACAATACTTTACGATTTCGATTTTTTCTTTTCCGTCTGTATCTTTTGCCTGCCTGACTAACATAATTATTCCTTTCCGCAAATCCAGTCTGCAAAGTCTTCTGGCTCTTCCATTACAAACTGGAGTATTAATTCTTCATCCTCAATCAGAGGGTCTCTGTTGTAGCTTAGATACTCTTGAGTTAATCCTCTTTCTGAGATGTACTGCTTCATGTACTTAAGCGCCTTGTAATCTTCAAAGCACTCCTTGCACAATTGTCCAACCATTTCTTCTTTAAGGAAATCTTCGGAGCACTCATGGCAAGAAACGGCAGGGATTAGCTCCCCACCGCATCTGCCACAATCGTATGAGCAACTTTCATGCCTTGCCATTTCGTCGCCGTAAGGTATGTACTCAATTTCAAGAGTCAATTCATCGGTCGTATAACCGCAGTTCTCACACTTATACATAGTTACAAAATGTCGTCGAATGAGTCGATAGCCTTACTCTCTTTGGCTTTCTTCTCAGGCTCTTGTGTCGGTTCCGGAGCGGTTTCAGGCTCAAGGACTTCGTACTCTTCGGCTTCAAGCGCATCGCTGAAGTCACCATCGTTGTCCATAGCCGATTGAAGTTCAATAGACATAACGCCCCAGTGTGAGATAAGCTGTCTAATGAGTGTCTTACAGCCCATAGCATCGAAATCTCTTTGCCAGAACGAGTCAGGCTTGCTGTATGCTTTAGAGTAACGCTTGCCGTGTATCTCGACTTTTTCTTTTGTCCAGTACATAGACTTAGTAAAACCGTTAAGGTACTCGAAGAAGGCGTAGTATCCGACCGTCTCGGCCATTTCACGCTCCGTTGGGTCTTCTATCATCTTAACGTTGATGTCCTCTGTAAGCGGATTATAGCTTATGAACTCGCCTTTCTTTATAGGGATAACATTTAGTTTCTTGTACGCTCCTGTTCTTAACGCAAGCTGTATGTATCCCTTATAGCCTATACACGGCACTGCGTTCGTCACGCCGTTCTTTGTGTCTCTAAAGGGTAAGAAGTAAAACTGCCCAAGCTGAGGTGAAGGCGAGAGGTTAAGGCTATGCCCCACGAGAGCCGAGGATAGTATTGTTTGGGGCGTACAAGCCTGTAGTGCCGGTGTTGCCGCTACTGCACTCGTAATGGACGCTATGAAACGCTGTTGGTCTTTCGGGTCTGTTAAAGCCCTCTTAATCATTCCTTGGTACTGGTCGCCTGAGATGGCTACGCTAAAAGGTACTTGCTTAGCTACTGCTGTTGACATATTATTTCCTGCCTTTCATATTGTTATTGTGTTCAAACACCCTATCTATTGCTCGTTTGAGTTGAGTTACATCCATTCGACTTGTCTCCGACCTTGTATATAACTTATGGTAATCGTACTTGTGTAGCCGTTCGATAAGCTTGGTGCGGTAATTATCATCTGCTATTGCTGCGTATAGTCCTCTCATACTGCCACCTTCTTCGTTAAGTTATACGCCGTTATCCCCAACACCAACGGCACTGTAGTTGCTAAAATAATTACTACGACCTGCCCGGTCTTAGTGTCCAAGTACGACCTATCTATCGGTATCTCTGCGTTTACCTCGAGTTCTTGCCCAAGGCATTTAGCTTTTAGTTGCATTTTCATTCCTCCTCAATCTACTACTATCAGCACTACGATACTTCCAATATATACCGCTGTCCACAATACAGCCATTATGTGAGCAAGCAAGCTTCCCTCTTGAAGAATAAACAGCATTACCAAGGCACTGAATACTGTAACAACTATTCCGGCCAACACCTTCATTGTCACACCGTAACCTTTCTTCCGCAGTTAGGGCAAAACTTGAATTCAAACTGCTCATAAGTATTGTTGCAAGCCCACCATCCCAAGTTAATTCCACATTCGCTACACTGAAATTCATCCGAGTGCCTTGCTTGTGTGATGTTTCGACACTCAGCCTTGGCTTTACCTTTTCTTATCTGGTTAGCAAGCTCGGACACTTCGCCTTTACTGAGCCATTTGTTCCACTTATTGCCACAGTCAATACAGTATAGCCCGGTGTGTGTTCCAACTACCTTCGCAATCAGGTTAGTTCCGTTGCAAAATTTGCATTTAATCATTTTGTTCCTCCTTAAAAGTATTTTGGCTCATATGTTCTGCCATCTTTCAGAAAGACGATAGACGTTTTTCGTTCTTGTCTTTTGGCCCGAGTGTATGCAATCAACAAAACCTTTTTGAATTAAACCACGCATATCTTTCACCAAACGTGCATCTGACGTTTCCGAGTACAGCTTATACTTTTTATTCCAGATTTTTTTATTAAAATAAAAACAATTTTCTTCAAGGTGTTCTTCTTTTTCATCCAGATGCTGGTACACCTGCTCTACCTTGCAGTGCAAATACAAGGATTGTTGTTTGGGGCTAAGGCTTATCCATGCAGAACTTATTAGCATGGAATGAGAAAAAACAGCTGAAACATCAATAGGAGGTGGCAATACAATTTCTACTGCATTCAAGCTTGTTTTAGAAAGCTCGGAAACGTTGATGCGATGCTGTATCGTAGGCATTTGACTATCGTCCGTGTTGAACATCCGGTTAGCGGGTGGTCGCAACTCTGATATCAACACTCTCTCTAAGATTTCAGCTTCTTTGCGCGTTTTAACTGTGTGATATGCGAAATCGGTAATGTCATGCCCTTCAGCTTTCCGTTCGGCAACAGATTGCTGAATGCGTCTCGATAAATGAGAGCTCATTCCAACATACACCAATTTGTCATCGTTGAATAAAAAATACACTCCAGTATTAGTTTCAAGTTTCATTTTATGCTCCTTATTTGCTAAGATAAAAAATGCCTCTCCCAAGAGTGTTCGTGGCACCCCCGGGAAAGGTATTTAACAAATTTATTATCAGCCTCAAACTACCACGAATAGTCTGTGCTTCTTTACATATATTGTAGCACGATTTACTCATGCTGTCAACACTAACTTTCTAAAATATACCCCCCCTCGTCCAGAAATTCTTTCAACTCCTTCAGCTTCTGCCTACTTGTAGTAACGGTAAAAGTGATTGAGAAGAGTTCATCTTGGTTTTCTTTGCCGTCTTGGATAGTGGGTGCTTCTGTTGCTACCACTTCAGACATAGCCGTGGGAGGCTCATAGCTGTCGCACAGCGGGCTAACGCTCTCAAGGGTGGCTTTACCCTCCTGAGTCCTTATCGTCGCTCTGTGAGCTTCTGTGATTGCGTATGAGGCATCGTAGCGTTCAAGATAGAATGACATAACCACATCTGCGTTGTCCAAGCTTGTTATCATGTCCACATCTTTGCGTATCCTATCCAGTTTTGCACGAGCTTTCTTTTTGAGCGATGTTATGCTTGCTGTGAGGTTGACTTTGATACCCAGTTTATCCGCTACTACCCATGATAAGTATAGGCTTGTTGCGTACTGTTGGATGTACCCATAGAGTTCGAGAGTTTTCTCTTGAATTAGCCCATCCTCAACCTCATTGATTTTAGCTTTGAGATTGAGGTCTGCTCTTCTGTACTGCTGAAGGATTTCCTCATGGTACTTTTCTTTTACTTCAAGCCATGGTGCGAGGAGTTGCTTCTCGAAATCCACGAACTCTTTGTGTAAGGCCGCACTGTCTGCATTTAGTTCTGCCCGGACTTTCTTAACGCTTGCTCGCGTTTCTTCGCTACATACTAAGCTTGTCGCCAGTTCAGTCTTTTGTTTGATTTGTTCGATGATTGCCGGTAAGCGTTTCTCGAACTCAGCTATCTGTGTTGATTGCGTTGTCAATCCATTCATCCGCTTCCTCCTTAGTTGCAATTTCCCCCGAGCAAACCAGATAATCCCTAAGTGTTTTTTTCCCTTTAGGAGCATTTAATGCTTTTTCTATCGGTAAACCGCTTACATCAAGTCGTCCTTTTAAAACACTGTAGCTCAACCCATATTCTCTTGCCCATTCAGTGATTGTTTGTGTTTTTCCGTTAAAAGTTATAAAGCGATTTCGACTTATTAAAGGCGTTTCAAAGGCTTTTTCAATGCTCCACCCATACCTTGTAATTCTTAATCCTAACAAATAACTTGGAAAGCCTAATTCTCTACCCCATTGTGCCATAGTTTTGGTTACGCCTTTGTACGTTAGCAAATTATTCAAACGAGTATTATTCGCTTGAATATATCTGTTTACTATTCTGCAATTATCAGGTTCGTAATTGCCATCATTGTCGATTCTGTCTATGCTCAAATCACAATCCTCCTTATATCCATTATTTACAGCCCACCTCTCAAATGCTGCATAATCATTTTTCCATTCGTCGCACATTATAATGCCTCTCGCCCCATAGAGTTTATATTTTTGTTGATTTTGGTTGTAACAACGTCTTTTTATGCCTGCCCATACGTTATAAAGCTTAGTGCCAGTCTTTCCGTGAATTTTGCCATCTCTACCTCTTTGCATTCGCAATTCAGTATTCAAACAACCGCAAGATTTAGTCTGTCCACTTCTTAAAAGCCGTGAAGAAACAACCTTCTCGTTGCCACAATCGCACTTGCACAGCCATTTAACAGCTCCGTGGCTATCTCTTTGGTTAGTAACACTTAATACACGCAACCTTGTAAATTTTTGTCCAGTTAATTCAATAAAATGGCGCATTTAATTTTGCCCCCCTTCTTGGGATATCTCTCCAGAAATTGCCATATACCCACAAGCGTCTATCCACGAGTCCATTTTAAATTTACCAGTCTGTATCCTCGCTACCTTCATTAGTGCAAGCATCATCCCCACGTTTTCAGCTGTAACTTTATAAGGTTCACCAAGATACAAATTCCAATACTTAGCTATCAGTGCAAAGTTATTCTCAGGACTTCCGTATTGGTCGTTCCTATCTGTGCATACGCACTTTTCTGCCTCTTGCAGTATCTCTCTTCTAATCATTGCCTGTCCTCCTGTATTTGTTTTAAGATGCCCGTGAAGCAACGAACTCCATTGCACTCGTCTTTACCCTTATACGCACAGTTATCGCAGTGCAGAGCTTGTGGAACGTCGTACGGGCTATTGTATTTAGGTTGTCGCTGTTTGTCTTTGAAGATGCTTGATATGTTTCTCACTATTCCCATGCTATTCTCTCCGTAGAACTATAAAACTCTTTCCATCTAGCAAGAACTTCAGGTTTAAGAGCTTCCTCTTTGTTAGGATAACAGTTGCCAAGCCTTACTCGCATGACATCGGCCCCTACGTTTACGCTAAACGGATGCCACACTGGCACTCCATCTGTCGTAATGTACCAATAGTTTTTTCCTATTTTTGGCGTCCAAGGCTTTTTTACAATCTTCTCCGGATTTAAGAGTACATCCAATACAAACTTTCGGTATGCGATGCCTGTACATCCGTCTGCGTCTGCGTCTGTATAGTGTAGCTGCAACTCGGAATCAAAATGGTAAATCCCTTGCCCATTGAAATAAAATTGTTCAAAGGGTTTCAACTCCAGCATGTCAAATATTTTCCTTGCGTTATCTTTCATTTAATTTTCCTCCCAATTTTTAAGTATGTTGTTGAGCTGTACAGTTTTCCGTGATTTTGCGATGATGTCCTTCAGGCGTTTGACTTCGCTCAGTGGAATGTACACTCTACGTTTTCCACCGTCTATAGACTTAACGTTGCCGTTGCTCACCTGCGCCGCTAAAGCTTTGTAGCTTACCCCAAGCTCTTCTGCAGCCCTTGTGATAGGCATACATTGCTGACTCTGTATATGCTCTTTGTGTATGCGTTTGAGTTCTTTCTCGGTGATAGAGTACACACCTACATCATTAAGCTCTGCCTTTATTTCGCCTTTCTGAATACGATTGAGCAGTGTCTGGCGAGATATGCCTGTGACCTTTGAAACTTCCATTAGCTTATAAGTTGACATTAGTTCTCGTCATCCTCCTCTACATCGTATCCGACAGCCCCGATAGCTATGTGTATCTTGCGCTCTACTTCCTCGATTATGTCCTCGCTGAGCGTGTCGATGTAATCACCGAGGATTGTTTTGTCTATCGTCTGTATCTGTTCTGTACGTGCTATTTGAAGCTTACGCCCCATATAGAAGGGTAACTGCGTAGGGTATAGCTTAGTTTTTAGTTGCGTGGTTAGCGGAACTACAATCGTTGTCGCACTATTTGCATTGCCTAAATCGTTCTGCATTATGATGACCGGTCTGCTGTACTTTTGTACATATGTTTGTTGCATCGGTGCCGAAAAATCGCACCAGTAAACTTCGCCTCTTCTAATTGTTCTCATTATTATTCTCACTTTCAATTTTAAATTTTACAGCATTAAATGCCTTTCTTATTTCGTCCTGAGCTACTTGTACATATCTCTCAGAGGTGACTATCGTGCTATGCCCTAAAGCTTTAGAAACTGAATAAATATCCAAAGTTTCTTTATAAGCTGAAGTGGCAAATCTTTTGCGCAAACCATGCGCTGACCGTCCATGTTTCTTGCAGTCAGCCATTTCCATGTACTTATTTATTATGCGATTTACGGAGCGCACCGATATGTTAAATATAATCGCTCCATTTTCGATTGAGTTTAATTTGCAATAAGTTCGTATTAGCTCAACCGTGTTTGCGTCGATATAGACAAAGCGTTGCTTGCTACCCTTGCCATGAATAAGAACCCTGCAGCCCGGTTCGTCTACATCTTCTGCTGTGATTGTTAGGAGTTCCTGTCGTCTTATGCCTGTATTTAGGAACAACAGGACTATTAGGTAATCTCTTAGACCATAAACCCCACCTTTCTTGTAAGTATCGTACGCTTTCGAGAGAACTTCCATGGCATTTACTTCCGTCATCACGTCGATTTCTTTCTTCTCTTGCTTTGGGATGATAATGGATGCTCCAAGGTTTCGCTCTGTCAGTTCTTCATCGTGTGCCCACTGAAAGAAGGCTCTCATAATACATGCCCTTTGCGCTCTCGTAGCGTCTGACTGTGTGGAAAATCCGTCAAGGAAGTCGTTGGCATCATGCTTGGTTAAATCACTCACACTGACATCGCCTACGCTTTCTGCAAACTTGTTGAGCAGTGTGGCGTACTGTGTAATGGTTGTTGAACTTAGATTTCTTCGCTTTTGATATTCGCTAAATTGTTTAATTATACATTTTAAATTGTCCATTTGTGTGCCTTTCTCATGATGCGGCGGCTACTATTATGCCAACAATCATAACAATTAAGTACAACTCTGCCATAATAGCACCTCCGCAAAAATTATATCATAGGTGCAGATAACCGTCAATGCCTTGCTTCCTCGATATGTTCCAAAGCGTTTTCCAGTTCATATATCGCGTCTTCCATGTGTGCAACTGCTTGTTCACCGTCTTCGTATCTGCTTGACCCTTGCAGGTTCTCGGGCATGTTGTCTAAGCAATCTTGCTCTTCATCCTTGCAAAGCTCAAGGTCATCTTTCACTTCCGTGAGAGTGTTAATTATCCGGTCAAGTATTTTTCGTCTGTTCTTGTTCATTTTTTTCCTCCAAAATTAGAATGGTACTATTTCCCATGTGTCGTCGTCGTAATCTACCTCCTTTTTAGGATATATATTCGCTGGTATCGCATTTTCAAAGCACCATATGAAAAAACCGGTTTCACGAGTACAAAAACCAGTGCGTTCAATGTGGTCTACAGTTGCTAATTTTCCCACATATTGTTTCATTTCGGGGAAGATAATTACTCCTCCCGGTGCGTCTACGATTATAACTTTATCTCCAACTTTAAGCATCGTCACCCTCCAATCTCCAAGCTATAGCCTCTTGTTCTTCAACCCATCGCCTTGTTCTCGCAATCCAAGCAGGATTTATAGAAAGCGTTGCTTGACGTATCTGCTCAAGTGCTTGCCTGTATTCTTCGTCCAAGCCCATGGCCTGCCTTAAGGTTGCTCTTCCTTCGGTAGAGTCGTGAAATGCCGGTTTGTAAATATTCGCCGGCACAAGACAAGAGGCTTCCCATTTCGCTAAGCTTTCGCTAAGACTAAACATGCGTTCTGGGGCTTGCATATCCGTAAAATGAGTTATGCGTTGTGCTTGTTGTTGATGAAGTAGTCGTGCATAGCTTCCCGGAGATGCGCTGGGGGATAAAAAGGTTGGATTAATGTATACCATATCGTCTATTTTAAACATCATCGTCACCTCTGTCATACTGGTTTAGGGGAGCGAAGTCCTCTTTGGCATAGAACCAACCTCCGTTGCCGTCAAAACTGCTCCCACGTTCTTTTTGGTCTTCTTCTATAGATACAGGTTTTAGCGAATGTCCGGATGAATATATTTTTCTAATTGTAACAATCGAGCCATCTCTTGCTTTCATCAAATCGTTCCAATTACGAGCGAAACTTTGTTTTAGTATATATTTCTCGCCAACTTTAAGTTCCATTTAATCGTCTCCTTTATAAGCGTTTATAGGGCTTAAATCGCATACATCCCATCTGCACGGTGTTTTAACCAAAGTTGCGTGTTGCCCTGACACCTCCATGATAACTTGCACTGAGCCGCACCAACGACACATCGCTGACACCACCCCTATGCCTTTCAATTCCGGGTTAATTCTGACGACATCTCCCTTTGCAAACATAATACCACCTACGCAATCAGCTCTACAGCCATATCCAAAGGTATGCCGAACTCCCATTCATAGTCGGCTTCACTCCAGATTTCGCCAAAGATATTATCTTCGTTTGCTTCTACCGCCATAATCGTACCCAAGCTTTCACTGACTACCGTAAACTCTGTGCCGATAAAGACAGGGTATTCTTCGCTAAAGTCCGTAGCGCCTACATCCATCGCTACATAAAACCTACCGCGAGAGTCTACGCAACCCATATGTGAGTAATCCGGCATGTAGAAATGCCCTTCACTATCTTTTAAATAGTATTCATCGTCGCATAGAATTCGCAGTTCCATCTCATAGCTTACTTCAGTTTCGAGTAATGTTTTTTTCGGTGCATCATCTTGAAAATAAAATTCGTATTTGTCGTCTTCCTCTTCGTCATGAGGATAGAGTCCTCCGCCAGCATATCCTTTAGCGTAAGTGGAGGTGAAGTTATGCTGATTGCGGTATGAGTAATGCTTGGGCACATAGACATGTTCGATGTACTCATAAGCAGATACCGTATCGTGTGCCATTACGAGTTTTGCACCACGCTTAATGATGTCCTCTACCGCAACCAAATCTACCATCTCATGTAATGTGTGCTCGTTGAAATAGCCCGAAGATAAATTGACTGCTGCTGCTTTCAAATGTGGAGCAATATAAGATATGTCCGAGAACGAACCGTACTCTTCACGGAAACCGAATGTCTCAACGAAAGCGGTAAACGCAGGATTGTCGCAGTCATAGAACACAGCATCATTATCACCACGCCTGTCGAACTCGATAATATATTTCAAGTCTGGCATGAATGTGCTCTTGGTGAACATCCTTGCACCTATACCGCCCACTTCTTCGTCCTCTGTAAAGAGTACATACGGCTTAATGCCATAGCGTTCGAGAAGTTGAAGTATAATGTATACCCCACACCTGTCATCGCCGCCTATGCCTTGTGGAGACATCACGTATCGCCCATCGTCGCTAACACATACAGTCTCTACAGGCTTGCGGTGTACTGTGTCGAGGTGAGCGACTACCATGACCGGGATATCGCCTTCAGCGTATAGAAATCCTCGGCAAAACTTGATGTCACTTTGGTCGTAATGCTTGCGCAGTTCAGCGTGTAGCTGTTGCTTGAGTTCATGTTGTTTGAGTTTAACTATATCAAAAAATGTCATGTTATTCCGCTCCTTCTTCGTCAGCGTTTTCTGTAGCTTCATCACCACAGCTTTCGCACATGTGTGTCAATCTATCGTGTCTGTCATCGTTAGTGTACACCCTGCTACACTCTTCGCATTGGAAGTAATACTCCGTCAAACAGTCTGGGCATACATAAGTATCCTCACCGTCAACAAAGCAACTATCTTCGTTATGCCAAATACTTCCGCAGTGGTCGCAAGTGAAATAATCATCGCGATAGCATGTTTCACAGATACTGCTATCTTCTACGATGTCGCCGGGCAACACATACTCATTACAGTGGTCGCAGTAGCTAAGGCAGTCGGTGCAGTAATATTCGTCGTTAATGTATATTGCATCGTCTTCGTCAATACGGTTACCGCAATTATAGCACTTCGTCATGCCGCTGTTGCAGTTGAGAGAGTCGCTATCCTGCAAGTCATCGCCACTGTAGATACAATAGCCTTGAGCACCGATAGTAATGCGCATTTTTGCTCTATCTGCACCTTTACGGCTGGAGAATACCGAGTTATAGCCCTCTTCGTAATCTTTGTAGCCCAGAGCATCGTCGTGAGTATAAATGCACTCTCTACTCTTACGAGAGATTTGCCACGCATTTGCACGAGCATAGGCAACGGATTGTGCCTTTTGTACAATGTGCCTTAGAGGTTCGTAAATATCATCTGCGTTGTCGTTCGGGTATAGTCTGCTCTGAAGGAAACAATCGCCGTTTTGGTCAAAGTGGTACATCTGACGATTAACCTTCGGCTCAGCCCACCATTCGTTGCCGGTGTATTCCTTGCTGAGCACATAAGTTACCGCAGAACTTTCGTCGTTGGCATACGAGAGAACGCCTGCACGATAGCTACGATCGAGAGCGTGACAAGAAGACCACGAGTTCCCGTTAGATACAGTTAGGAAGTCCATGAAGTTAAACGATATAACGTAGGGTTGCGTGACTGTCTTAGCCACCATAGCATCGCACATTTGAGCAAACACTTTGTTGTAGTGAATGGCTCTAACGCCTTCGCGAACTTCTTCGGAAACTTCTCGAGCGCTCCAACTGCTGCCGACTTTAACATACATTTGTAAACGTTTTTCAATGCCCATGCGGTTTACTTCGTCGCCAGAAACAAACGGGTATCTGTCATATATTCCATAAACATAATTAGCTTTTACGGTATGTCCGTGAAAATCCATCGGAACGCCGTGGTGACACTTCATAAAATGGTTTTCCGAGTTTGCAAACGGAGTGCCGTGTGCTCCGAGCTTTTTAAGCCATGCGTTTATTGCTCTCGTGACTTTCTGTCCGGCTTTAAGCTCCACGCCCATACCGTTCATGATTGGAGTGCTTGCATCTCCGTCTATAAAGTCTTTAGTGATTGTTGTTACGCCACATTTAACGTAACGAGTAAGGATTGACCGGCAATTAGCCGCACCTTCTCGATAAGCGGTATTTTGCATCAGCGGCGAGTTTGAGCTTTGGGCATTATATTCAACAAGTCTCCTAAAGTAATTATCAAAGTCAACATAACGCGGTTTGTACTCGATAGCTACGCTCGTTATAACCGCTTTTGCCTCTTCGTTCCAGAGCGGGTGATTTCGGAACGCCTCAAATAGGTGCAGTTTGCTGTCATACCACGCTTCGACATTTGTCTCAACGCCGGAGTAGCTGTAATCATCTTCGATACGTTTGTGGTCGAAGTGCTCAACAGCTTTTTGAGTGTAGTATCTGATTTGGTCTACACGAGTCGGATAATCGGATAGAAACTGTGCGTTTTCCGTGGCATACTTATGAGGTTCAGTCGGTTTCTCTATCGGCAACTTAGGTTCTTCGGGTGCTTGTACTACTGCATTTTCAAGTTCTAAGCAATCATCTGCCCACCACCAGTTGCCGGTCATCTTAATTCGCTCGTGGTGACCGTGTTGCGGTTCTACAAAGAAATATCCGTCAGAAACGACTTCTTTTACGGTAAACACTTCGTTCATATGTCTTGCCATAGGCTCAACCCAGTTCACTGTCATCGCCATGGGTCGGGTTACTCTTACTCTGTCGCCTTCTTTAAAGCGAGCTTTTGTAGAGGTTTCGTTTGTTTTCATTTCAATTTCCATAATTAAATCTCCTTAAATGTATTAGTTTTTATTTTTGTCGTATTCGTTTATCGGTACAAAATCTTGTTTGTGGTAAGTCCAGCCCTTTCCGTTAAACTCGCCATAGTCCTCTTCGATGTTGTAGCAATCTAAACCACGACTTCTGTTTTGGTTATAGCATCGAATCGTGACAATACTGCCTATCCGATGTTTCATGCCAGCGCTCCAAAAAATTTCTCCTGAGTAGCGCAATCTATACTTGCCGCCTATTTGTATATTCATCATTTACCTCCATTGTATTCGTTTAGCGGTTCAAAATCGTTCTCCTTCCAAATCCAGTGCCCGTTATGCCATTCGGGGTTGTCAGCGCTATCAAGTCGTAATAAATATATTTGTGTTTCTGCAGGGACAGAGTATATTGTTTGTACAGTTCCGCAAAACGCATACATAGGTGTTACTATGTGTAGCCCTCGCAGTTGGTCTCTCGGCTTTACGACAACTTTGTCGCCTATTTTCCATCGCATTTAATCACTCCTTTCGTATTGATTTGCTGGCATTAAATCTTCTGTTCGCCACATCCAATTAATATCTCCCTGAAGATGTATTGCAGTACCGCTTACTATGCTGATTGTTTGAATTGTGCCCATAAACTTGTCCATGTCACCTTCGCTATTCCATCGAGACGGGCGTTGCTCATAGACTTTGACACGCACTACATCGCCTACCTTGAACATCAAATCACCTCCCAAGCTCCTAAACCAAAGATGCTCCCAATAATCCTAAGAGCTCCCTCTTTAATCGTCATCTCGCCATTTTCAATTAAACCGAAAGTGCCCAGTAGTAACATGAACGAAAAGAACGCTACAATAGGCATTACTCTTTTAATTTTCTTTCTCATGCTTAGCTCCTTTCGCTTTGCGTGTTTTAGGCAAAGACCTTAATTTTGTAAGTTCGTCTTTCGACATTAAACCTCTTTCGACTTGCCTTGCAAAATACATTAGCAAGTAGTCAAAGCGTTGCTTCAAGACTTTGCGTTGAACTTCAAGTTCGTTTAGTTGCGTGTTTAATTCGTCCATCTGCGGAGCAAGTTGATTGAGTTCAGCTTTGTAGTTTTCAAAGCGTTTCAAACGGGTGGCTGTACTAAGCCCCAAAAGGCCATGCACATCATTTGAACCACACTCAATGCAAAAATTCATCGTTGTTTTGGGTGGTAGTTTAATTTCTGCTCCGCAGTCATTGCATTTAAATTGTCTCATAGTTTTTCCTTTCCGCAGGTGCAATGCGCACATCTGCATTTATGTTTCTCGAGCCAGTCTTCCGCCACCTTAATAAATGCCGGTAGATGTTCTATCATTTGGGTTTGGCAACGCTCTTTGTCACCTAAGTGCAGGTTATGAAAAGGGCACTGCCTACAGTCGATGCTTTTGCATCCGTGGACAGCGCCCAGTTTCTCTAAAACTTCCTTTACTCTACTCATGGGGTTCTGCGGTGTAAATAGGTCTCGTGCGTATCTCATTTCATTCATTTCAGACCGTCCTTTATTTTTTGAAGTGTTTGGATTTCTTCATCAAGTTCTTTTGTCAACTTTTTGCGCTTTGTCATTTTTTCATCTATTTCTTTGCTCATGCGCTCGATTTCTTCTTCGAGCTTATTGGCAGCATTGGTTAAGGCAAAAAACATAATATTTGGGCACTTGAATTCCGCCTCTAATCTGTGCCCATTATTGTGCAGTATTATTTTTTCGATTGTAAAATCCAACTTGCGAGACAAGTATTCAATCTGTTTAAGTGTCAGCTCTAAGCTACCGGAAGGTGAGGTGATTACCGTTACTATAGGGTCAAAGGCCTCGATGCCGATATCGGTTTCGTGTAATGCTATGTATTCAGTAATCGTCATTTCAATCCTCCCTCTGGTGATAAAAACTCATACACCTGTTCAAATATCGCAGGCAAAACTACCTCGTTGATACGTTTGACATCAGCGCATGGATTTGCAGTGTAATGCGAGCCACCTCTGCCGAGCACTGCCGCAGTTTCTTGCAAAGTATATGCAGTCTTCATGAGTTCCATGAGCGTCCATAACTCTTTGCTCGATAAAACACTTTCGGCAAAGAAATTGTTCCATGCAGTGTGCCCATCAACTCTACCATTAAAGAATAGTCCATCAAAGTGCTGGTGGCTATTTATGTCCCTCGAAAGGTGTGGATACTTATTATTAGTGTAAGTTTCAACATACCCCATGCCCCAGTACCAGTCGCATTCCCATTGACTTTCTTCGAGCCAGTATAAAATGCCTTCATGGTCTTTGCCCAATAGGTACACTTTTTTGCCAAAGGCTGTTTCTCTTCTTTTATTCATATTAATCTTCCTTTCTATATTCGTTGACCGGAGCGAGGGACTTTTCGTTCCAATAACATGTTGGTTTGTACGGAATACTTACCTCATAATTATGTGAATTGCCAATCACTGTGCCTATCATATTCACATATACTTCCATGCCGGGACATGCCGGCTCAAAATCTGCGTTAATAATTAGAACGGTATCTCCGACTTTAAATCTGGGCATCGTCATTTTCCCCCCACCCCATTTCTTCCATTTGCGCAAGAATTGCTCTGACTGTCAACCAGTTAAGAGCTAAAGGTTCGTATTCCACGCATGAACATTCCACTTTGTTTTCATCGAAACGGATAACGCTTTCATAAGGGCCCGGTTCGTAAACATAATCAATAATTTTCCTACCACAATAAATAAATTCGCGCTTTTCGTATTTAAGAATAGCAAACATAGTTTCAGCGTTCATCTTCATCTTCCTCTTCGGCGTTTTCATTATCACGCCATTCGTCAAAGCTCGCAGGGCTCATGCCGTGAAATTGCACTGAATTATGGGTTTGTCGCCAGTCGTCTATGTATTCCATATAGTTTTCCCATTCACGCTGTGTTTTGGCATCATAATTTTTAAAGCAAACTCGCACAGGCACTCCACCGTCCGCAGGCAGCGTTGTGACACATATTACCCTTGCCCTATCCACATATTTAACGAACACTTCATCACCATTCCTATTTGTACAAGTTAAATCAAGAAATCTATGTTCGAGAAACGGCCAATAGTCTTCAAAAGTAGCTTCGTCTTTTTTATGACGGTATGAGCCTACCTCTTGTAGCAATACTAAATGCTCCTCTTTAAAGCTCCATGGCAACACCAAATCGGTTCTGTAGTCCGCCAAAAGATATCGAACTCCAAACGAAAATTTGGCAACACCATGGATAATCAGCTTCCGGTCTTTTAACATCGCACAGTCAGGTGAAATGCCCCATGTGGTTATGCTTTCGTTGCTGAGACGAATTAAATCGCCTCTCATAAATTCTCTGTTCATAATTTCCTCCTTACACACCTGTTTCGTGAATCATTTCAGCACAGGGGACTTTCAGCACAAATACATCATGACCATAATACCCCTCATGCTCATTGTACACAGCCAGTTGGACAGATGCCCCGCAAGTGGTTACAACATTTACAAAACACAATGAAGGGCTGTCGTATTTCCTATTAATTTGATGTTTTTCCATCTTAGAGTAAAGCGTTTCAGATTTCAGCGCCGTGTCAGTGACATAAATTTCTTTCAACTCTTTGCCAATAACTTCAGAAATATCATCGCCACAATCAAAATATCCCCAACGCTCGCAACATTGCCCTTCGCCATTAATCAAAAAATACCATATTTCTTCATTGGTTACAATTTGATACCCTTCGTAATACTGTCTAATTATGTAATCTGGCTTTTTAACATGTACCGGCAATCCTGATAAATTGCCTTCCCATTCTTCAATTTTTAAAATCTTCATATAAAAAATCCTCCTTAATTTTGGGCGTAAAAAAACGGAGGAATTACCCTCCGTCAGTGTGTATTTTGCTCATGGCTTATTCGTAATCAAGACCTAACTGCTCAAATACGAGCTGTGTGTTCAGTGATGCGTTGCGTGATTGTTGCCGGTTTAATTCATTGACCGTTTCAATCAAAGTGACCGCAATAACCCCGGTCACACATAGAGTTGCAGCTATAATTATAGCTATTATTTTATTCTTCATAATTATTTTCCTTTCATCGTGCAGGCACTTTGACCCACATAAAACCTTTTTTGATATAGCTGTGTTCCGGGCCATGACCTCCGCCGGAAATGCAGCCGACATTCTTGTTTTTGCCGTTGCTCGCCTTATAGGGTACACGGCTTTCATGATAGGTATAACCGCGACTTTCCTCAAGCGCCATTGCACTCGCATATTTGACTTCGGTTATTCCCTTTTTCGCCATTTTGCGCATAATACGGCCTATGGCATTATGATAGACTTCATCATAGGTCTTTTCGCGTTTCCATTCATCGCCGAACATGGTCGATGTCATGACATACCGGTACATATAAGCGCCGGTTGCGTCATGGTATGTTTTGCCGTTGGTAACCGTTAATTTGCGTTTGTAGTCGCCGAAAATCATGCCCGGTTGAACGGTAAAACCGTACCATTCAAACGGTAATTTTGTTTTGTTGTAATTCATTTTAACCTCCATTTAAACGAATTTTGCCCCGTGAAATTAGTTTGTGCACATAGTCAAAAAAGCCCGGTGAAATTAAAAAAGCCCCATGAAAAAATGTATGCTCATAGATAAAATTATAGGGCTTGTAAGCTCGCCGGTCGGCGGAAAAAGCAAAAGTTTTCGAACGCAAACAAGGCCCTCATTTCTGAGGGCTTGCTCGCTTTTCACATGGATTATTCTGCTTTTGTCTTTTCGGCTTTTGCTTTTGCCTTTTCCGCCTTGCGTTCTGCTTGCTTTTGGGCTTTTTCCGCTTGTCTTGCCTTTTCCGCGTTGGATACGGCTTTTTTGGCGTCTGTCACGCTTAAATCAGCGGTAACGCTAACACCATTCAAGGCTTTTTCTTTTGACTTAACAGCGACTTCGACGGCTTTTTGATGCATTTTACGATTTAATACGTACTCGACTAACATAGCCGTTTTGCGCTCGCCTAAAGTGTTAAGCTCATTGCCTTTACGAGTGGCGCAAGCGTGTAACAGTACATGCACATCATCATCGTTGGGATAAAGCGGACTATCGTCTTTTGTCAAAAGGATTTTAGCATATTGACCAATCTTTTTGCGGATTGAGTTTTTAAACACACCCGCTTTTTTTGGGCAATTAGCAAGGCCAGAAATGTCAGCTTGTAACCACATCAGGATATTTTGAGCACTTTTCTTATCTTCTGTGTTCAAGTAATCCATACCACAGAGGTTAATTTTGCCTTTGGGTAAATCGTGTGTTACACCGTTGACTTCAATTGTCTTTTGTGACGGCTCGAAAGTGTGGATATTTTGAGCGATAGCGTCAAGCGGATTTGTAAAGAGGTTTTTAATGTAGTCTTTTGATATACCTTTTACATCCTTTTCGACTTGCTCAAAAGTCGCTGTCTTGTCGAACTCTGTCACGGTGTAGATGTGATTTGTGCCGTTGCTTTTCCATGTGATTTTTACCGATAGTGTTTTTTGTGTTTTCATTTTCGAAAACCTCCATAAAATATATTTATATCACGGCCGAAGCCGTTAATACCATAAGTAATAAAATCACTGCTATCTGATACGATAGCGATTAAGTGATATATAATCAATCTGTGACGGCTCGCGATACAATAATCAAATAGATAGTGCTATCAAGTAGATAAGCCACGCTATCGTCTGCCGTTTTAGATTTATTTGTCAAGGTGCAGGGTGCTATTGGAGGTAACCACGGTGTAATGTATTTTGGTCGATAAACAACCCTGTTTGTGTGCCGTGATTATGGTTATAGTATACACAAGGGCAATAAGTTTGTCAAGCATTATTTTATATATTTTTCAACTTTTTTTCTGAACACAATATGTAGTGTTTATGTGGTAAAGGTAAACACAAGATGTAGAGGTGCTATTGGGTGATGTAATGCAGGGTGTTAAGCAGCAAAGGCAGGTTATAAGCTGATTATATGCAGGTACAAGGCCTATTATATATCTAATACTAATAAGTATATAATAATAAGATTATACAAGTGATATACGGGATATATATATTATTATTATATAATTATACAAAGATATAACTAATATCTGTATATATATTAACTGTTATATATCTATTATTATTATATACAAGATATAGTATATAACTAATAAGTATTATACAAGTTATAGTTATTATTATATTATATATATATTATATACAAGATATTGTTAGTATTAAGTTAGTTATAAGAGTTTATATACAAGATATAGTAGTTATTTAAGCTATTTAAAGTATATTATATCAAGTAGTTATTAGTATTATACTATGTAGTATTATACTATGTAGTATTAGATATTAGATTAAGTAATATTAATAATAGTTAGTAACTGTATTAGTTATTAGCTGTAGTGTTTTAAGCATTATAAAAGATAGTTTTTAAAGTGGTTAATGGTAACTTTGTTAGTGATAAATGGGAGTGTTTAAAACTATAAGAAGTAATTCTTTGAGTGGTGAATGGTGATATTAAAACTGGTGAATGGTGGTTTTGGATATGAGATAGTAACTGTTTTTATCCGCCTTCATACGATGTTAGTATTAAAAAAAGCAAGTAATATCAAGGGTTACAAGGCTTTAAAACACATCGGCTTATTATTATCTTGCTTGTAAAAGTCCTATAATGTTCATTATATGCAGCTATTATACTGTTTTTTAACCTATTTTCGACGATTTATGCATGTTTTGTGAATAAAAGATGAATAGACCGGCTTTTTTGTGTATATACGAGGGGGGGAGGTCGAAAAAAAGAGTGGATAGTCCCCATCCTCGTTTCAAACCCACCCCCATACGCCTCCGGAAACCCAGTCCAAAAAACACTCTCAGATATCGCAGGAACGATTTTGAGTGACGAGGGGATGATAAGAGATACGTTAAAAGCCTAAAAATCGCTGCATGAGGCTTAAAATTGAAGAGAGGGGCATTAAAATGCGGGGCAAAGTTCCTCCTTAAAACAGGAATAGCGATTCCGGGCACATACGTGCGCTGTGTTGGACGAACAGGATTGTGGAGTATGTAGATAAGGGTAAGGTATGTTCGTCGCTTGTAGAGCGTCTGAGAGGGCTATTAACAAGATAACTTGCTAAAGCAAAGAGGGTAATGATTTTGAGGGAGGGGAAGAAGTGGAGAGAAGTAGAATAATTTAGTTTAAGGGAGAGGGGCAATGGTTATAATAATTCGGGTGGTTATATACGCGTATATGTACGCGTACACGCGGGTACGATTAAAATATATAAGGGAAAGACGGCGAATGGCACTCAATTGTTGATTAGAATACAATAAAGCACACTACGCTACAATTTCCCATCTGGGATGGTTTCCTGTGCATCTTGTTTATTTCTGCACTAAAAGTGCAACTTGTGCTTGACAAACGAAACCGACCTGTGATATGATAAAAACACAAAAAAGAAAGAGGTTGATTAAATGCGACTAACAAAGCCATATACCGGAAAAGATAAAAGGTACGAAAGGAACTATATCTGCAACTATAATGCCAGTAATTGTAATGACAGTTGCTTGTACGGTAGGTGTAAATGGTTGGACGAGGCTACCCGAAAATTAGCCGAATATGAAGAAGCAGAGGAACAGGGGTTGTTGGTGAGGTTGCCTTGCGAGGTGGGCGCAAAAGTTTATTATCTTGTGACAACAACCAACAAAAATGGGTTTATTTTACCACAAGAAATATTGTATTTTGAAATATATGGAGATTTGTATAGAGCCGTTTGTATGAATAGCCATTTCACATCTTCTGATATAAATAAAACAGTATTTTTCACCGAAGCCGAAGCCTTGCAAGCGTTGAAAGAGAGGGAATGAGAATGAATAGAAAAGACATTAAAGATAAGTTAGATATCGAAAAAGCAATAGAAGATA
>CAYJPF010000002.1:75207-103710 GCA_964372025.1 uncultured Peptococcaceae bacterium | reverse complement strand
TTATTATATGTTTTTCCCATAATTATAATTTAAAATAAAATTTAGTTCTAGCAGGCCCCCTTCCCGGAACATGTGTGTATCTATTATATGGATACGAGGTTCCTCCTACAGTTATATTTTCTGTGCTTTTAGGCCATTGCTTCAAACTATTTGCAGCAGACTCAGAATCTAATCCTGAAACGTCCCATTTCCAAGCTTGAGTCAATTCTACCCAAGTTTGTATGCCCATTAATTCTCCCCATTCTGCCGGGAATGTAATTGCATTTCCCACTTTAGGATCCATTAAGGTATAGTCGCCTACCATCTCTACTATAAATACTTGGTCAGTAAGTTCTTGTGACGTAGGATACACCTCCGTTAGATTCTCTCGTGAAGTAATTGCCGCATAATAAGGCAAATCTACTTTTGGAGGGTAAAGCATTTTAGCCAAAATCTCCTTAATAGTCATTCCTTCCAAAGAATCTCCTGCTGCAATTCCTCCTACCGCTACTCCAGCGGCTGTAGAATCTCCTCAAACATCATCATAGTTCTCTACTGAAGCTAGTCTAGTTTTTTCTGAATTACTAATTAATCCATACCCAGATTGAGCGGGTACCAAATTCAGGCTCTCTGCAGACTTATTGCCCACTAAAGTTATTCCTTCTATAGAAGGTTTACTGGATAAATCAGGATAACTAGAAGTTCCCCCACCGCCACCAGTTCCAGCGAATGCTACCCACGCGCCAGAATATACATCTCAATAGCATAATTCATATGCTTTTGAATTATTTTTAGCAGGTCTCTGCCATAGTACATTTTTTACAATTCCTTTGGGAGGAGCTTCTCCCACCATAATAGTGATTTCTCCTACAATGTATTTACTATTCATTGTTTAATATTTTAAATAAATGATTACTCATTAAAATTCAATTCTGAATTTTTGTTAGTTATATTAGTTAAGGAAGTTCTCCTAAAACTTTTAAATCGAATGCCCTGTTATTTGCAATTTCTTCTTGGGATAAATGTCTGTTATATATCCTAATGGATTTAATCATTCCCTCTAAGTTGTTGTTTGTTACGCCTCCAGGTAGTATTCGGTGTAGCGCCAATTTAATTTGAGTAGGCAACTCCCTTACTGTAGAGGCGGAAACTGTTTTTTCAGCATTCAAATACCCCGCTCCTGCGGTACTTCCATTCCAAGTAAACACATCTGACACCCATTGATTTAGGGGGAATGACTCTTTATCAGCGAATGATAGTCCATTTAATAATGTGGGGCTATAAAAGGCGGAAAAGTGATATCTGCCTGAGGATACGAGTACAGAAGTATAATGGAGTAAATACTCTTCAGCTAATTCATTGGTAATTCCAACTAATTGAGTATCTACATTAGAGCTTCCTGGGTAGGGTATATCATTATATTTTGGCAAATTCAATAGAATATCAATAGCGAACCCTTTTGAAAAATCTACGTCAAATAACGCACTTTCACAAATATTTTCTCGTGATTTATAATAAAGCCCGTTTTTCCATGTACCATTTACATTTAGATTCACATTACCAATTTTAGGAACCCAAGTGCCGCCGCTTTGTCCTTCAGCATCCCACCAATGAGTTAGTCCATCTAAGATTGGGCTGCTGCTATTCAACAACAGTTTGCCCGTAAAAGTTCCAATATGGGTAGGTACATCTTTTTCTATTAAGTTATTAACCATTATCCAATCGCCTATCCTATGGGTAATACCTTTTAAATCTGTAAATTGTTTAGTTATTTGTATTGGAATATAACTAAATTGAATGACATTATCTAAAACCTCTCTTAAATAATAAATATTACCTATTAAGTTATATCTACCATCAGCATCAGGATTACCATTATCATTTCTACTACATAAATAAGCTGGATATGTTGTTATTAATCCATTTATCCTCGGTGTATCATACTCAGTACCATTTAATATAGTTTTTTGAGTTTTTCTATTCCATTCAACAACATATTTTTTATTTTGTACCGTTGGTGATTCGAGATATATAGTATTACCACTACCTACAAAAAATCCTGAAGCAGTTGAGCCAATTGATATTCTATTAGTCAGATCACCACTTCGTTCTATAAAACCATATATAGATGTACTATCGTTAATATTCTCAACGCTAACAGCTATTTCAGTTGTACCATTATCATATTGTATTGTATAATTGGTATCAATATATGCTGTACCATCTGATGTTATATATTCAGCCCTAACTCCATATTCTTCCCACCACGGTTTATTTTCCTTTGATCAAACAAGTGCACCTTTACGATACACTTGTTTAATAGGCATTCCTTTACGATATACATTAATAACATTTTTATTATTTCGTCGTATCATATTATTCTAATATATAGGCAGTTTGGTAAAGAGCCTGCTCTTCTATAGAAAGAGCATCTCACTCTGCTTGTGTAAAATCTGTTCCAGATACATCTTCCAGTTCTGCAACTGTAACTAATGAGGGCAGCACACTAGAGTCCACTTTAGTAGAGAGAGCCTCCGACACTTCCTCATTGGTAGCGTATACAGACAAATCTATTTCAGTAGTTCCCAGTGATAAGTATCCATAATTACCTTCAGATAATTGAACTCATAGTCACTTTTCATACACATTCTCCTTTGCAGTCTGCGTTAGATAATATATAGATCCTTCACCTACTGCAGGGAGGGAGTTTACAACTATAGCTTCAAAAGTAGTTACGTCCACCGATGCTTTTAGCCCCTCCGGAGTAATTGCGAAAGAAACATTCCCTTTAGACTCTGTTTGATCAAATTTGAGAGCCACTGTTGGAACAACGGTTGTTCCACTTATTTCAATAGCTCCGTCTCCACTAGTAATAGAAGAAATCTTATGAGATAACTCTGAATCTACATATGCTTCAGTAGCAAAGGTTTCTCCCGCCACTCCCTCTGACACGAACGGTGTCCAAGTTCCTTTATAGACATCTCAGTAGCATAATTCAAATACTTTGGGATTCGCTTTTGTAGGCCTTTGCCACAGTACATTTTTTGTAATTCCTCTGGGAGGTAATGTCCCTACTATGATAGAGACTTCTCCCGTGATATATTTACTATTCATTTTTACTATATTTATTCTAATAATTATTCACAGTATTTATAATAAATTTTATATTATATAACTGTATGGGGGATCATAATATCATCTAGAAGTATTTCGCCAGAATGACTAATAACCCACCAATCTCCTGCTTGACCAATAAGTTTCACAGTACAACATAATCCTCCAAATCCTAATGTCCCATCAGCAATAATAGGATCACTAACGAAAGCTCTGTTTCCGTATACGATTCTGGCCCCAGCGGACAAACTTATAGGAGGTATAGGTAATCTAGTAAGCTGTAAAGAGAAAAATTCTATAATTACTCCATTACTAGGAGGTGGGCCTAAAGTTATATTACTAGATTCTGCAGAAGGTGCGTAAACAAAAGAGGTTGCTAGCGGGTTAATCTCTGCATTAGACTCTGGCGTAGATAGGACCACATTACTCGATTCAGCAGTAAGTCGTCCTCTCACATTTAGGTTCTCAAATGTAGCGTTTTGTGCATCTATAGTTTTAGCTGCAATGCCTTCCGCTACTACCACATCAGATTCAATCAGCCCTGTATTAATATGGCCTCCTGTGATAACTGTAGATCCTAAAGACTGGTACTCTGTTACCATTTGAGCATAATTAGTAAATCCTTGATCCACTGCTAACTGCTCTTTTAACTCGGTTAATACCAAGGAATCTACTTTTAGAGGAAGTACTGCTAAATAAGGTTTCTCCATTAGGTATCCACTAGAATCTGCGTTTACCATAGAAATCCATAAATTAGCATCCTCAATAAATTCAATTATAACGGAACCAGACTCTCCATAAGATAAATTAGTTAATAAAACATCTATATAGGTATCAGTCGCTGAATTGATATCGTATTTAACATATTCAATAGTTTGTCCCGCTATTTTATTTTTATAAAGTGATCCTGAAGCAGTTTGGCCCAATTCTCCACAATATACAGTAGCTAAATCTTTAGGTAATAGACTAGTAATTTTTAAAATAAAAGTCTTATTACTAGCAGCATCAATATAAATACGACTGCCATAATTAGCGGAAGTTGCTGAAGAAATGGCTAACGTAATTTTGCGAATAGCATAAGTAGTTTGTGGATAACTATATCCTGGAGCTGTCTCAATGTCCGTAAATCCTTTGTCGTCTGGGTAAGAAATTTCTCCATATGGAGGTACCTCAGATAACCAGTGCATAGGTAATGTTTGAGTAAGTTCCGCTGAATATGTTGGAACAGTGTCACTATTGCCTAATGTATAATATGCTTTTACAGAGGTTCCGGACTCTCCGTACATACTAACTATAATTGTAGGAGTAATAGTAGAAGGTCCACTAGTGTACTCTATCTCTTGATATGCTCATAAATAGGGGAATTCTTTAGTAGGCTCAGCAGGAGTAGTGGAGAATCCAGTAGTGGGCGTAATCTTCTCCTCAGTTAGTGCGTACCATGATATGATATTAGTAATTCCAACTCCGTCACTGCCTTCTGTCGTGTACTTAGACCCTAATACTATTTGAGAGTAATTAGTAGTTAAATTAGTAAAAGTAGTAACTGTAGTGATCCATAAATATGGAGCAGCTGCTGTCGGAGTTCGTACTAAATATCCCCAACTTCCGGGATTTGTCTCTGGATCAGGTAGTCTAGAAGGATCATCTATATTTGTAAGGTAATACAAATTATAAATAGAACTAATGCCATTTCCGGCAGGTCCTTCTACTCCCCCTAATTTAACAGGGGCAGACCAATCTGATTGTTGGCCAACTGTATTTAGTGTAGTAAAGTAAGCTTGTGACTCCCAAATAAAAGTAGTATCTTCTGCAGGAGTTAACAGTGGAGTAATTGATCAGCCTGTTGGCGGATATCCTCGATCATCTATTGCAGGAACGTCAGACCCGTACTTTCAAACTTTAAGTATTGATTGGCCAGGGGCTCCGTCAATTGAGTATTTTGCCCACAAAGTAGGCGCACTAAATACTGTCCAACTGCCCTCTACTTTTTCACGCTTAGAGACAAACTCATATTGAACATCCACGGATACACCTATAGGATCGTCTGACCATCCAGTAGGAATACCTTCGGGATTAGTAGGAGTCTCTGGAACAGCCACGGGCCTATCTGGAAGATCTCCTGTATTATTAGTAGTAAAGATGAATTGGATACTATTGCCATCTACTCCATCTTTAGAATAACGCGCTCAGACACTCGGTGGTGAGAAGTTCCCTCAAACTCCATTAGTTTTAGTTCTCTTAGAAACAATTTCAAATGGGTAAGTGGGGGACACTCCAGTCTGGTTATCTGTCCATCCATCTGGTATAAAGTCATCTTGTTGAAAAGCCTCCGCTTGCTCGGGAGAAATTATAATTTCTGGTAAATCAATAGAAGATTGCCACGGAATGAATATAAATTCAATTCCTTTACCGTCCTCACCTGATGCGCCAGGCTCTCCATCTGCTGCCCATCTACTCCAAACTACAGGAGAAGTAAATGATCCTCATATTCCACTAATTTTATTTCGTCTAGCAGAATATTCTATAGGATAGATGGCAGACACTCCTTTCGCATTATCCGACCATCCCGCAGGTACTCAATCATCTGCAACGGATTCCGAAGGAACATCTGTTATCGTTGGGACGGGATCTCCCTCTGCCCATTGCTTATACACAAACTCATAAGAAGTACCATCAATGCCATCTGAACCATCAAAGGCGTATCTAGCCCATTGAACAGGGGTTTGGTAAGGGCCTCATGTACCATCTATTAATACCCTCTTGCTTACCCACTCGCATTGATATACAGAGTCTACTCCCATAGCGTCATCTTCCCACCCAAATGGAATAGATTCTGCTCCCGGGGACGGGGCAACTGGGGTAGCGGGACGATCTACATCCCTAGTCCTAATAAATATAAACTCTATCCCTGAACCGTCTATACCATCAATTCCGTCAGCAGCATGATATGCCCATAAGGCGGGTACAGTATATGCACCTCAAGTATCTCCAACTAAGGAACGCTGTGTAATAAATTCGTAAGCAAGCTCGTCAGTAACTCCCGAAGGAGCATCTGTCCATCCAGCTGGCACAAACCCTTGTTCATTCTCTCCGATAGGAGTATCAGGGGTAATAGGAGTAGCTTGCACTCTATAAACATATTCAACTAGTAATCCATCTTTTCCAGGAGGACCTTCCGGACCTTCTGAAGCCCATTTTGTAAAAATAGAGGGAGTAGAAAATGGTCCCCATTGGCCATGGTATTTAGATCGTTTACTTATTCACTCACACTGTAAAGCAGCGGTTGTTCCTTTAGGATTGTCTGTCCATCCTACAGGAATATATTCGTCAGCGTCTGCGCTCTCTGGTACGGCCACTACGCTGTCCACTGTAGCCGTTCTAATATAAATAGTTTCATATCCAGGCCCGTCTATTCCCGCTTCTCCGTGTACACCAATAATCCTCTTGAAAGAAGTTGGGGTAGAATTATCAGAGTATGACACTTCTTCCCATCCTCATAAATATTTATCTATAGGATTAGTGACCATAGGAGAATAGCTCCAAGAAGTCGGTTCAATTCCTGCGGAGGCCGAGAGGCCATATCGTTCAGTGACGGAAGTTATTCCCACTCCATCCTCTGATCATTTTCCAATGATATGAGGAACAGTTTCTGATTGTCCCCCTGATTCGCTGTATTGAATTATTTCATACGCCCAAAGATACATTTTATCCTTGGTAGGAGTAGGAGGGGTAGTTGTCCATCCTGGCTCTGCCGCAGTTACATTTACATATTTTTCTGAAATTAAGTAATAATTAATTACATTATCTATACTAATTCCAGGTTTTCCATCATGGCCTGGGAGTCCAGTCTCGCCTAGAATCCTTGCCCAAGAATATTTATTAGTAGTAGTGGGGGCCACCTGTTCAGGGACTGTGGCGAATCCCACATAACTTCCTGGATCTTGACCAGCCGATCCTGTGAATGAGGCACCATTGTCATTAGAGTATCGCACAAATGTGAAATTTCCGCTGCCTTCTGCAGTAACGAAGAGGGTACCATCTTTTTCGACCTCTAATCCATAGCCGGGCTTAACAATTCCCGGAACAGTTGGAGTAGCTATCGGAACATTTCCTACAGGTAATTCCTCCAATTGTTGTTGAATTAGAGCAATTTCATTTGAATGGCGCTCTAGAATTTCGAAAACCTCTGTTAATTCTGCTCCCTCTAAAGACTGAATTTTAAAATAAGATTCATGCGCTAAGTACTCTCCCGAATCAGAGATAACTACTTTAGCGGATCGGATATCCAACTCCTCTGTAATCTCTGTAAATAACAACTCATAAATTAATTCGGTATTATGTACACTTGATTGAATTGTTTGAATCGGAATGGTTCTAGTAGCTTTATCTAATTCGTACTGAAGCTCAATCTCTACTGAATCTGCATTTGAATATTCTCGAATAATAGCCAATAATTTTGCTGCAGAATTGACTAAGCCTAAGGTATATTCTGTCATAGTGGGATTCACTTGAACCCCATTAGACACGTCCGCATAAAGGACGTATCCGTCTTGTGTACATGGGCATCCACTGGGAGAACATAGTTCTCTCCAAGCCGTGCTTTGTTTGTCCCAATATAGTAATTCCATCTTCTGTGGAAGACATTTATTAGGGCGCAGCCACAATGTGTTTGTTAGGTCTTCAGCGGGTGGAGAGACCCCCACCCATATTTGACCTAACCCATTTACATATTTGATCATATTATGTAGTAGATTTATTATTTAAAGCTCTTTTCTTTAGAGCTAATTCTTCTTTGGATTTAGTTTTATCAAAATGAAGTTTTTCAGAAAAGTGTCTATCAGCCTGATCTAACTTCGCCTGATCCATAGAATTATCCACAACTGGGACTTCTTTATTTTGAAGCTGCATTTCTGCAATCAATAATTTAGTATCATTGTCTCGTTGATTCAGCCTATCTTCATGCTCCTTATTGAGCATATCCTGCTGTGCCTGGACTTGAAGCTGTTGTTGAGCAGCCTGTTGTTCTGCTTGAGCTTGCTGAGTAATTTGCTCTTCTCTATTACGTTCGTCTTTTTCTATAATACGTTGTATCTCAGAAAGAGAAGCCGATGTATAAATCTTCATAATAGATGAGAAATTTAAAGTTTGATTTTGTAAAGCTGCTTGAGCAAGGGTTTCTAACTTAGATGTTAGCAGTTGTGTATCTGGGGAGGCATCCACTAATACTCCATAATCATTATCAGAAAACTCTGATCCATCTATGTCCATGGCCTTGATTGCTCCCTCAAAAGTAATGTACTGAAACTTCTTAGATTGTCCTTTCATAGCTATTTTAGCAGTCTCTACAAAACACTCTAAAGCTCTTTTTTTAACATCATCATGCTTAGTAAATAATCATTCGGTAATATGAGAAGATTGGAGGTTGGCCCTCTCTACTCCTCCTACAGTCTCTCGATTACTTACCTGTCCTTCTCGTTGCCTAGAAATTCCGGCAACTTCCCCCATCTCACTCTTAATAAAGTCTAGTAATGCAATATGTTGTTGGATATAATTACCTTGTTCGGCATCAATTACTCCACTAGCCTGGGTATTCATAGCCCCAGCTAATTTACCATGCGCTGCTCCACCATTTCCTTCCTTAAAAGAATCTGTTACTGCTATATGATTAACTTTAGCATAGTATAACCACTTATCAATTTCCCAGCCCTTTGGTACCTGTGCTAAATCAAGCTTCACAATCTTGCCTCAATTAGCCGCAATAGCCTTATTTAATCTATCATATATGATATCATAAAAATAAGCAAACGGTTTCATCATATCTACCAAAGAGAAAGGTTTAGACTCATTTAAATTATAGATAGAACCAACTATTCCAAAATGACATCGCGAAGGATTAGATAGTCTGTTGTACTGAACGATTCGGGGACGCATATTAACATAAATATTAGGGCCAATTTTTGTCCCTTCCCAAGCTTCGTTAATCCACATTATAGTCTCTTCCTCGCCAAGATCTTTATTAATAACATAATTTTCCGGAAAGAAATCATATTGTTCTTCTCCTGTGTTTACGTCGTAATATTTGACCTTTTTAATTTTTCTCTTGCTTTTCCAGTAAAGCCTAAGCACCCGGATATTGCCTTGTAAATCATAATAATTACTAGTGGCAGACACTCCAGATTGTCCCATCATTAAGAAGTTCTCAATAACGGCTCCTCCGGATATATCTGTGCCATTTATATCAGCTGTATTTACAAAAGCGTCTCGCTCATCGAAATTCTGCATCGAATCCGTAGTAAAGGAATCCCTAAGAGAATCTATAGATTTGATGTCTTTTTTAGATAATACATCGTAATAATTATCTAGTATTTTTCCTGGGCTCCAGAAATCAATTAGAATTATTAGGTCCGCGTCTTCTACTTTAGAGGAATATCCGTTTTTAAAAATATGTGTTTTAAGGGGATTTAGCCTTTCAAAAGTAGGTTCTCCCCCAACTATATCACATTGGTATAATTCTTCCCCACAAATCATAGCGTCCATAAACCCTTCATTAAAGGTTTTGTAAATGGACAATTCTTTGATGTAATGATTTAGCAAAGTATTTGCTCGCATCTCTATGATATCCTGTCATTGATAGTCATAATAATATGCAGTCTTTTCTAATTCTGCGGCAAATTGATCCTCGGACATACCCTCGTCTTGGATCATTGTGTTGATAGTAGCTTTTAGAGCCTCCATTTTATTATTTTCTACCTCACTGATAGAGTTGGGATTAGACACTATTACTCTAAAATCAAATCTCCTACGAGACTCTTCTCCCTGCAAAACATGCAGTTTAGAATTCATAATAGGGAAGTGTTGTACAGCGTCTGGTACATACAATGCATTAATACTATCAGGATTTAAAATCAACTCAACATCGCGCATATCTAACATACCATTAATTAAGTTATAATTAATTCTCTTCTTGATTAATGAGTTTCTAATAGTATTTCCAAAAAAGTACGTACGTTTATCTGCCCAATCCAAATGTTGTTTTCTCCACGATTTATCTTTTTTACTAAATGAAAGCATTTGTGGAGGTAAATTTCCTGTACTCATAAAATTATTTTTTAATTAGTTTGTATTATATACAATATAATACAATATACAAATGCTAATAGAATAAAACAATACTTTTATAATATTTCATAAGTATTCATTTCACCTATTAGCATTTATTACTTAATCTATTTTTCTTAGACGTTGATCATAATTTTTAGTAAAAAAATCATCATTTCCCAAGTATGAGGAATCATTGTTCTGAAGATGTTCAGATGGAGCAGTTGTTCCACAAGAGATTAATCTATGTTCCCTTAATAGCATTACCATTAATAGGGCATCGTATCTATCGAAGTTGCCATCTATATTCCACATTGCTAACTCCTGCATAAGTGCTCTATAAAAACATTTATTAATAGAATTAACTGTTTTATCTACTTCTACTTCTTCCCCATCTACCTCCATGGAAGAAACTATTTTAAAAGGTTTTAGTAACCAATCTCTCAATAGTCTACGTCCATAAGACTGAATAGGCTTAGTAGCAGTAGTTCCCTTATGAGTATTATTTAGGATAGATCCCTTAATTAGGTCCTTATCTTTGAGGTAATCGAATGCATCTGTTAATAAATACAAACTATTGTGCTGCGAAAAGTAAGTAAACAATCCTTTCTTATTATTCTCATAATTAGCTTGTGCATTATAGAAGATAAGCATTCTTCTACATATTTCATAGAAGTCCGCTGCAAAAGCTGGTCTACCCACATATTCACATACAATTTCGTCTGTAAATAAATCAAATACGTAAATTGCACCTAGAGACAATGTCTCTGCTTGGTCATTGTCATAAGGGTCAATTCCTGCACAATACCTTCCCCAAGTAGGTTTTCCAGAAGAATCTAATTCAGGCATTTTAGAAATTATCACCGCTCCCTCTAATTTATTATCTTTATGTGGGAATTTAGTAATTGGAGTTAGAGCAGTATCTGGAGCAAAAGTGACTACTCCTTTCTGATCTTGGATAAGTCTTCCTACCCATAATGATTCTGCATTCTTCGGATTAGAGTCTAATTCTAGGATTCTATCATTCAATTGGTCTGCAGGAAAGACATTACTATCCCTACGCATAATAGCATCAGTAATAGTGAAGGCAAATTCTGCCTTTCTTCTCGATAGCATTATAGGGTCAGATGAATTGTATTTTAATTTGTGACGTTCTTGTAGCTCCGCTAGTATTGCCCCGATTACATCAGATACTCCATCTTTATTATAGTGGCCCTTTAGGTTGAGAAAGCTAGGATAAAAAAAGATTGTTTTAGATTGTCCCGTAGCCCCCTTGTCATATAAATTGGGAAGAGCATATACATTATAACCTTCGGGAAATCGAATCATCTCTAAAGCACCGTAAAAATCACTGCCTTCACTACCGCCAGTTCCGATTGCCCAAGCTTGACCAAATGCAGTGGGCCCTTCTTGTACATTAGGAAGTGCCGTTTGCCAAGTGTCAAGAAACTGCTTAAATGCTCCAAACTCCTCATAGATTACTTTATTGCTGTTATGTGTCACCACATACTCCTCAATTAAATGTAAATGAGACTCATGGTCCACAGTTACACAAAAAGCAGGCAATTCTCCCATATAAACAACACTTCGAACTTTCACCAAATGTGATTTAGCTATATTACTTAGTTCTGCTTTTTTACTTGATTTTAGTAGTCTACTGTCATCAGCAATAATAATAATGCCTTCTTCTTGTACCCTGTTGTTGGTATACACTGTCATCCCCAATGATCTACATAGATGCGTGGTAAACTCTATGAAGTGCTTATTTGGATGCTTAACTAAAATTTTACCAGTACGTTTAGGATTTCCAATGGCGTCCAGGATACCCGATAATAAATCTCTGCGAATTTCTTCAGAATTATAAATATAGTCTTTAGTTAGTTTATCTAAATTATCCTTATAAAAATTCTCGGAGAATAAGTAGTGATCAGTTATATTAAACCCAATCTCCAAATGTCTGGAATAATTAGTTCTAAATTTAGAACAAACATTATATGGGATATACTTATAAACATGTTCTCATTCAGAGTAGGGTAAAAACACTTTTATACTATTAGGTATTGAGAGATTAATCTCGGCTTTTGGAAGCCAGAGTCCCATAGTATACGCATTCAGCGGAATATTTTTATCTAAATAATCTACAGCTAAGCAGTTTTCAAAAAATAATGTAGCGGAGGACCCTTCCAAGGGGTTTAAGTCTTCTAATATTTCCATAGTAGTCATAATAGAAGATTGGTACTTTCTCCCGCTTTTGTACAAGACTTCAAATGGATGCTCCTCTCCCGCATAAACTACTCTACCATCTTCTAATTCTATACAGTATACAGACATTATTTCAGAGTCAGTTTTATCAATTACCCTAGTGATTGTACCATCTTTGCTGAATAACTCATCCCCAATATTAATATCTTTTCATACCCTAATGCCATTTGGAGTAGGGACAGTCGACTCTTCTCATAGTGGCCGTTTACCACGTATTTTATCAGGATCATCCTTAACTGCTACTCCTAGTATTTCATTCTGCGATCCCTTTGGAATAGTAGACTCTTGGTCTATATACCCAGATACCCACTGCATTTCAGACATAGAATTTTTTAGGCGACTCCTTGGAAATTCAGTAAATTTAGCACAAAAATCTATGCCATCTAAAAATTTATTCAAAGTACCATCTTTTATAAGATATTCTTTTTGGTAAGAAGCCACTAAACATTTTACTTTGTCATACGAAACAAGTGATTCTCCCAATAAAAAATATTTACATAATATAGAGGCTGCACTATACGATTTGGATTTACCTCTGCTTGCAATTTCTACAGCGTGCTTACCTCCCTCAAAATTATCATATTTACCTCCATTACGCGCTTGATCTAAGTAATGGAATCTAAGGTATACTCCCTCCCAAAATTCTGGAAAATCCACAACACGGTCTCCAATCTTAGTTCCTGGACGTAATTTAGTTTGAATAATGGGAAGATAATTTAAATAAAAATACAAATCTCCAGTAATTCATTCACCATCCTCTGGTCGAACCATCCCTTCTAAACATCTTAATACCTCCCTCTTCATCCATTGCCCATACTCAGACTTGGGATTACTATTTGGAGATAGTTTAGTATAACACCCGTGCTTCTGATAATGTAGGGCAGCTTGTCTAAAATAATCTGCATTCTCTATAATATGAGGGTTTAAAAGATCTACTATAATTTTGCCAGATCCGTCCCTTGGCAAATCTTTTGCATATTTCCTCTCTGGAGAAATAAGATTTTTTATAAACTCTATATTACTGACTATATCTAAAAAATCTGCCCAAATTTCTGGATGTAGGGAATCCTGTAATTCCTGAGTAATCTTTGTTTGATATTTATTTGTATTAATCATTACTATGTAAATAATTTTGTAGTCCGTCCTCTAAAATAGATTTTTGTTTATCTCCACGCATTTTACCTGCAGCTTCAATTTCTTTAGCAACAGTTTTCTCTGCCTCTGCTAATTCTTTAATAACACTAGGTACTTGCTTAACAGCAGTCATAATTTGGCCCATATTGTGCAATAGGCGACCGTCGCTATCAAGGGCAGACATGTCTAAATTAGAGAATGTATGGCTTATGTTATTCACCAATACCCTAGTATTTGTGAGGAGTATAGAAGCACTAGTAGTAGTGAGTTCTTTATATAGTTCAATTGCTTCTAGCATAACTTTATCAGGCTCCCATGTAGGAGAGAGTCCCACACTAGCTATTACTCGTTCCTTACGATCTTCTTCATTTATTTCAAACGAAAAGTCCGATCGTGGATCATACATAAAATATAAATAAGCGAGTTCTTTATTAGACTGGTTATAGTCCTTGCTTCTATCACGTTTTACTAATTTTGCAAAGGGTTTTAGGGCATACGCTTCTGGAGAAATTTGTAATTTGTAATCTTTGTAATTAAATAATTTCATATAGATATATAATAAAAAAGCCCTCTAATCGAGGGCTATAAGAGTCTAAACCTCTTCAAATTCAGTAACAATAAATTGAACATCAGAACGATCCACTAAAAGATATGTAACATCGTCCATTACAATTGTAGGGACATTAAAAGTTTCTATCTCGTTGTAATACTCATCCCCCATATCTGCTTTTGCAGAGTCTTTCTCGTACTTACGTTTCACATACTTAGTAAGGTCGAGGAATACCATTTGGCCTTCTGTAATTGGTGCAGCGGCCTCTCCTACCTCCACTACTGTTTGTGTAGCTTTAAGGAGGCCTACATTATCAGACTCAATAATGCCATTACTCATACACTCTTCAGGAGTATATACATCTGCTGTTACCAGCATCTTAGTGAACATAGGTTTAATTTTCTTAATATTTATCATTTTTTGTATTAGTAATAATATTTCTATATGTTTTATAGGATATATAGAATTTTCCCAAACTAGGGATGTTGATGCTATTTGAAGCATTACGTAGTTCTTCCTCGGATAAATCCGGGGGAATAGATAGGCTTTCTAAAGAGCTCCTCACTCATTTTCAATACTCATTATAGGCGCGTTCTACTGTTTTTACTGGTAAATCAAATTCTACTGCAGCCTTTTCAAATATTTCCGGAAGATAGTCATTATTTTTTCTCATTCCTATCTATCTTAAAATGTAGAATCAGTCTATAATAGTCCCCTGTTCTTTCAAGGGAGGGAAGATATTTCTTATTAACAGTTCTGCCATCAAATATATTTAATTTTCTAAATTTAGAAAAAGTAGATTCTAGAGAATTAGAGGAGAACCCAGTCATCGCACTAATGTCTTTTTTAACAGATTTGCTAAATAAGCGGTCATCTACTAGCTCGTCGTCTAAGATAACTTCCGAAAGGAGGAATCTATGATATAGCACTGCTGCCAATAACCGCATGTCCCTCATAGACAGACCATGTAAAGGCTGAATGAATTGGAGCCACACCATAAAAAAATTAGAAGGTGCTTCATCAAATGTAGTCCTTAAAGAAACTACATCTGCGTTACCATGCGACGGCGTGTTCATTAAGAAAGTACTTTGTCCTCGCTCGCAGCGGGAATTTTGAGCATCTCCTCTATTGTAGAGATAGTTTCTGCAACAAATTCAGGTGAGAAAGATTCCTTAAACTCAATTACTTTAAGGAGTGCATCCAGTCGCTTTCCCATAACCATTTCCATAGCTTTTTGATACTCTCCCATTAAGTTACTCAATTGTCCTTTAAAAGCTTCGTTCTGTTCTTGAAGTTGGCTGCATAGGGTTTTTAAATCGTCGTATGATAGTTTATTATCACTCATTGCTAGTTAATTTTAGTCAATTTGAAATGTGGGTGCTGTTAGTAATAGTACAGCCACATTTATTACAATATTCCCCAATAGAGTCATTAAGACATTCTATAATATCTAGGGAATTACATTTAGCGCAGTATATAACTGGAATATTATTATAAGATTCCTTAACTGCAGGGTCTTGTTTGGGCATAGTTTTATACGGATCCGTATTGATTATACCCAATTTTTTGTTGAGAATCATATTCATATTCTATATTTGAATTTACTATTACGCAATCTGTGGATAAATACATATATACTACAGACAGTGCGTTCTTAATACTGACTCTCGTTACCTTAGCGGGATCTACTACATTATTAGCTTGTATATACTCCGGGGTTAAGAAAGGAGATTGCTCAGTAAGAATGTTACGGCAACGGAGCAACGCTAGCCTTAATAAAGAATCTTCAGATAATACATTAGATAGTCTCTCTTGAATTAATCCTCCTCCCGGCACAACTCCTTCAGAAATGGCTGAAGATACTGCACATACAGCGTCTTCAATCCTATCCATTCTTTCAGTACGCTCTAGTTCTGTGGGAGCCCCTACAAAAATAGCGGCTATTCCTCCGGAAAGCTTCGCAATCCTTTGATTTACGTCCTCTATAAGATATTGTGGTAGATCATTGTTTAGCGAAGCTTTTAGTTCCGCTACCCTAGCTGCGATTGTCGCAGTATCTCCGTATCCCCCAATTATAGAAGTATCAGTCCTAGACGCAGTAATTGAGGTAGCTTTTCCTAACGTAATATTTTGCCAAGAAGTATTTACTCCCCCGTTAGTTAATACAGCGATGTCCTTTAATAAATCTGTTCTATATTCCCCAGTTCCTGGAATTTTAATAGTGACTGCTTTGAGCAATTCTCCTCGAACATTATTTAAAACAGCTTTTTCTACATCAGGAGAGAAGTCATGTGCAATTAGTACCAAAGGAGTGTTTGTTTTCGCAGACCCCTCTAAAAATCTAAATAACTGTTTACCGTCATTGATGATACCATCAAATATTAGTATATCTGGCTCTGATAGAGTACATACTTTATTAGTGTGATCATTGATATAATACGCAGAATTGAATCCTCGATTCAATTGGATTCCTTCTACTATAGAGTAATTCACACCATCCAATGAATTAGATTTCTCAAGAGATATTATTCCTTGTAAGCCTATAGTATTATATATAGTAGAAATAACTTCTGCAACCTCTTCATCGTAGTTAGATGAAGTCAAGGCAATGTGCTTGATAAGGTCTAAATTACCTTCGATGGGAGTAGCCTCTTTTAATAGGGAGGTACTCACTTTGTGAAAATCCTCCTCTAATGCGGCCCTAATGTCTCTATGGGAAATCCCTTTCTCAAGAGCCTCAGTAACTAAATGTATTAGCTGCTGAGTAATTATTGTGGAAGTAGTTGTTCCATCACCTGCCTCTTTAGCAGTCTTTTCAGCAGCCTCTTTAATAAAGAAGTATCCAGTATTTTTACATGGATTAGATGAACTTATTGCTCTCGCAACAGACACCCCGTCTTTAGTCACTTTGGGCTCATTCCCGTCATTTATAATAACGGTACGTCCGTTTGGGCCGAACGTACTCGCTACTGCTGATGCAATTTCATCAATGCTATTTTTTAATAAAGATTTTGCGTCTGAATCAAAAAATAATTTACTCATCCTTAAAAAGTTTAATTAGGCCATATAGTTGGCGAATGATTTGCTCCTCACGATCTTCTTTAGGGACATCCTGCTTAGGGGCGTCAAAAGTTTTCTTGAGGGGTTTAGCTACTTCTTTAGGAAGAGACATTTCTGTAGATACATCTATGATGTACCAATTGCAAGAATGCATATCATCTTGGGTGGGAATGTATGTTTGTGTACGAATAGACTCATCGCATACAGTTGTCATTTGGAGCATTGGATAAGGATTATCTGCGCCAAACATAGGAAGAATTTCCTCAACAAAAGAAGAGCACCCATTAGATTGATATTTAGCTCTAGTCATCGCTAGATATTGAGGGTTAGCTTGCACTTTAAGGAGTGCCTCAGCAAAAGTAAAGAATTTTTGTTTCATAAATAATTTTGAATTTAGTTATGAAGGGAAATAAAGTTTTCCACTTCGTTAGCACGGGTACTCCGACTCGAACAGAGACCAAGGGGGTTGGAAGCCCTTTTTTATAGTTTTGCGTACCACTATAGCTTTCGCTACCAATAATATGTTTGTGGTCTGGAGTACGTCTTCACCATGGGCAATGCCTGTAGGTGCGGAATTATCTACTCTCTAGCGGCTGGGGTTTAGTCCATTCCGACGGCGTTGTCATCAGCATTATCTGTTAAGAGTTCACCGTTATCATCCCGTCCAGTACTATCATTTCTAACAGTACGCTCCGTTATATTTATATATCTTTTTCTAGTAGAATTTTTGTTTTTAGATTTGAACGTAGGCAACTGACTGTCGCAATTAGGACAAACCAATCTAAGATTTTCTCTAAAGTTATTTCTAGAATCCCCGTCTATATGGTCTAAAACAAATATTAACGGAGAGTCCTTCCAAATATTTAATGTGCCACAGATGGCACATTTAAAATTTTGCTCCTTTAAAAAATGTTTTTTTAAATTTTGCATATTTTGCTGCCCATAAAACCGTTCCGGATAAGCAAGATACTCTTGATATCGCTTATTCTTTTTGTATTCTAAGTAACATTCTCTAGAGCAAAATTTTGTGTTATTCCTTTTACTCCTTGTTTTTAAAATCTCTTTTTTACAAAAACTACAAATCATATATAAATAATTATTAAAGACTATTGTGCTGCCATTACACTATACCCGCGATTAATATGTTGTAAGAATAATCAAAATATTTATAAAATACAAGAGAAAAGGTATACAATTACTAAGATAGTAACTATATACCTTTTTACTTATAACGAACGTAGTATGTTGAGGAATTCTTCCTTAATAGAAGGATTAAAACTACTTCCTCTATTAGGAAAACTAGTCTTTGGAATATTCCTCATGTGCCTATATTTCTTCTGAATACTTATGAAAGTATTATATAGTGTTTCTGCTGAGGCAGAGTAAGAAGTCATATCTAATACCTTAAACTTCTGAGGGAGCTTTGGTATAATAGATAATTTAGGGGATAAGTGGATATTAATATGAATAGTATCTTCCTCTAAATCTTGAATAGTATATAATATAATATATCCCTCGGAATCATTTTGTTGCAATGCTTTGGAAAAATTCTTTTTAGTAGGAAAAACTCTTTCTGCTACGCAATGAGGACAAGAGGAGCTGCCGTAAATAGCATTATCTACTCGTATGGTAAACTCCCCATGAATAGGACAACCTATAATTACATTATCTGTAGTACTATTAGGAGTACATTTAGAATAATCATAAAAATCCCCTAAAGACTCTTTAAGTCTAGAAACATATTCCTCTGACAAACTAGTAGTACGTAATAATGTAGAAGGAGTTATATGAAACTTTCTAGCCCAAGTAATATTACCATTATTAGTATTCCTAATAAGAACTCTATTGAGGTCTGTAGTAATAGCCTCTAGAGGATACTCAGCGAATTCCTCTTTATTGAGGTAGTCTAAGTAAGATTCTGGAAGAATATTACGTAGAGAAGCTTTAAATACTGATAAAGACCTTTTCTTACATAGGTATTTATATCCATTCTCTAGGATAAGATACTCTGAATCAGATTGACCTATGATATTGAATCTACACATTTTAAAGTATATGTTAATGATTGAGATCCTTCAAAGTAGGTAATAGTTACATCGTACTCTTCAGTGGAGTAAGTAATCTTCTCTATTGTATAGTCTGGAATAATAGATTCCTCAGGAATTGCAAAACGTTTTCTCATAAATATATTGTATTAAGTTGATAAAGCTATTGCTTTAATATAATACAATATAAGTATAATAATTGAGAATTCCAAATTTTTTAACAACTTTTTTTGAATTATTTTACTTCTTATATAGATATAGCAGTCCTAAAGACCATATTTTCATACCGTCTCAGAGGAACGCTATACAGCTTGTATGTTACCATACCCCCACTTTAACCATTAACTTCACTACCCCCAGTCTTTTCATCCCCCTTAATTCAACATCTTTGATGTCATTCTTGTTCCTTAGTAGAACGGCGCTAGTTCCTTGTACGGTAAAGTTGCCCCCCGTCAGCGCAAAGCAGTTTATATAATGGCAATTTTTTGAAGTATCGGGGACAACACTCTTAGTATTTCTAGAGCCAACCCGACGTCTGGGCCAAGTACTCTCGTCTTACGGAGGATATTGGCCGTAATAATTTAACTCTTGCTAAATTATCTTCGAACGCTAATGTAAGTAAAATAAATTTAATTTGCAATAGATTTACAAAATGTAATAAGTTTTTAGGCCCTTACTATAGCATTTTTTACTCAGTGATTAACTTAGTGGGAATAATACTAAAATAAATTGTGTAATACAAGAGCTAAGGTAAAGCAAAAATAAAAAAATTATAAAAATTTTTTGGAATTTAAAAATTGTGAGAGGGTGTTTGAGGGTGGGATATCCACCCCCATTCGGGGGTCAAAATTCTCCGTGGGGATACTCCCCCCGGTTAATTTTTTTACCGACCCTTGCTAAAGCAAGGATAAACGAAAATAACGACAACGTCCACGACAACGTCCACGACAACGTCCACGACAACGTCCACGACAACGTCCACGACAACGTCCACCCCTAATACCAACCTAATACCCACGTAACAACAATAACTAATACCAATTATACTACGATGCACTATCGTAACACACCGGTCAATGTTATTGTCTAACCTTCAGCCTAACGTTTGGGCATCTGAGTTACCACTCAGTATGCAGAAGTGTTTCGCGAAGGTTTACTCCATCTACATCGCCGGAGCGTAAGCAGGGATGTAGCGGATACGAAGTACTCCGTTAAGTACTTCCGTGGTTCTATGTGCGTAATGAGCGGCACATAGATAGCGATATAACAGCTCTTTTATAAAATAGCTATGTGTGGGAAACATAGTTATTATCATGTAGCGGATATCCCAATCCGCCACGGACTACGGTGATCAGTAGCAGCACATCCTACGGGTGCCACGTATAGCAATAGCTAATAGATACGTGGGTGATTAGTGCGCCGGGCCAACACTGCATGCAGTTGGACGATGAGTATTAGCAAAACTAACTGCGCGAGGCGTCGCCAATAATACGCAAAAATCATGCACTCTCCTAATGGAGAGTGTGTGATTATTTTTACCGAAAGTCTTCATATAAGACCCCACTGACGCATATTAACTAATACCAATTATACTATGACTGATCTACGTACTACTCTGATCTACATCGACGCCCTCGAAGAAGTCCCTGCAACAAACTCTCCTAAAGAGTACATGATGACGTACCACTTCGAAGAAGATGCTGCCTCAACGTATGTTACACGAGTATCGCAAGAAGCATTCGCTGATGCACAGTTCCCATCACGATTCTCTCCATGCTGTGCTACAGCTTCTATAGTAGTGTATGACTTCTCGCAAATAGCGATGTTGTCAGATATGCCACTAATGATCGAGAAGGGCTCTATCGAGCTTATCGCTATGCCATATGCAAGTCAACTAAGAGAGGTTACTGTACTATCAATGGATCGTATACACTCTTACGATGATTTCCTCGTAAAGTTCGCTATCGGGAATACTATCTTACATTGCGTCATTTCGGGGGAAAACATCCATTTAAAGCATGGAGCGCACTCTGCATTATTGACAATGCGTATTGTAGATGATCGCATCTTCGGTACCGAGTTGATATTCATTTAGTCACTTATCCTTAGGATATACCTATTATATATAGGTATATTCCTCGGGATAATTATTAACATTCTTCGAAACGACCCTTGCTAACGCAAGGTATACAATACATATTAATCGGGCATAGTCCCACAATTCAATTCATATTATGATGAAGCAACAATTCATTCTTCGCAACGTTGAGAACGGAGGCGAAGCAACTAACGCAGTAGGTGCAGCAGCACAGCCAGTAGTTACTGACCCAGCAGCAGCAGCTGTAGGCGTAGATGTAGCCGAGAACTCTATCGCAGAGTTCGATGTATTTGCAATGGCATCGAGAGCATCTAAGGAAGCTTTTCAACGCAAAGGCGTTACAATCACTTCTATCCAACCTCAAGCTATCTTCACAACAGATGCTACAACAGGTAAGCGCATGCCTATGTTGGACGAGCATGGCAAGGTAGTAACTCGCGCAGGCGCATACACAGTTCGCTACACTTTCGACGAGGATAAGGATAAGACCGAGATGATTGCTACTGCCTTTGACAACTCGTTCGCTACAGGTAAACCACTCGATCTTCGCTTTGGTCCAGTAAAAGCATCTGCGGGATTCGTGTTGGCAACCGTCGAGGGTAAGCAAATGCTTAACTTCGCACCTAACTCAATCTACATGATCGTGCCTGATGCAATCAAATTCAACAACATGTCATTCTAATGACATTGGTTTAGCTAAGGCAATCCCTTCGGGGATTGCTTTAACTACTCCTTTATTCTCTCTATGATATCTATTGGCCGAAGGCCCTTGGATAACATACAGGAGATAAACATTAAATATAGGTGTAAGTAAATAGACGTTCTTTCAAAATAATATCGTTAGTCTTCTGTTATCATGCATTTATTTACACCTATATATAATAGGGCCCTCTACATAGGTTAGTGTAGTTTCCTCTGAGAAGGGGAGTATTAGTTCGATTCTAATAGGGTCCACAACATCTTTGATTGATACTATAAGTATCTTTTAATTCTATTTAATTACTTTACTTTACTTTACTACTGTTGTGAAATAGGGGTAAAGTCTTTTGATGCAGGATTGGTGAAATGGTAGACACGGGGGACTTAAAATCCCCTAGTCAGTAATGACTGTGCGAGTTCGACTCTCGCATCCTGTACTTCAAAGTAAATATTACCTTTATTTACTCACTCTCTCTCCAACTCAATTAATAAACTATAATATTATCATTAATTTTAATGCATTTTATTATAGCTTTATTAATTGTTTTTGTATAAATTCCCCAATTAATTGTAAATATTAACCATTATCTTAATAATATATGGCACTAAATCCCACAGATATTAATCATTGCATTTTGTAAAACTTGTATTAAATTAAAATAAATTATCTGTTTATTTCATTACTGGATATTTGCAAGTTCAAATATTCTATAGAGCATTGAAGCGTGGGTTCGAGCCCCAAGATTTCCTGAATATGTAGGAGAATATAAATCATTATTCTTTGCAGGTTATATTGAAAGCTGGTTTTTCTGGTGCTCTCGGGTGTGTATGGGTGATACTATACACATCCACAAATATTAGTAAATTTATTAAAGTCACTAACCTTAACCCCTGCACCGAGGATACTATCGGGCGAATGAGAATATGGCAATAGAAATTAAAAAGATAGGTAAATCAATAATTGAAAATTCTGATACTCATAGATTGAGTAGAACCAGGTATAAAACGGAGCATAACGGCTGCCAATGTTACAAAGATTGCACTTGCAAACAAGATTTTGTCTCAGAAGAGTTCTTTGTATACAACTTATACATTAAAGAGTTAAAGGAGAATATCAGAACTCGAAAGATAGATGTTCTAAATAGGATAATAAAAGGTTTAACATTTGGAAAATAAAATTTAAACAATTAATAAAATACAACATACTTATGAAAACAAAGATTATTCCTTTTGATGAAGAAAGATTCGAGAACAAAGATTATAAAGCTCTTTTATATGGAGGAAGTAAATTAAATACTATACCTTTAGCATTAACTACTACTAATGGCAGAGGTCGTCTTATTATAAAGGTAAAGTATGAAGAGGGCCTAGAGAATATTATTAGCCCATATACGAGTGACGTAACCATGGAAGTAGAAGATGACTATGAAATTGGTACTCCAATGATGTATAGATGGAGGCCCAAGAAGAGATGGGGATTAGGTTATTACGCAGGCAAAGGCAAGGTATTTAGAGAAGGACTAAAATCAGGACGCAATTATATACCTGATGATGTAATCCCATTCGAAGAATTTGATCCTATTAATCAAGGTGTTGTAAAATAGATAAAGCCATATAAACTTTATGGAAATTGAAATAAAATAATATATCATGAAACAATATTTAGATGTAGCCCAATGCAAAAAGTTATTAGAAATGGGTGTTGATATGTATGGGACTATTTTAGTATATAAAGGAATAGGAAAAACCGGGAGAGATTGGACAGTGTTTGTTCCAATGTATAATACACCGGAAGACCGTAATAATCCTCGTCCAAATCTTATACCAACACTCACTATAGGTGAACTGATTGAAAGAATATCCAATATACAGTTGTATTATCCAAAAAAACCTTGCATAGAAAGAGAAGAATATATTGATGTGCTTTTTGAAAAATATTTGAATATGGTCATGCAAGAAAAAGCTGAGCCGAAAAATTTTGATATCAATGGTACCAAATTGAAAAAAGGAGATCATGTGACTTTTATAAAAAAAATATCTGATAATAGTATTTTGTCTGTCGGCACCATCGAGAACCTTGGATACGAATCATGTGAAATATCATCCAAGCATGGAAAAACATATTTGTTATTTGATACGCCTTATAATGATATTTTAAAATTAAATTAGTTACCATATATCTAAACTATTATGTTCAATACCACAAACATCTCCCTAAAAGGAGGCAATCAGAATGTACATCTACATAATCCTTGCTCAGGAATATTACAAAGATCTCATGATAACTCTAACTTCCTAAGATTTCAAGTAAATTCAGAGATGGAATCCACTGTATTTCCCAAAAATGGGACAAGACCATATATAACCAAATATTATAGTGGAGAACGCCAAATGATATATATTATAGTTCTTCAAATATTATTATTTGGGGATAACTACTTTCTAGTAGAGTATGTAGAGGATAAATAAACTATAGTATTATGAAAGCAAAACATTTTAAAAAACTCAGAAAGCAGGTATCAATAATGCGATCATATAATATCTATGAGACAGTGGGATTATTTGGAAATATATGGATTCATCCTGATAATGTCATAGACACTGTAAAAGCAATGTCTTATGATGAAGCTATGAGAAAATTTCTAAAAAGGTATCATAATAAACAATTAAAGCGCCATAGATTAGACAACCTCGACAATTATACTAATAACAGTAGAACTGTAGAAATGTGGGGGAAAATAGCTATTCAAGATACTATCTCCGATAAAATAGAATATTATGGATAATTTTTAAATTTTAAAACATATGAACGCACTCTCAACAATCTGCCTTATTATAGGCATCATAATGGGACTTCCTATTATATTAGGAGGACTCCTACTACTATTAGAACCTCTCACTAAATCTCGTAAGTAATATATAAACTATGCCAACGGTCTAAGTGGGTGGTGAAAGCCAGTTTAACTAAGGAAGACTTCGAAATGATACCTACAATGACATATACAACTTAGGGTTGGGCATTGTTGCGTTGGCTAAAGTTTATACATTTATGTTTATTAAACTATAGGATATAGGCAGGTGAAACTGCTTATATCCACTATGTGAACATTAATTAAAATAATTTACATTTAAATTATGAAAAGAACATTTTTAACGATTTGTGTGATTGGTATATTCGCATTACCGGTCATAGGACAAACTCAACAGAATCCTTCCACATTGACAATGATCTTGGATGCTATTTCAAAATCAGAAATATCCAAGGATTTACAAAATTTAACAAAACAAATCCCAGATGTTATTATTCAGGTGGATTCTATTTACAAAGATACAAAAAGAGTTATGACACCTACTGTAGATTCTCTTACTTCTATCGTAAATGAAGCATATACGATTTTAAGACAAGATTTTAGTAATGCAGCAAAACAACAATCAAAAAAATAAATTCATCTAGCATTAAAAATTATTTTATTATGAAATCAAACATTTTTAAATTTATTCTTGTAGCAATGTTCACAATCAGTAGTACATCGTTTACATTTGCACAAAAATCTAACAACTTTACTGATGCAACAGAAACTGTTTACAATGACAGTAAAGATGTGGTACAAACCGTCTATGGGGATGGAAAATCAATGGTATCAACTGTATATAATGACAGCAAAGATATTATTGGAGATCTTTATCCTGATGTAAAGTCTGCGGTAGGCGAAATCGCTAAAGGCATTGGTGTTGCAGCAGAGCATGTTTATACTGTATTGGTTAAAAAATTCCTCGTAGAAGGTGTAAAAAGTTTATTTATCTTTGTTATTGGACTTGCTCTTTTGCTCACAGGCTTGATTCAATTGAATAACATGACAAAGACAACAGTGAATTGGAGAATTATTATTCCTGTAATTTATGTTATTGCGTCTGCCATCATTCTTCCAAAGATTGATTATAACGAGATGTTTATGGGACTAATCAACCCTGAATATGGAGCAATCAACTATATTTTGGATTATAGTAAATCATTGCTAAAGTAGATGTGTAATCAAGGGGTAGTTGATAGATGATATTAATTATATTTCAACTACCCTTTATAAATTTAAAATGTTAATGAAAAATACGATTATTAAACACAGATTGGTAATGCTATTATGGGCAATACTAACCATTGCTTCTATAGTATTAATATTCGATAGTAGAAGAACATATAAAATAGAGTCATATCATATAGGAGAAGAAACATCATCATGTGCATGTGGAGATGGTTGTATTACAGCATTTCCATTAGAGCTCGAATTGTTAACAGAAAACAATAAATCTGTAAAATATACAAAATATTTTTGTACAAGAACCGAAGCAAGACGATATGCAGAAAGAGGCGTTTTAAAACTATCTAATTATGGATTAGTGTTACATAACAAATTTTTAAATGTATTAGTGTGGATATTTAAAATTCTTATTATTTTAATCAATAAAATCATGTTAATAGTATGGGTCCAGAATAGATTTATTGATGATGATTCATATGACAGAGGAGCGATTGGGGCACATTTCTTTATTATAGGAGATTATGATATATATTCACAATATATAGAAACTTCAGTAAATTATCCATATTTTTTCAAAACAAGAAGTATTACAGGCTACCTATCATTTCTTCCTATCAATGTAAAAACTTTATCAGAAATGATAAAGAATATAAAAGATAATATCAAGGCAATAGAGTCAAAATTAAATGATAAAAAATCGTCTATACGTCCCCATGACATTAAGATCATTGAGAATATATTAGAACTTACAAACAAGAATAACATTTTTGTAACGAAGGTCCGAGGATCTATTGCATTCTACAATTTTTTCAATATTACAGAGTTTAACGAATTTTATGAATTGCATAAATCTGCTGAATTGCTATATCATGATTTATTACCCGGACTACAAAAACAACAAGACTTGAATAAAAAACTTAAAATAACTTCTAATTATAATGAAAATTAATTTATACAGAGCAACTGAGCATAGGGTATATTATCATTTAGATGTTAATATAGTTTGTAATAGATATTATAAACAATTGCCTATGCAATTTACTCACGGAGCTGATTTTAATGTAATAGTTGATACATCTAACTATGAAATTATTCAAGTAGAGCAATTAAAGCCTGAGTATAAACTATTAGATGTAACTGATTTTTTAAATAAATATAAACTCAAATAGTTTATAATGATATAGTCTCCTAGGCCTCTTAATAATGCCCAAATCTGGAGACGCAAAGGGAGCATCTTCTTGATCGAGGATGCTCCTACTTATATTTATTTTAAACTTTTTAAGTATGACACTGAATAATACTTATGAAAACATTAATATTAGGGGATACTCACGGGTATTCCACTTGGCAAAAGATTATTAAAAAGGAATCTCCTGATGAAATAATATTCTTGGGAGATTATTTTGATTGTTATGCTAAAACTTCTTCCAGGGAACAAGTAGATAACTTTAATAATATTCTACAATTAAAGGATAAATACAAAGATAACTGTATCCTATGTTTAGGAAATCACGATCACCATTATATGGCTAATACGGCTTGTTCAGGGTGGAATCCACTAACTCAAAAATTATTAGGCACTCGAATTTTATCATTATATAATGAAGGAATATTAGTCCCTGTACATAAGAAAGACAATATCTTATTTTCTCATGCGGGAGTTTCTCAAGTATGGTTAGATAAAGTATTACAAGAGGATTTAAATTTATTAGTAGATAAGCAATTAGATCCTGACTATGTACAACGTACACTAACTTTTAATACTATTGAAGGATATAATGGTTACGGTGATACAATATCACAAAGTCCTATTTGGATAAGACCTACTTCTTTATTACAAAGTAAGGTAAAAGATTATATTCAAGTGGTGGGGCATACCCCACATGATTTAGTTACTCATAGGGATAATGTGTATTTCTGTGATACTCTCCCTAAAAGTTACTTAACTATTATTGATGGAAAATTTATTATTAATTCTTAAACAAAACGCTTATGAGATATAAAGTAGGCACTAAGGTACGCATTAACTCCTTAGATTGGTATGATGCAAATAAAAATGAGAACGGGAACGTTAATATAGGAGCAACATTTGTAGGAGACATGGCTGAATACTGTGGAACAATATGTATTATAAGCAGCGTTCATGAAAAGTACTATGAATTATGTACCCAAGGAGGAAGGCATATTAATTTTAGTTGGTCTCCTGAATTCTTCACTGTAATTTCCGAGCATTCTGGAGAATCTACTAAGGAAGAAATAATTGATTCCTTAGATCAGCAGATAAATAATATAGAGCGAACTCTAAAGGGAGAAAGATACTCAGATCGATCTAACACAGAGCTCGCTAAGGAATTACAGGCTCTCCAAGAATATAGGAGGAAGATACAGAATATCTAAAGTACTATCGCCATAGCTCAGTTGGATAGA
>CAYJPF010000002.1:0-75197 GCA_964372025.1 uncultured Peptococcaceae bacterium | reverse complement strand
TGGGGCATGGGTTCGAATCCTTTTGGCGATACCAATGTGGATTAATGTTTATTTAATTTCATATTGATAAATTTTAATGTTAAAAAATCTATTACGAAAAACCAATTAAGTTTGGTTTAGATCCTACTATAGTAATATAGTAGGTTTATGGCCCATTCGTCTATCGGTTAGGACGCAAGATTTTCAATCTTGAAAGAGGAGTTCGACTCTCCTATGGGCTACAAATCGTTACATAACGATATTTATTTTATTATGAATAACACAACTAAAATCCTTCTGAGCATGACAGTGCAGGGAGGCAGCCTCGTACGCGGAGCTGTTGAGACAATTTCTCTACCTACTAAAAATTCTAAAGAGCCCAAAATTATCGAACACACGCCGCGAGTGGCAATAGATGCAAAATACTGCATCAAATTGTCACAAGATGCGTATGATCACATGCGATCCAGTACGTCTCCGTATTGGTATCGCAAAGCCGAATGGATAAAACTTCGTCCGTTGGAGCGCCTTCGCTTGTATTTAGCTAGGATAGCAGAATCTTACAATGCCCTTAGTTACTCTTTCGAAATTCTAGAGGACTAAGATATCAATCTTAAAGGAAAGGGAGCAACTTCTCTTTCCTTTAATCTTAAACTCTATAATTATGAAAGTAAAATTATTAAAAAAATTAAGAAAGAAGGCAAAAGAATTTTATTATATAGGATTTTGTAAAGGGAGGATTAACTTATATGCAAAGAATTCTCTTACTCCCTTATCATCATATTTGCCTATATTCCATTATGAAACTACTCTTGTTGAATTATTTGAGAAATTAAAAAAATGTAGGCGGCAATATATTATTGCTGAAGTAAAAAATTTAAGACAACACTAATTATGAAAAAAATTCTATCTAGTAAATTTACAGCATTAGGCATACTTTTTATAGTATTAAAACTCACTAATGTAATTTCTTGGTCATGGTGGTGGGTGACAATTCCTATATGGGGAAGCGCATTAGTGGTTCTAGCAGTGATGACGATAGCGCTAATCGCTTCAATTTGGATTATAGTTACTATTAAATATCCCCATGACGCAAACAACGGCAGTACTCCCCTAACCCCAGAGGACTATCGGAGAGTAAAGAGGCAACTCCGCAATTTCTTTTCTTTTATGCAAAATTAATATTCGTATGATACAAGAACTAATAATTGGAGAATTTTATACTTGTAAAGATTCTCAAGCTGTATTTATATACAGTGGGACTACTCCAAAGGGTAATGTAGGAATTTTAGCAATACTTGGTACAAACTGGTCCTTTCATTATTCTGAGGTAATTATTACAGAAAATAATTACTTTTTAAAGCCTCCTGTTTGTAGGAGGGCTTCCCCTATAGAGAGAATGGCTCTTATCACTGCTCTGAAAAAGAAAGATATGGGATATGATCCTACTAATAAAGAGTTAGTATATACTAGAAAATATCTATCACACGAATTGCAGAAAGGCGTTGTATATATTCCTACTAATTGTGGCGATAATGATAAGTGGCCATTCGTGATTAAGGCGCCAATTAAAGACGGAGCATATGTACTGGCGGGAATCAATGGTACTAACACACTGACTAAAAGTACAGAAATGCATCGAGGACACGCTTGCCAAAGATTCACGATAGCCCCTAAATCAGCTGTTAATTATTTTCATAAAAAATTAGCAGAAGAAGGTTTGCAATGGAATAAAGAGTTAAATGCTCTTGAACCACTCGTTGAATCTGTTAAGGACTCTCCCAAGTCTGAATTTATTCCAGGAGAAATTTATTATCTACCCAAACGTAATGAGATAGTTATCTTCAAGAAGCTTGAGAAGAGGACAGGAGCAACTAATTTAATTACTGTATGCTTTTACCGCAATAATTGGTATTGCACTTTAGGAATAATATGTAGTAAGGGATATATGGACGACGCTATTCCTGCTACAGAGGAGCAAGAAAAACTTTTGTTGGACGCATTGAGAAGAAAAGGATTTGATTATGATGAAGTTAATCAAAAACTAGTTAAAATTAAGTAAAACATTTAAATCATTCATGACATGAGACCACGTATTAATAACATCTTAGTATGTTACACTTCTAAAAAAGAGGACAAAGTTATTTATTTAACCAAACCTCCGGCAGTAAAGCCTGTGGCAAAAGGAGCAATCCTTTGTACAGTATTTGGAAAAATAGTTGACATTTCCCAAAATCCATACCTATAATGTTACTATTGGCAATAGTATGGGGGCTGCTTGCACAAGCATATTTATGCATAATTGTGCATATAGGAAATGAATCTAAAAAACCTTCTTCTATATTAGAAGGCATAAAAGCACTTTGTTTACCTATTCTTTTGTATCGATCATTTCGTAATATGTCTTTAACTAAGTAATACTATGGAAACAATTATTATTCAAATTAAGAGCATTAATCTTAGGAATAAAACTAAGAGAAAATTATCGAGATATGGTATAAAAAAATTTGGACCGGATCTTCCTAAAAATGAATTTCTTGTTGTAACTATGTCAAGAGAATCGTCGAAGATATGGATGAATCCCGCAAATACTCTCAAAAATATGGAACTATTTGAGTGTAATAAAGTAGGTGTTCCTGAGAAAATCCTAGTAAAAATCTTTTTAATACTAAGTAGATTTAATTTAGATAAACCTACTACTTTGTATTATAAACTTCCTCAGAATGTATATGGCATGCCTGTAGACGTTCAGATAGTCTCTCATAGAGAAGTGGCAAAATTACACCCTCTCATACGCTTATATATTAATAAGCAAAATCCCATTTGTCCAGCTAAAGATTTTTTCGAAGCGGCTGTAAATAATTTAATTCAATTTTAACATGGGAACATTTATAGCGCATATAGTAGCACGAAGAAAAGATGATTTTTATAAGCACATGCATATAGATGAAACTATTCAAGATTTTGGAATAACATCTCCTATTACTGCTAAACAAATTATTCGTAGCAGAATTATGAATGAAGTTTTGACAACAGATTTACCTAAAGAATTTGTTTACGCAGAACATGAGTTTACAATAGGTATTCCTTTGCGGATTTTGTAATGTATAATTAACAATATTAAGAAATATATATTATGAAAAATATAAATTTCCAGTTTTGGGCAAAACAACTTCTACAAAAACCAATTGTTATTCCCCCTACTCCTTCTCCAAAATCTTTAGAAGAATGGTTTAAAATCGTGCCCCTCGACGAGTTAATAGATGATTTGTCAGTATTTTTAGAAGATAATCCTCGTTCTTCTGGAGAAGACTTTTTAAAAAAGGTTATCTATCCTAGAATTCCTTCTAAATGTATTTCTCCGAAAATTGGATTCTGGGGAGGAGTAATAAAAGGCCCTAAATTAATTAAAAAATTAGGCGATATGGGAGTTCTGAATCCACTACGGCTCTCTGGAAAAGATTGTACTATGTTTTACTACGTAAACACCAACAATGCTCTCTCACTAGCACCAGGATTTATTTCAGACTACATTCAGATTGATAATACCACTAATCTAAATAAATACTTTTAATGAAATACTATATTATTAGCACTAATGTGGGACTATATATTCTCACTAGCATTTGTTTAGGAAGCTTCAACATTGTAGAATGGGATTTACAGCTTATGGGACTAATCGATAAAATTATGTTAGCCCTTGCGTACCTTGTAGTGTCTTTGATAGGATTGCGAATGTTATTTCCTCGCACTCCTCCCGCATTTAAGCCTACATTTAAATACTCTTTAGGGCAAGAATTTTACGTAGTAATAAACAAAACAATAACTAAGGCTCGTGTAGTAACAATACGAAGTCATTATGTTAGGACAGAGTCCGAAGGGAATCCTTTCGTTGATAGGAAACTATGTTCAACTCAGTACCGACTATTACTTGCAAATAAAACTCTTGGAGAAAAGGGCTATTTCTCAATAAACAATCAAAGCATGACTTTTACTAGCAAAGCTTTGGCATATAAACATTTATTTACCTATGGTTATGGAGAACAACAATAAATTCCAAGATAAAGTGGGAAAATTAATTCCCCATAAGCTAGGATTATTCAAAGTTATACGTAAGCCTATATTGGCTGCAGGAGCCTGTAATGGGTGTTCTGCAAGATCTTTGGGGCGATCGTGTACTGATGTACGATGTTTAGCAAGAGAACGGACCGACGGCATTAGTATAATTTATACAAAATTATACTAATATGAGAGATTCGCACTTTTACGAAGACTATAGAGCACAACCTGCTATAGGAGAGTGTTTTGCAATAGGGGGAATCCTTTATGTTACTTTAGACAGTACTGCCGTTGCTTGCGCATGTCAAATTTGCGAATTTAGTCCTATGGGAGCGTGTTTTGAGTATGTAAAATGTGATCAACGGGATCGAGACGATTTCAGTGAGGTACATTTTAAAAAAATTACTAATTTATTAAAAAAATGATTTTAATCCTGTATTGTGTAGTATCTGTAATTACTGCCATAATCCTATTATTAGGACAAGCTATAGCTTTCACAAAAAACATCAAAAGCTGGAATGATACTCCGTTAATGAAGATCTATGAAAAAATAATATTTCTTGTAGTTTCTTCCGCTATTCCAATCTGGGGACAAATACTTGTTTATCGAAGTATATGGTCGCCTAATAAAATATTTATTGTATAATTCTAAACGTACGTAACTATGATTACTAGAGAGAAAGTTAATCAACATTTATCCGAAATTGGATATTACAAAAATGCTCATTTAGCAATAACTATGTTTTGTAAAGGAGCAGGGCTATTTACAATGGCAGAAGACCCTAAAATAATTCCTGGTAAAAATACTTGGGAAGATTTTTATAATTGGTACAACTCCGAGAACAGTGCCATTATAATTGGGGATATAGTGGCGATTAGAAAAGACCCTAAAATACTATGGGAGGTTCTCTCTGAATCTATTTACTTTAACAAGAAGAATGAGCCTCGGTATAAATATTTGATTAGGAATATAGCCACACAACACTGTCAAGAAGTAAAAGGTAAAAACTTAATTTTTAAATCATCATGTTTGACTTGCTAACAACATTGTACGTGATTGGTATTATTATTAATTTAATACTAATTATAATTGACATTATTTGTATGAGAGTAATTACACGATTGAATTGCTTATTATATGTAGGGCTATTAGCCGGGTCATTGGGGGCAACTTTGATGTACCTAATTACTTGGCTCTCTATTACTCTGCAAAAGAGAGGCTATGATAAATCCATAGCCAAATGGTAAAACTAAATTAAATGAACATTAATGAATTCCAAAAAAAAGCTCTAGACACTTGCCTTCCCACAAGTTTTAATTTCTCATACATGACACTAGGACTAGTATCTGAGGTAGGAGAATTTTGTGGTAAGATTGCTAAATGAATCCGTAAGGATAAAATCAAAGTTACTGATAACCATATTGATATTAGCGTTCTCTCGGATGAAGAACGACTTTTATTAGAATATGAATTAGGTGACATCGGTTGGCAATATTTCTCATTAGGCTCGTGTCTAGGGCTAGATATGGAACATATTCTTCTCCAAATCCTGGAAAAACTCCGAAAGCGTAAAGTAGAAGGAGTAATTGAGGGGGATGGAGATTTAAGATCTAAATAATTATCGATGTATTCTCCTCAAAGCGTGAATTATTAAATTCTTTTTTTAATGAGTAAAGTTTATTTTACCAGTGATCTTCATATAGGTCACAATAATTTAATAAATTGAATTAGGGGCAGAGAAGCTCCGGAAGATTGGCTTATTATTAAAGAAAATTGGAATAACGTAGTTACTAAGTATGATACAGTATTTATTCTAGGAGATATTACAATGAATTCTCCTACTTGGATGTATAAGCTCCAAGAATTGAATGGTAGTAAATATATCATAGGAGGCAACCACGATACAAAAAGGACTTTAAAAATAGCAAACTACTTAGGTATACCTGTTGTAGGATGTATGCAATATAACGGCTACATTCTTTCGCACATACCTATTCATCCTCAAGAAGTGAAATTTTTTAAGGGAAATATACATGGGCATATACATAAGCACGGCAGTGCGATAGATGAGCTGGGTAATCTAGTTCAATTAGGTCCAGAATATTTCAATGTAAATACAGAGTTTCACGACTTTACTCCAATTTCTATGGAGGTAATAGACAATTATTTTAAAACTGTTAATAGAATGACATGTTAAAAAAAATTAATAAAATTTTACAGATAGAAGCAACTTCTATTATGGACGCCCTAATACAAATGCCTATTTTATATATAGACGAGTATGCGGACGTTGAGAGTAAAAAACAGAGCTATTTAGTTAGGGCTCCACAACAAGAAAATTGCTATGCAATCGGAATCCATGTTGATTTAGATCCTGCCACTAAAAAGTGGCAAGTAGGATATAGCGATCTTATAGTAGGAGAAGCAAGTACCATAGAAGAAGCTCTTTATATGCTATTGAAGAGCGCTCCAAACGTATTTGCCCCAATTCCAACAATTCCTAATGATATTTTAGGAAGACTTCGAACTCCAGAGCAGTGGTAACATGGACGCACCTATTTATTTAGCAGGAACGTACATAAGCACAGATTATCAAGGATTAATTCGTGGACACTATTATGAATTTGCAGTTATTGAGGGTGAAGGCGGCCTACATTGTAAATTTTCTTCGCCGGATCTAACAATAACTTATTATGCAATAATAGATTTTTTAGAAGAATGGACGGATATCCACCAAATCGAAAGAAAATTACCTAAGGAAGGGCACCAACCCACATTGCCTTTTAAAGAGGAAAATACTTGTGAGATTTGTGGAAGAATTGCTTTACACAATCATTTATACTGTTCTTTTTGTACAGAAAAATATGACTTATATGATTAAATTTATCACATGCGCTTATGCTATAGCCGTATTAGGAAATCCTCCTCTCACTAAGTGAGATGTATACAATGCTTGTATTGATTTTAATATTCTATATCCTAAAGTAGTTACAGCACAAGCCATTTTAGAGACAGGACATTTTACATCAAATGTTTTTAAGTCTAAAAATAATTTATTTGGATTATATAATAGTTCCAAGAAGGAATATTATAATTGATCTGGACAATCTTGGTCGTATTCAATAGTGAAATATCAACAATTAGTTGAATATAAATTTACTAAAGAAAATCATACGATTGAAGACTATTATATATTTTTGGAAAATCTGCCTTACGCAGAAGACCCTGAGTATATCAATAAATTAAAACAAATTGTCAAATCTTTATAATTATTACTATGAACAACTTACATAATTCAATTAAAACCTATCAAGGTACTATGCTTGTGCCTATTAACTATGTTAATCTCTTTCGCCCTAATGTAGGATTCGTCCCAAGGGAAGGGTACATGTATATTAAAGTATCTTTTGAAGAAGATCTTTGTAAAGTATTAAACTCAGATCTTCAATGGACTCGTGAAGAATTACTGGCACTCAGCCATAAATCTTCTACTGCTCTTGCATTATTTTTGGGAAAACTCATTACTAAAAATACTGCGGTATATAAAAAATGTATACGAGCTCGGGTAGGGTATAATTCAGAATGGTTGCCACAACCTGATATAACATCGAAGAAAATTAATCCTAAAGCCTTTATTAAAAAAGTACTAATCGCTAAAAAGGATTTTAAAAGTCTCAAGGAACTTACTAATGACTAGGGACGAGTTACAAGATCAAGTGGTTTCTTGAAGCACTAAGTACGAAAGAATTTATTTAGGGTGGCCTACTTCTGTGGGCAAATCGCTTGGGTTTATTAAAATTCAAGAACATCTAGGTCCCAAACTTACTTATCTAATCGTTAGTGAACAGGCCCATATTGAGAATTGGGAAGCAGAGTATAGGAAATTTGGTAAAGAATATTTACTGAAGAATACTATAATTATGTGTTATGCTTCATTACGAAATATACAACACACGTCTGCCGACCTAATTGGCTTAGATGAGGCCCATCATTGCTCTACATTACGATTACAATATTTAGCTACTGTGAAAGTGCCTAAAATAATCGCTATGTCTGCTACTTTATCGAATGACATTAAAAAAGCACTCACTCGCACTTTTGGGGAATTTAAGGAAAGCGTTATATCTTTACGAGATGCTGTGAGAGAAAAATGACTAACCGCCCCAAATATACATTTAATTCCGCTAGTACTCGATCAGTCTAAAAGGAATCAGGTGTACGAATTTCGTAGGAATAGAACTTTTCCTATTATAGATTGTATGTACCCAGATAGATTTGATTATATGAAGGAACCAGATATTAATTTAAATATTTGGTGCACTGAGTATGAGAAGTATAATATGATTTGTAATACTTTAGAGTATTATAAAAAACAAGCGGAGAAATGTTTTACAAAGAGAGTGGATTTTAGTATTAAAAAGACGGGATTAGATCGGAAAAAATATTTGTCTGCCTTGAAAACAAGGCATATAAAGAAATTCTTTGAAGATGCCGCTGTCAATGCTAAAAAATACATTTGTTTTTGTGGTAGCATTGATCAAGCCAATCAGTTGAGTCCTAATATATTACACTCTAAGATCTCTAATAAAAAGCAGGTTCTCGAAGCATTTAAACAAGGAGAGATTAATAATCTTTTTGTAGTTAATATGCTAAAAGAGGGTGTAAATATTCCAGGAATTGAGGCTTGTGTAATTACTCAATTAGATAGAGCAGAGCTAGATTTTATCCAAAAAGTGGGTAGGGCCCTAAGAAATCCAGATGATCCAGAAGTATATATATTTTATTATCGGGATACTAAGGATGAATTTAATTTAAATAATGTTTTATATGAATATAAACATAAAACATAATGCCGTATTAAAGCAAGGATTAACGTTTAATCAATTTGCATACTTATTTTCACTGGCTTTTTGCGTATCTTTGGAAGAATTTAATGATCTTTTGGATAAAGGACTTATTACTTCTAAAGACGGTAAAATAGTATTATCAGGAATGGGCCATTCTGTGGCCAGTGCAATAATGTTCAAAGCAACTGATGTGCAAACTGATATAGAAAGAATACATGAGCTGATGGAGAAGATGAAGGAGTTATTTCCTACAGGAAGAAAGCCCGGAACAGCGATGTATTGAAGAGGTAGTACTGCAAGCCTAGTTAAAAAACTCAATGGGTTTTTATTTAAATACCCTAAGTACACTAATGAGCAAATTATTGCAGCCACTGAGGAATATATTCATACATTTAGACATAATTTACAAATTATGCGAACACTCCCTTACTTCATAGAAAAGAACGAAGAATCTGATTTACTTAGTATACTGGAGAATACTAATATTGAAGAAACTATTCCTATGGAATTGGAGGGAGGATTACTATAATGGCTATATTTGAACGCGTATTCCATAATTTAATAAGTTATAGAGAGAGAATCGTAAAAGGTTTAACTAATTGTATTCCCTCACCGTTTCCTAGATTTAGAGCAGTATTTCCAGGATTTGAGAAGGGTAAATATATATTAGTTACAGCTAATTCTAAAGTAGGTAAGACCCAAATTACAGACTTTATGGCAGTATATGAGCCTATATTTGAAGCTATTGATAAAGGTCTTCATGTGCGATGGTTTTATTTTACATTTGAGATGAGTGTAGAACAAAAATATATACAATTTCTCTGCTATTTATTATTTAAATTATCCGGCCAAAAGATTAGATTGGATAGTCAACAACTGCGCTCTATTAACTTGGAAAAGTTACTTCCTCAGGAAGCAATAGAGTTACTACAAACTCCGGAATATCAAAAATATATTACGTATTTTGAGGAGCACGTGACTTTCATCGACGATGTGCGGCACCCAACAGGTATTAAGGAGTTTTTACAGAAATATGCTTCATCTGTTGGAACTACGCATTTTACATCTAAAATATTTAAAGATAATGAGACCCATGAGGAGTACTCTAGATCAGTTTTTGATTATTATGAACCTAATGACCCTGAGTTGTATAACATAGTAATCATAGACCACATATCCTTACTTACCCAAGAAAAGGGACTAGATCTACGGTCTACTATAGAATTGTTATCTTCGAAATATTTAGTGCAATTACGAAATAGATATAAATTTACATTTGTAGTTGTACAACAACAGGCTGCTTCCCAAGAAGGCACGGAGAATTTCAAACTTGATAAGCTGAAGCCCTCTGCTGACGGACTAGGTGAGTGCAAAACAACATGGAGAGACGTGGATATATTTATGGGCTTATATGCTCCCCATAGATACAATATTCCTACCTTTCTAAAGTATAATATTGCCAAATTTGGTGATAATATACGCTTTCTAGAGTTAATTGGAGGCCGAGAAGGAGGAGGCAAATTTATTTGTCCTCTATACTTTGACGGAGCCGTTAATTTCTTTAAAGAATTACCTCCTCCTACTGAGGAGGCGAAGTTAGAAGTAGTTTACAATAAAATTAATGCTATAAGGCAAAATAATAAAGTTATTGTGGCTACTTTATTAGTAGATCCTAAACAAAAGACTACTATGAAATTTAAATTTATACGAATATGGGCGTGGTTGTCGGAATCGTTGGGTTCTCCGGGGACGGAAAATCTACTTCTACAGTTATTAATCCTGATGGATCAATTGACTTTGTAGAAAACTATTTGGGAATCAATCCCAAACATCATGGAATAATCAATATTGATCAAAAGAAATTGCCTTTCCCTGCGGCATTAACTAAACAATGGAATGCAGAGAATCGCAATTATAGAGAGACTGATAATATTGCAACTATTATTAAAACTCTAGAAGCTTGGTCTAAAGATGAGAACATCAAATCTTGTGCTATTGATACAATTAATAGTTACCTAACTTTTAAAGAGTTGGGAGATCGCAAGAAAATGTCATTCGATTATGGAATTTAAAGAATTGCCTATAGATCCAAGATACAAAGTATCTAGAACAGGAGTCATACTTGGTTTGAAGGGAGTACCTTTAAAACAAGCAACTGATTCCCGTGGATATAAGTTTGTAACCCTGAATAATAATTACAAACAATATCACCTATCTATGCATAGAGCTGTAGCGCTTACCTTCTTACCCAATCCACAAAATTATCCAGAAGTAAATCATAAAGATGAAAATAAAATTAATAATAATGTGGATAATTTAGAGTGGTGCAGTACTAAATATAATAGTCACTATAGTCGTGGTAAAACAGTATTAAAAATAGATCGTTATACTGGGAAAGTATTAGCAGAATTCCCTGCGATTAGAGAAGCTGCGAGATCTATTAACAAAAGTGCATATAGTCCTATTCAAAAGTGTTGTAACAATCTACCTAAGTACAACACAGCCTATGGATTTAGGTGGCAATTTAAATAATGGTCGAATTAAAATTGGGTGAATTGCTGGAACGTCCTGTAAAATAATAAGTACCGCTTACTTACTGAAAAGTATTTAGAAGCAGATAGGATAACGCCTATTAGATGGTAAAAACCTTATTATAGGGAAAATCACTTAAAAGCAGCCAAGCTCCTGAAGACTAATTAGTATGGAGAAGGTTCAACGCATAGGGTATGAAGAAGTCACTAATAATTACCCCACGAGTGCCCAACGCTGTGAAGCGATGATGTATGCTGGACTACGCAGAAATGCGTAGAGATTAGGATAAAAAACCTAATGAAAACAAACGCAATGGAAGGATTTAGCTATTGATGTAGTAGATATTATTAAGACTGCTAATACTATTCTTAGGGAAGACCAAATATGCTACATATTCGGGCATCCTGAACTTGTTACAGATGCTTCTGGACAAGAGCGTAAAGTATTAGCCACTTCTGGTAGAAAACTCAAAAAAGTATTCCCAGAATCTCTCTTACCTGTAGTGTTATTTACTAAGGTAGAAGCATCAGGAGATGGAAGAAATAAGTATTACTTTGAGACACAATGTAATGCAAGTTCTGGAAAATCTCCTATTGGTATGTTTAACGACATGCTGATCCCAAATTCATTGTCTTTAGTAGACAATTCTATCCGTGAATATTACGGTATTTAATTTAAATAACTATATTATGTCAGAATTATTGATGATGGCCTTTGCAGCTGGCTCAGAAGCTGCTACTTTCACTCCACAACCTGTGTATACGGGAATTATGCCAATTCAAATTGTAGCCATTAATCCTACAAAAGAAGAATTGGGTAAGTTACAGAATAGGGTCATTGAAAAAGATCTTGTGTATTTGGACAAAGATCCTAATACAGGTACTGCTCGTCTAAGGCTGGATTTCTACGTACAATCTACTAAAGAAAGTGATGTAGATGTTCTTAGTAAATTTGCTATCTGGGTTACTCCAGAGAAAAGATTTAATGCAGATAAATCCAAGGTACAGGTCGTGAACCCGTATGGGCAATTTGCTTGGGTTACTAAGGAGCAGATGGAAACTAATACTCCTCCTGAAAACTTTCCCAACTTCTTAATGGAGGACGTTCGCCCTGCTTTTGTGGGAGAAGAAAGACTTACGATGCTTCTCCAGACAGCCATCAACATCCCCAGAGTAATTAATTTTGAGGGAAATGTTATTGCTAATAAGCAAGACGCACTATCTCGTATGGATGATATTAAGGCGATGGCTACAACTGGTAATATCAAAGAGCTAAAGTCTTATATGGCTTCTATGAAAATCTTTAAGATGCTAGCGGGAGCACGTATAACAGAGGATAATCGAGTATTTCAAGATTGGTTTGTTGATGTTCCAATTCGAGGAGGGGCGCGAAATGTAGATTTTGTAGCTAAACGTCTTGCGAATGTGCAAGAATTTGGTGGGTATAAAAATACTAATTTTGGCCCATCAGACTTTGAGCTTAGGGATTTTACCTTAACTCCAACGAATCCTTCGGAAGTTACCGCGGCAACAGATGTAGAAGACGATTGGTAAAATGTTTGCTAAGGGGAACTCCTATAAAGAGGATCTCTTAGAAAAAGTAAGTGAATTGCAAATACTCCATCATTATTTTGGAGTATGCAATTTACCTACTGTAATATGTAGTCCTCTCCGCTCTGATACAAATCCTTCGTTAGGGCTTACATGTAGTGCAGAAGGAAAAGTATATTTTACTGATTTTGCTACCGGTGATAAAGGCGACTTATTCACCTTATTGCAGCGCTATCTAAATAAGCCTTGGCAAGAAGTGCTAAATACTATTGATTCCGCAGATATTACTAAGACAGCCTCCATTCCTTCTGCACAGCCGAAGACTAAATATTCTCCTAAACCTAGAGTTTCTGAGATCAAAATTAGGCAAAGAGCGTGGGCAGAATGGGATAAAGAATATTGGAGAAGCTACGGATTATCTAAAAAGTTTTTAGAATTTTGTAAGGTAGTTCCTATCAGTCATACATTCTTATATACTGAATTAGGAGAACATATTATCCCCGCAGAAAAATATGCGTATGCATACATAGAGTTTAAAGATGGTGTTCCTACATATAAAATTTACCAGCCGTTTAGCACTAAATTTAAATGGTTAAATAAACATAGTGGGGATACTTGGGATATGTGGGAACAACTCCCCCAAAAGGGAGACACATTAATTATTACTTCTTCTCGTAAGGATGCTATGTGCATATGGAATTCCACAGGTATTCCGGCCACAAGTCTACAGGCAGAATCCTATTTACCCAAAGAATCTGTTATCAACGAATTAAAAAGTAGATTTGCTAACATCTATATTTTATATGATAATGATTTTACAAAGAAAGAAAATTGGGGAACAAAGTATGGAAAACTATTTTCTAAAACATTTGAATTAACCCAATTAATTCTACCAGAAGAATTTGGAGCTAAAGATAGTTCCGATTTATTTCAAAAAGTTGGCAAGACAAAATTTATTACTATTATTAACTCATTATTAACCAAGACAATTAATTATATAGATTGTCCATTTTAAAATTGTATATATGAGATATATGAAAATAAGGAGTAGAAACCATTCTGCTCACGGCCTCAGACGAAAAATTCGTACTAACGGCCATGCGTTACTTAGATTAGGGTCTACTACTCCTATGGAAGAAATTTTCCCAAACGGTATTCCTAATAATTGCACAATCCTCAACAGTGTAGAAGCGTGTAAAATTTCTGGAAACAAAGTATTAATGAAGCGTGCGTTTGACTCTGCGGAGATAATTACTGCGGAATGGGGAGTAGTTAGAGAGGTATTGGACGATTGGGATACCTTTCCCGCCATTGTAAAACATAGAGCTTCGTCTAAGGGAAATGGAATTTACCTTATTCAAAATGCCCAAGAACTTAGGGAATGTATGGAGGACAAGAGTCCCGAGACACATATTATTGAAAAATACTATACGTATAGTAAAGAGTATAGAATCCACATTATAGCGGGAGAACCTGTTATTTCCTATCGAAAAATGTTGCAAAGGGACGCTGTAGAAAGATGGCATCGTCATGACGATAATAGTGTTTGGATATGCGAACATAATCCCGAAACAGGTCAACCAAATCCATTATTTGCAAAACCAGGCAATTGGGAAGAAATTTGCAATATGGCTGTAGCAGCTATGAATGCTGTAGGAATAGATGTGGGCGCAGTAGATATCAAAGTTCAGGGAAAAGACAATATGGTGGATCCAAAATTTATTATTCTTGAAACAAATTCAGCCCCATCATTGGGAGATTACACCATTACTAAATATATCAACAAACTAAATACATTAGGACTATAATGATTACAAACATTTGTTCAATTTATACAGCAGAGTTCACAAAAGAATACAATGGTCATAGTATCGCCAATACTGTAGAGTTAGATAGATATGCATGTTATGGAGCATGGCTGGGCCTCCTTAATGAGGAAACCTGTGTGATGAAGGATATGAAAAGCTCTATCTACATTAACAAAAATGTGGACGTATTGCTTACGGGAGAGCGTTGGAGTAATTACACATGGTGCTCATTAGAGCAGATTCAGGCTTGGCTAGACATCATTGCGGAGGCTGCTAATCACCCTTCCTTGGGAAACACAAATGTGCGACTAACAGTACAAGAAATTGATGCGATGCCTATAGATGAGGACGACGATGAGCACATCATTCCAGAATGTTTCCAAAACACTCCTATTTATGAGGTAAAGTTTGCAGCAGACAAATTATCTAAGATGAGCTTTAGATTTATAACGACTGCTATTCGATACCTTTATGAGTGGCCGTATCATTATTATTTAGCACATGCCTTTAAATTAAAAGAACAGCTATATTATCGTCGAAAGAGTTTATTTTGGCTGGTAACTTTTATTGAGAGTATGTCTTATTCTGGAGGAAGCCATTCTTTTGGATTTAGTTCAGGAAACCTAGTTCCTTGTGATATTTCGAAGGTAATTGCAAAAATTCCTACTAACAATCGAGTAAATAATTTATTTGAGTATTCAGCTCAATACAAAACCTATTTACGTAATCAAGGAATTACCTCTGTACCTTCTCGCAGAAATCCAGGCCGAGAAGATTTAGACTTACTTTTGGGCTCTCCACAAAAAACTTTACGAAGTCACCCTTATTATAAACCATTTATTAAAGCACTATTGAAGTATGTTCCAAATTAAAAGAAGAATCCCAAAAAATGTTAATTATAGTATGAAACGATTATATTGTAATTATCATTTAGATGTAACAATTGTTTCTAATAAAGGAACTATTGTAGACCGGATAAATAAACAGGCAACCGAAACTGCTTGTTTTGGGGGATGAAGTGGTAGAATGCGTACCCAAACAATAAATACTGCTACGGGTGCTTTGGTTTATTATTTAGCAGATAAAAAAGCATATTCAGACGTACTTTCGCATTCTTTTCTTAATAAGAAAGAAACTCTTGCTTATTACCAAGAACTAACTGCATTATTTCAATCTTTAGATCCTACCTTTAATATAAACGTAGAAAAGAATTCTTCTATAGCTTTTTGTAAATACAAACTTACAGCCACGTTTAATAATATTCCCCAATATTGTGTATTTTTATTAGCGGGATTAATGCGATTACCTAACGAGGCTCCTGGTAATTATTTAGCAGTAACCGCATATGCATTAAGAGCGCATTATAAGGAATATCAAAAGTATCCTATTTGTTCATTGATACTATGCTTGCTGCGAAGAATTAATCATTGTTGGTCAACAGATACGTTGCCTAGGGTACCATTAACTTTTGAACAATTAATAAAGTCTTTTAAAGAAACTGATTGGAGTAAGATGTATGAGAACTCTCAATGGCTCATAAAAACTTTTCCACGATCTTTAAAAGTAACTAGTTCGCCAGAAGATTATCTAGGATTTACCTACCACGAGGTCAGTAGGACACGCGAACCTGATTTTATTGAAAAAACACATAATTATTTAAAAAGTCTATAATGAAAAAAATTTATATTGTAGGAAATGATTGGAACAATATTACTTGTTTTATTAATTTCCCATTTACATTAACTGATAATGTAAACGAAGCGGATATCGCTATTTTTACAGGAGGGGCAGACATTAATCCTGAAATATATGGGGACACAGAGCATCCTTCTACGTATTTTGATAGGCGTAGAGATGCATTTGAGTTAGCTGAATATAATAAGATTCCTGCAGGTACTCTAAAATTAGGTATTTGTAGGGGAGCTCAACTTCTTTGTGCACTATCTGGCGGAAAGCTTATCCAAGATGTTCGAAGACATGCTGGAGGAGGGGGACACACTATTCAAACAAATACGGGAGAGATCTACAATGTTACTTCTGTACATCACCAGATGATGTATCCATGGAATATGCCCAAAGAAAATTGGGAACTATTGGCGTGGAGCGAAGAAGCACGTTCTGATAGATATTGTATGGGAAATGGTCCTATTGAGGTTCCAAATGCGTTCGTAGAGGTAGAAAATGCTTTCTTTCCAAAAACAAATTCCCTTTGTATTCAGGGACATCCAGAATGGTCTTCAGATGAGGCCAATATAGAATACACTAATCAACTTATTTTATCATATTTAAAATAAACTCACAAAATGAGCAAATTAAAAAACATCACAATTGGTTCTGATCCAGAACTTTTTATCGTTAATACAACTACTGATAAGGTAGTTTCTTCTATAGGACTAATCCCGGGACAAAAAGGGGATGCATATCATCCTGAAAATATGCCCAGTGGATTTGGATTGCAAATTGATAATATTCTTGCAGAGTACAATATTCCCCCTGTAGACAACGAGGACGATTTCGTTAATAACATGTTGACGATGAAAGAATGGATCAGAGATTTTGTGAAATCTAAAGACTCTAAATTAGATATACTATGTCAAGGAAGTGCTTTTATTGACGAAGATCAGCTTCAATCCGATGAAGCTAAGATGTTTGGCTGCGAACCAGATTTCAACGCTTGGCTAGAGGCAGAAAATCCTACTCCAGAAGGAGCAGCAACTAATCTCCGAACAACAGGATGCCATATTCACGTGGGGTACGACGATCATAACCTAACCACTTCGTTGCTCATTATTAAAACTCTAGACCTATTTCTAGGAGTCCCATCAATATTGATGGACAACGATAATGAACGTAGGAAACTATATGGAAAAGCGGGTTGTTTTAGAATGACTGCCTATGGATGCGAATATCGCACTTTGTCTGGATATTTCATCACCAGTGAGGAAACACTACGTTGGGTATACCGACAAACAATGAAGGCAATAGCTTTCATAAATGAGGGTAAGACTCCTCAAGCAGATATGGATGCAATTATGGAATGTATTAATACTAATAATACAGACTTGGCTAAAAAATTAATTAACAAATATAATATTCTTTAATATGTGTGGAATTTTTGGATACATCCAAACCTCGCCTTCAAGAAAAAGTGATTTTTCTAAAGTAAAGTACGCAGTACTAGGATCTATCAATGACAAACGTGGTGGAGACAGTGCGGGAGCATTCATCGACGGAAATTATGAATACGGTATTGGGGCAACTAAACTTTTTGCAGATTTTGTTACCACAGAGACGTCTTCTTTTGTAAGAAATATTAACGACTCTACAGTGCAAGTCGCATTAGGGCATTGTAGAAAAGCTTCTGTAGGGAAATTAACTGTGGACCAAGCTCAGCCAGTGGTAATCACTAACGCAGAGGGCAAAGTAGAGTTTGTAATGATTCATAACGGTACGTTGGTAAATTACACGGAATTGAGTGAAAAGTACCTACGTAATGTTCCTGCAGACTTTACAGACTCTCAGATTTTTGCACATGTTGTATATTATCAAGGCTTTGATGTGCTCACAGAGTATCAAGGAGCCGGAGCATTTGTTTTTGTAGATTATAGACAAGTTTCCCCAATAATTTCTATATTTAAGGGAAAATCTAAATCTTATCAATCATCCACAGTGACTACGGAAGAACGCCCTCTTTATATGGTGAATACTCCTAATGGATTTTGGTTTTCTTCTATTAAGGAGTCCTTAGGACTCATTCAACTTAGTTCTAAAGATCTAATTGATATAGAGCATAATACTTTATTTTCCTATTGTAAAACTTGGGAAAATCCTAAGACAGTGGTATACGATCGTTCTGAAAACCATCAACATAAAAGTGCTGCAGTAACGCCCTATAGATCAAATTATGGTGGCAATTATGGATATTCTGATTATGATGATTATCCTACTTCTAACTATTCTAAACAGTCTTCCTACAAATCAACTGTTACTTATGGAGCCATTACAGTATTAACTCCCCTCTCGGATCAATCTCATGGAGCTACCTCTCGAAAAGTTGTGATGGAGGGCGGTAAGTATAAAATGATGGGAGAATGGCTGTCTGGAAGACATTTCATTACTCCTTATGGATACTCTCCGCAAACTAAAACTAGTGAGGCAAAGCCCTTCTTCTTCTTTAAGGGGCATCGACTGACTGATGAATATTCTTATAACTTACTTTGTGCAATAGAGCAAGTAATTGAATCTTCATATCCCACATTCCCATTATGGAAAGCTATCCGCTGCCTAAGTGAAGATTTATATTATAATGAACTTACTAAATTGTGGGAAAATGGGGAGGGAGAGCCAGGATCTGGTGTACTACACGTTTATTTTTACACTAAAAATAGATATTACAAAATTAGAGACGGAAAACCTACTACTTACACAGAAGATTCTGTATGCTCAAGATGTGAAAAAACCCAGCAGGCAGTTGCGTCAGAGTCGGTAGCGGTAACAAAGGAAGAATTAGAATTGACTGCTAAGGGTATTATTGAATGGTTAATATCAAATGAGAGTGAACATGATGCAAAAAATTAAAACAATTATTACAAATACAGGAGTCATTGCTCCAGCCATTGATTGTGTACTCATTAATGGAGCCTATTTCCTAAAAGAAGTAGACGCAGTACTTGTAGAAAAAGACTGGTATGTTAAGGGGGATAGACGAATTTTTTTCGACGACGTTGATTCTAGTTATAAACTCCGTGGTAGTAAACAATTGGTTTTCGGAATTATAGGAATGAAGGAAGGCTCTTATGTCTACGGAAGATTTGCGGTACAGGACCACTCCCCCATCAGAGTGCATCTAAATTATTATCTAGGAACATACGAAATTAATACATTCGTTCCAAATGCAAAAGTCTTAGAAATGATTCCAGACTTGGTAGAATTTCCAGATGAGCGCATTTGGAGACAATGTGCTAATATTCCTAAAGAGGATGCCCATTTTATGGCTCTTCAAGAGTCCTTCATCAAGCCGGGAAAATACAATTATTCAATAGAGCAAATGTATTCTAGCGGCCCTCATCTAAAGGCGTTTATGGATTTTCCCAAAGTTTATCCAGACCTAGCCCTTAATAGTTCTGAAGTAGCAGAATTTGGGGAATTTACTTTTGGCCTTGAATTTGAGACTTGTGCGGGAGTGATCCCAGAACAACAATGTTTTGAATTAGGACTGATTCCTTTACGAGATGGGTCTATAGAAGGAATTGAGTATGCAACTGTACCCATGGCTGGAGAAGAAGGCTTTAAACTTCTCCATGAACAACTTCGAGTATTATCCGAAAAAACTCGATTCAACAAAGAATGCTCTGTTCACGTTCATTTGGGAGGATTTCCTATTGACAAAACTAAGATTTTTAAATTATATAATATTTTATATAATATACAATCTAGTGTTTTCGATATTTTGCCGCGACTCGCTACAAGAACTGCTGAATATAAGGCTAAGAGAAAAAATTACACAAATCCATTGCCTAAATTCTCCTCCTTTGAACAACTGTATAAAAACTATTCAGGAGGAGCATTAAATTTCGAGGATGACTTAACAAAAGCTCATCCAGGCGATCCTAATGACCGCCAGAAATGGAATATGGAGTATCGGTATATGTGGGCAAACCTATTAAACCTAATGTTTAAGCCCGCGGGCAAGACAGTAGAATTTAGAATTCACGGACCATCTACTAATTATCAGAAGATCGTGTATTGGATGTTCTTGTGTAACGCTATTTTAAAATATGCTAGCACTACTACAGATTCTATCGCCACACTTGTCTCAAAAGCATCTTCTGGCGGAATATTAGAATACATTTTTAATAAAGTGTATTCAAAAGATTTAGCCGAAAAAATGATTTCTTACTGTATTTTGCGTAAATTTATGCGTAGGTATTCTGAATGCGAATACAATGATACTTGGGGAAGAATCGATCAAGAAGAGGATAGTAAAATCACTTTTCTACACAATTTATTAATTAATGAATAAAAAAGTAAAAAATGCCACGAGCACCCAGTATAATAATATAATTTTCAAAAGTAAGCTAGAAGCTACGTGCTATAGATTATTATTAGAAGCGGGATTCACCCCTCTTTATGAACAGTATAAGGCTACCCTCTTACCTAAATTTTTTTTAGGTAGAGGGTATGCATTTATTCCCAACAATAAAACTAAAATAATTTCCCCTATAGTAAATATTAGAAGTATGACCTATACTCCTGATTTTACTTTTTACTTAGGGGAATGATTAATTATTTTTGAAGTTAAGGGAAAAGCTAATGATGTATATCCCGTAAAAAGGAAGTTATTTTTACATCATCTAGAATCTATGGGGATTAAGTATTTATTTTTCGAGCCCCATACTGTTAAACAGGTGCAACAATCTGTTATTATTTTAAATAATATGAAGTATAAAATCCAAATATTAGATTCTATTCGCTCATTATTTTCAGAAAAAGACTATAAAAAGTTTTTAGAATGGTGGGATAACAGGGAATTAGAAAAAATTTTAGAGATATATACTGCTGCTCTACTTAAATTGGAGCAAGCGATACAAGCTGATGTAGAAGAAGGTATTAAGAATAATATGTTAGAAGAATTTAGACTCCTAACTATAGCAAAAACAACCCTTTTGGATTATTTACAATTGAATGGTTATGAAGAAGTCACTACAGAAGATTAGTCTACCTATTACGGAATCAGAATATAGGCAGTTAGGAGGATTTTCTTATTCTACGTTGTCCTCTTTTCTAAGGGAGGGCACTCCAAAATGCCTTATTTCTTCTAAAATAGAAGAGTCGGACGCACTTAGATTTGGGTCCTTAGTAGATTGCCTAGTGACAGAGCCAGAGCTATTGGACGAAAGATTTTTTATACAATCTTTTGTAATGCCTCCTCCAGCAATTTCTAAAATCATACAATACTTATTTACCTTGTACTCAGATGTAAAATCTTTTACATTTTTACCAGACGAAATTAAGCTGGAAGCATGCGTAGAATTTAATTATGGCCCTACATGAAGAGACGCTACTAAGTTATCAAAATTAGCTGAGCATAGTCATTATTTCCACCTACTTCAACAAACTAAAGATAAGACGCTAATTTCTAAAGAAGAGTTTGACGTAGCAAAAGCCTGCGTTGAAACATTATTTAATTCGGAGTTTACTAAAAAATATTTCACCGAGTTGGACGATGATTCCGAAGGATTAAATCAGTTAAAATTTAGTCTAGATTATAACGGGACATTAATTAGATGTATGTTCGATAGAATTATTGTGGATCATTACAACAAAACTGTTCAGCCTATTGATCTAAAGACTACTGGAAAGGCCGAGGAAAAATTTGAAGACTCTGTGTTACATTGGAATTATTATATTCAGGCGAATATGTATACATATATATTAGCACATATACTTTCTAGTGATGAGTATTACAAAGATTTTACTATTTTGCCATTTAAATTTATTGTAATTAATAAATTTACAAGAACTCCTATTATATGGAAATATCCATTACAAATAGACGGGCTTAATATAACTGATCCTAACGAACAAATGCTTTTAGAGCACGGATTTAAAGACTGAAAGATGTTATTAGATGATGCTAAATGGCATTTTGATAATGACATATTTACCTACTCTCGAACTACGTTTACTTGTAAAGGGGAGCGAGAGATCGACATTAAAAAGTTACTACATGAATTCTAAATTATTGTCTTATTTTCATGGCGACGAAATGGCTGCTAAGGTGTGGTCAGAAAAATACGCATTATCTACGGATATTACTCCAGATGATATGCACAAAAGGATTGCAAAAGAATTCGCTAGAATTGAGCAATCTTATCCATCTCCCGAGTTATCAGAGGAAGATATCTATAATCTTTTAAAAGATTTTAAATATATTATTCCGGGAGGATCTGGATTAGCCGGAATAGGAAATACTGAGCATATAGGATCGTTGAGCAACTGCTTTGTAATTGGCGATAATAAGGATTCTTACGAGGCAATCATGCGTAGTAGAGAAGAGCAAATACAGCTTATGAAGCGACGCGGTGGCGTTGGAAAAGATATTTCTCACCTTCGCCCAAGGGGCTCAAAAGTTAATAATGTGGCAAAAACTTCTTCTGGAGCTACTTCATTCATGGAAGTAGATTCTGCATGCACAAAAGAAGTTGCGCAAGACGGACGTAGAGGAGCATTGATGATTACTATGGACGGCAATCATCCTGATATATTAGAGTTTATCCTAAGTAAACAAGATTTATCTAAGATAACTGGTGCAAATATTTCAGTAAAGGTGTCTGACGAATTTATGGAAGCTGTTAAATACGGTAATACTGAGTATTATCTCAAATTTCCTACTACGTCTACGTATGACCAAGAACAACTAAAAAAATTGTACGATGAGTATTATAAAGAGGGGGTAGAGCTAATTCAACCGAACACCTCTACTCATTTTTATATTAAAAAAGTAAATCCCCAAGAAATCTGGAATAAGATGATGCAAGCAGCACATGCTTCCGCAGAGCCCGGGATTTTATTTTGGAACACTATTTTAGAAAATTCTTTGGATGGGAACTATCCCGAATTTAGGCCGATCTCGACTAATCCCTGCTTTCACCCGGACTCATTGGTAGAGACAGTGGAGGGCAGGATAAGAATAGCTGACATTACAAAACCTACGTATGTGTATAGCATGGATGCTAATAATAAATTATGCGTAGTAAAATCCTCCGCTGCATTTTTAACTAAAAAGAATGCTAAAACTTTAAAAATCACATTACGAACAGGAGAGAGTATTACTGTTACTCCTGATCATAAAATGTATGTGCATAACAAAGGATTTATCGAAGCTAGAAATTTAGTATTAGGTGATAGGATTGCTCATATTTTACGCAGTCGTAGAGGAAGACGTTATGCAGGAGTGAAATTAACTACTGAGGGGAACAGAGAGTATGTGATGGAGCATAGGTTAGTGTACGAAGCAGTTCATGGAAATATTATTAATATGGATATACACCATTTAGATGGAGATACTTTTAATAATAATATAAATAACCTTTCAAGTATTTCTCACTCTGAACATTCTTATGTTACGGCTACTACTCAAAATCCTCAAACACATCAATGTAGAGATGAGCAGGGTAAATTTATTCCGAATGGCAATCCCCCTGCATGGAAAAATACAAGTTCTCTTCCAGAGCATCTAGCTACTAAATTTAAAAATAGATTTGAAAATGCAATAGTTGCTATCGAGGAAGGTGAACAAACCGATGTATATGATATTCAAGTACCGGGAACCAATTGTTTAATTGTAAATAATATGGTGGCGCATAATTGCGGAGAAATTCCCTTATCTCCTTACGATGCATGTAGATTATTACATATTAATCTAAGTAATTGCGTAAGTGCTCCATATACTTCGGAAGCATCTTTTAATATGACGAAGTTTATGGCTCTGTGTGCAAAAGCTATGCGATTAGCTGATAATTTTATAGATCTTGAGATAGAAGCGATTGATACTATTATCGCCAATGTGGAGGAGAAGACTAAAGAGCACGAACTATGGATAAAGGTACGGAAAACTGCGCAACAAGGGCGTAGATGTGGTATAGGTACTACAGGATGGGCAGATATGTTTGCTCAATTAGGTATAAAATATGGTTCAGAAGTAGCTGTTATGCTAATGGACGAAATTTCTACAAATAAGTTTAAGGCAGAGTACGAAGAATCTAAAAAATTAGGTAAAGAGCGAGGAGTATTTCCCGCGTTCAACCCTGATTACGAAAATCGAGGACACATCAGTCTAATAACTGGGACAAGCCCGGGGTCAGTAGATTCAGCCCGTCGTAATATTAGTTTTTCTACAGTAGCTCCAACAGGAACAATTAGTTTGCTCGCCCAATGTTCTTCGGGTATAGAACCCGTATTTTCCTTATATTACACTAGACGAAAGCGTGCTAGTTCAGATGATATTCCTACATATATAGATCCTAATGGAGAACCCTTTGTAGAATTTAATGTCATCCATCCGGGAGTTATTAAAGAGTACGCAGTTAAGCGACAATTATCAATTGCAGAGGCGTATGCTCAATTATCTTCGATGGCCACTAAAGAATTAGATGAAATAGTAAAAGAAAGTGTTTATTATGGTAATACTGCTCCAGAGATACGTCCTATTGATAGAATTATCTCCCAATCAGCGGTTCAATCGGGAACAACACATAGTATCTCCAGTACTATAAATTTACCGGAAAGCACTACTGTAGAGGAGATTAGTACTATTTATATGAAGGCTTGGGAGCATAATCTAAAGGGGGTTACTGTGTACAGAGAAGGGTCGCGGTCAGGAATCTTAGTCACTAAAGAAGATAAGCCCGCTGATTTTAAAGAGTCATTGCCGCCAAAACGTCCTAAAGAATTACAAGCCAATTTGCATTTAGTGTCTATTAAAAAAGTCCCTTATGCATTAGTTGTGGGATTGTACGCAGGGCGTCCATACGAAACATTTGCGTTTAAATTAGGAGAAGACCCTATTGCAGAGGGTCCGGGGAAAGTAATTAAGTTAAAGAAAGGACATTATAAATTTATTGGAGAATCAGGCTTAGTCATCCCTAATTTGCAATTGGCAAATGAATTGAATGAGGAGCGAATGAGTTCTATACTAACTTCTATGCTATTACGCCATGGCGCACCCGTAAAAGAAATTATTAAAACTAATGAGAAAATTAATCCATTAGTAACTTCTTTTACCTCCGCTATTTGTAGAATACTATCTAAGTATGAGAAAGAAACTCATGCTACTTGTCCAGAATGTGGTGAAAAACTACATTCGGAAGGAGGCTGTAAGATTTGTAAATCTTGTGGAACTTCTTTATGTGCAACATTATTGTTGCAATAATTAAATGTAATGAATTATTTTATAAACCTAAAAAATAAATTATGCGAAAAACTTATTAAAAAACGATCAATATCGTTTAAAGAGCGCCTCAAATCAGGGGCGCCCTTTATCAAAATAAAGATAGATCATAAATGAGTATATTTCTTAGTTGATACTGGCGCCACTATAAATGTTATAGATGAAACTTTTAAAGAGTCTTTGTCTAACGGTAGTTATATAGAAGATTCTGCAGCAGACACATTGGTAACATGTGGAGAAGGCGCTGTGGTGGCTACACAAATTAGGGCTTCTATTAGATTATTTGGGAAATCTTTTAGAGAAACTTTTAAAGTATCAAGTATGTCTAATGTCCAACAGTATACTAATAAATATGGATTTATCGTCCAAGGAATTCTAGGAGCACCATTCCTAGAAAAAAATTCAATGGTATTGGATTTTAAAACTAAAAAGATTTATCATGAAGTATAATTATGGTAAAAAATTTAAAATTATATTAAAAGAACTGCTTCCATTAACACATCCCAGTACTATAAAAGTCTTAAAAGCAACTGTAACTAAAAAAGTTTCTTCCCACATTAGGTTTGATGGGGCACTAGGCCTTTCTATAGATTCTGCTCCTTATTTTTTTGAGGGAGAAGGAATAAAATGCAAAGATGAAGAAGGGAGATTATGTACTTTTATGGTGCAAAAAATCATATCAGATATTGATAATGGCCAGTATTATTTAGTGATATAATGAGATACTATATATCCAATTGTCCGCAATTACTTATTGAAGAAGATAATACTATTTCCACTAGATGTACATTACAAGACATGTTTACTTATTTTGCTAATCATGAGTATATTGGCTTAGACACTGAGACAAGTGGATTGGATCCATACACAAAAAGATTATTATTAATTCAATTTGGGGATGAATATAATCAATATGTATTAGACTCTACCATAGATATTAATCTTCTTAAACCATTCTTAGAAGACGACAGATATACATGGGTATTGCAAAATGCTAAATTTGATTTGAAATGGTTATTACATCATAAAATTACAGTTAAGTATGTATGGGATACCTATTTAGTTGAAAAACTGCTGTATTTGGGATACCCTCCAGGACTTAAAAAGCTGAGTTTAGATGCTATATGTATGCAATATCTAAAAATTAAATTGAATAAGAGTATTCGAGAACAATTTAAAACTGGCGGAATAACTACTCAAGGCTTAGTGTATGCTTGTGAAGATGTTAAATACTTGGTTCCTATTATGCATGCACAGCATAAAGAAGTAATGAAGAAACGGCTTTTTAATGCGGTGTGTTTAGAGAATAAGTTTGTAGCAGTGTTGGCATATATTGAATATTGTGGAGTAAAACTCGATGTAAATAAGTGAAAGGCTAAGATGTTCGAGGACTATTTAGAATTTACTAATGCAGAGAAAGCCTTGAATAATTGGGTTATTTCGGAGCTTTCAAGTGAGAGTAAGTTTGTAAATAAGTGCGTTCAACAGTCTTTATTTGATACTCATATTAAAGAAGCAGAATGTTTAATTAATTGGGGAAGCTCTAAACAAGTTATACCTTTATTTGAATATCTTGGTTTTAATTTATCCGTTCTAGATAAAAAGACTAAGCAACTTAAAAAGTCTGTTGATGCTAAGGTTATTAAGCCACAAAAAGAGTTATCTCCAGTAGCTCCTTTGTACCTTACTTACAAAAAGTGGGAAAAAGTTTGTAATACTTATGGCCAAAACTTTATAGATGCGATCAATCCTGTGTCTAGACGTATTCACACTAATTTTACACAGCTAATGGATACAAGCAGACTATCTAGTGGTGGAGGCAAAGATAAAGATACGGGATATTCCATTCCCAATCTTCAGAATATCCCAAGCGATGCCGCAACTAGGAGCTGCTTCATTTCCGAAGGAGGGAATTCTTGGGTATCAGTAGATTATTGTGGACAAGAGTCTGTTTTGATAGCAAATGTGGCAAATGACTCCGAAATGATTGAGGAATTTTTACATGGATCAGGGGATATGCACTCCCTAGTAGCAAAAGCTATTTATCCAGATGAATTAGAATCAGTGGAGGTCAAGGATATTAAAAAACTTTATCCACATCTTCGTAATGCGGCTAAGGGTCCAGAATTTTTATTTAATTATGGCGGCAATGATATGACTTTGGTCACAACCTATGGCTATGACCCTATCAAAGCTAAAGAGACTTACAATAGTTATTTAAATAAATTTAAAGGGGTGGCTAATTACCAAAAACAGTGCAGAAAAGAAGTAATGGAACTTGGTTATATTGAGCATAGCCCAGAATATGGACATAAAACCTTTGTGTATGATTTTGAGGAATTACAAAATTATAAACGAACAATGAATACCCCTGGATTTTGGGATAAGTATAAGGCAGCTAAAGCAGCCGAGGAATATACTTACGAAATACAAGTAGCCAAACAGTATTTTAAACGTCGCTCCGAATTAGAAAAGCAATCTATTAATTATAGGATACAAGGGAGAGGTGCAGTATGTTTTAAAAGGGCTTCAATTGCATTCTATAAATGAATATTAGATAATTCTCTACAATTTATTGTTAAGTATACTGTACCGGTGCACGATGAAATAAACGTTGAATGTCCCGAACACTTAGCGCAAGTTGTAGCAGACAAAATAATCGAGTGTATGAGAAATTCAGGAAAGGTTTTTTGCAGACATGTGCCCCTTGATGCGTCGGCTAATATTAGTGACCATTGGGTACATTAAAATAAATTTATTATGTTAGTAGGAATATCAGGTAAAAAGCAGTCTGGTAAAAACACAGTTGCAACTATATGGAACACCATTGATGCGGAACGAAATTATGGTTTAGAAGCCTTATTAGAAGGTCGAGGATCGAGTTCTCCGAATGGCTCCTTTACTCCCAAATCATTTGCCCAAGGAGTTAAGGAAATTGCGTCTCTATACACAGGGATTCCCATAGAATTATTTGAATTTGAGGCAACAAAAGCTATGAAAGTGAAGTATGCTGAGGAAAAAATAACAATTCGAGAAGTGTTGCAAAAAGTAGGAACTTTTGGAAGGAAAACATTTGGAGAAAGTTATTGGATCAATAAATTATTTCATGATTATAAGCATCAAAATTGGATAATTACAGATGTTAGGTATAAGAATGAAGCTGATGCAATTAAACAAAGGGGCGGCATCTTGATTCGACTCAATAGAAACTCTACTTCCACTGATACACATGATTCCGAGATTGAATTAGACGATTATTCAGACTGGGATTATGTGATTAATAATAATGGGTCTATAGGAGAGCTAGCTCATTCTGTGACAGAAATTATGATTAAACAAGGTATAATAAAATGTATGTAGATATTAAACAAACTATATGGTATAGGTACCATATTGACGAAGATCTTCTCCCAGAAGATTTTCTAAATAAACCTAAAGAAGAGCTGGAATATGCTCTTCTTCATTTTGATTTTGTTAAAGAGCAAGAAGAGAATGGTTATATTATAGAATCTTCTGAAAATATTACTGTAGAGGAGAATGGTTGCCAAGCAACTGTGGAGCTATTTACAGACGATGATACTTTAATTTGGAATAATGAGAGGTAAACGATTGATTTTGAGATACGCAGATGGATTTGCTGAAGAAGATCTGCAAGAACAACGTGCACGTAATCGTACGGAGCGAAGAAAGAGAAAATTTACATCCGTAGATACTTGGATGGAGCAAGGTAAACGTCGCGAACGACGTTTTTCTAAGCATAAACTACGTAATTTAGATGTAAATGACCAAGATTAAATTCTTTAACCAAGTTACTTCGTGAACACGTGCTCTTAATGCTGCCCGCAGAACGGTCGGTAAAGAGCCTTTAGAGAAAGAACCTTCTGATAGGTTCAAGAGGAAAATGCTTCTTGCGGAACACAGTCCTATTAGATTAGTTGAATATGATTGAACTTGGGAGAACATCCCGCAATGGGTGACGGCCCACTTCGTAAGGCATCATGTTGGAACGGAGAAGTTTGTTCGTACTCAACGGGTAGATCGTAATGAGGAAGTGTTTAACAGAAATACTTTGCCCCAAGGCACTTTAAATAATATGGACATGACTGCTAATGCCCAAGCCATGATTAACATCTCTAGAAAGAGATGTTGTAGACTAGCTTCTTCGGAGACTAGATCAGCTTGGAATAAGGTATTAGAGGCGGTTAATGTAGTTGATCCAATACTTGTTAGTAAGTGTCAACCGGAATGCATATATCGTGGTTTTTGTCCAGAAGTAGACAATACCTGTGGATACGCTTCAACAGAAGCATTTCAGCAGGATTTAATTAAATACCGGAGTGTAGATGGAGATTAAGTATAACGAGTGGAGAGAAGAATATGAACCTATTATAAATCAATTCTTCTTAAATGCTCCCAATAACGGCATATTATATCACAGAGGAGACTTACCAAAGCTTCTCGCATTAGGGATAAATAATAGTAGAATTTGGACAGTGTATGATGAACAAATTCCTACCAAATGCCCTGATGTATTTGATATATATAGAAAAGCTTCTTCAGGAGTACATACGTTCAACTCTGTTGTAGGATATTACATAACAAAAGAGCCCGCAAAATACGGGCACAATACTATTGTTATTGATATACCTATAAACTAAAAAATCCCCAGTAGGTAAATACCTATTGGGGACTTTTTTTTAGACTTCAGTCTATCTATTATTATAAGAGAATGTATCATATACATCCAATACACCGAGAGCAGCGTTTACTCCAGGAATAAGTTTTGTAGAATATTTACCTATAGGAGAGGTATCGTCTTTGTCTTCCTCCCATATTAAACTACCTTTGTAATCTTCTCCAAACACTATGTCCCTACTTTCATCTAAAGTATTATTCATAGCTCGAATTATATTATTGAGAGTACTAATAGCGGGAAAGGGAGATTCTAAGATTTCACTAATACTAAGAGGATTAGTGAAGAAAGATAACTCCACATAGCTCTTATACAGTAATCTATATAGATTTTGATGAGCTAAAATTGCTACAGCATCTTCATCTTCGTCTGGTGCCATTGCTTTAAGCATTAGGGCTATTAGAAAGAATAATATAGTAGATTGAATCTCAGTACCCGCAGCTTTTAACTTTTTAAGACGCATGTCAATAAATTGCTCAAAAGTAAAATCTGCTTCATTTAAATCAGGGCGCATTGCAAAATACTCTTCATATAATTTACGAGCGTATTTTTCATTAGTGCCTAGTTTATCACTGAACACATAACCAATTATAGGCAAAGACCGTATAATTGCGTTTCTGAATCCTTTAATCATATACTCAGTGCTTCCTACTAAGTCTGAGAACATTACTCGTAATCTACCGTCATCAAATTCTTCTGTAACTGCGTCATACGCTAATTTTTTATACCTAGTTTTAACAGCTCCTGGAATCCACGATTTATAATGGGCTAATCCTCTACCAGCTATAGTAGTAGTTCCTAAATAAGCATATTCCGAAGGAATAGTACCTTTAACCGCCATTCCTACTTTGGCTACAATCTGTTTAAATCTACTTAACTCCTTCTGAGTAACGCCCTCTAACACGGGCTTTCCATTAGAATCTATAGAGATTAAGTCTACTATTGGAGTAGCAGAAGGATTTTTTTGCAAACTAACTATTTTATTTGTTGAAGAATCTCATCCCCAAGAATGTACCAATGCTGCTAAAGTGGCTCTATCCGCACTATCATCCGCTCCTTTAACCATAGTCATAGTGGTATCACCTGAAATAATTTTTTTCATCTTATTGGCAGCAAATTGCATACTAGTTTCGTGATAATATCCAATGTTAGACACTCCTAATAACTCTTGTAAAGCATGATAAACTTTAGGATTTTGCTTCTTTAGTTTATTGCCCTTCTTCCAAGCTTGTTTATCATAGTACCTTCCCTCTACAGCCAATAATCTAGCATTTATAGCATTTTGAATACCTGCTGCCGCCGCAGTTATTGGGGAAAATCCTAATGTAGCAATAGTAGCAGAATTAATAAATGATGTGACTGCTTTAGCAGTAGAATATTCTTTGCCGCCTATTGTAAAAGTAGTATCGTTCTGAATGCGCTGTTTATAGATATAGAGATTGATAGATCTTTCTAAAGCACTAATCTCTTCTGAAGATATTCCAAGATGGAATTTTAATCTTCCTCGCCATTCATCAATATAAGGATTTTTATTCTTCTCCAAGGTAGTACTAACTTTATCAGTCTTAGCAGTGGCTAATAATAACTGTGCTGCAGCTTCTACTTGCTTAGTATGTTTATAAGAGTACACAGATTCTGCCATCTTCATTAACAAATAACTAAGATCGTACGACTTAGAGTCCTCATTAAATTTACGTTTAGCTAAGTCTAATTTTTTAGCATTAAATATTGCGTTATATTCAGCACTGCCAGGCTCTGCCGTAATAGAGGCCTTAATTTCCTCTTCTTCTGCCTTAGTGAGCCTATCTTTCAATGGGTCTACGAAATGCACAGGAATCTTCTTAATAGGCTTATTTTGGGCATCTAGTGCTTGTTCCTCATCACTCAACTTATAAACCACATCATCTTGTGCAGTAGTCTCTAGTGCTTCTAATGTGAAAGACCTCATTTTGCCAAATGCAGACACACCATTGTTGAGCAATCCTTCCACAAGAGTCTTGCGCATATTAGGAATAAATTTATATGAGATGGAAGAACCCGTTAGTAACTCTGCCATTCTGTTAAAACGCACATAAAAATTGTAATAATTTAATAGTGGTTTCTCAGAAATAATCTCTTTATACACAGGATTCATTCATCCTGCCTCTATCACAGCATCGTCCCTAATATACTTGTCTCTCATAAACTTATTCTTAGGAGAAAGACGAGCTGAAGCCCATTTAGGATTATTCTCTAGATCCCATAACTTATAAGCGGTGCGAGTCTCTTCCTCCAAACGGGTTCCTGTAGAATCAGTTAGCTGCTTCTCCCATTTAGCAACAGCATCATTGTAGTCTATTAAAGCGTCATCTGTATATTCATAAAATCCTGTGTCAGCATTAATAGTCAATTGGAATAATTTTAATAATTGCGGATCAGCCTCGTAGTTTTTCTTACCTCGAATGGTAGCAAGATGATCGTAAAAATCTTTATTAAATCTATTGATTAGCGATCCTCTAGAAGTGTCTATAATTTTATTAAAAGCATCTTGAAGATTAATATTTTTAGATTTGGCTCATTCTAATAACTCATTGTGATATTTAGTTAATTGCTCCCCAAACTCTTTATAGTCAGCTTGGGTATTATTAATCACTCCGGAGATTAAATTATTTAATGCTCTAAAAGATTGGCCTTTTTGCTCAAATAAAGCAGTAAGCTCATTATCTACAAAGCCCATCTTTTCTCCACTTACTGATATGTCAACGCCAGTAATTTCTCTGAGTAAATCCACAGCGCTCTCACTTATAGAGTTTATAAGACTAGCTCCCAAACCTACGGCTTCATGGATATCTTTGCGTACAGGAGAATCCTCAGGAATGGTAGTATCAATTGCAGTCATAAAGTCTAGCAATGTTTCTACGCGAGTGCGATAATCATTTAATTTCTCCGCAGTTAGTCCTACCCCACTATCCCTATGAATAAGTACATTCTTTCGAAATTCAGTGTCGATATTCTTAATTTCCATTATAGAATAATAGTAATCCTTTTGTACTAAATAAGTATCAATGAGTTTTTGAGTTTGGAGAAGCTTATTTTTATTAGCTATAGTTTTTTCTTGTGAGTACTTTTTCTTCTGAGCTTTTAATAGACTATATAGTTTAATTAAACTATTATTAAGAGAATCTACGTGTGAAAGCTCTTCAGCTACAGGTACATCCATAAGATAGCTTTTAGAGTAATCTTGGAATTCTAATGATGCCAATCCTACAGGACTATAGGGCATACCTTTTATCCTCAATAAAGACGGGTTAAATTGAATGTTTACAGGCAACATACGCGTTTCTGCAAATCTAACTTTAACAACTTTACCTTTAGCTTTAGAATTTCTAACAATGGAATCTGTAATAATATTCTTATATTGAGTAATTTGTGCCCCCCACATATCTCTTTTTGACTGTGAGATAGTACTTAGTACTTCTCCCTGCTCATTGGTTACAAAATTATGAGTCTTATAATCATATATACCAATGGTTCCATTGGAGTATACACACAATACATCTACTGTTCCTGCCAAATCCCTCTTTTCATCATAAATCATGTGCTCAGTCATTATAGACACAGTTCCATCTACATTGCCTGTTTGTTCATTAATAAGATCTTGATTCTTTTGAATAGCGGCAAAGATATTTTTAACTCCGTTAGCAATTATTTCAAAATGTTGGGGATCTAATCTAAACACTGATTCTGCACCTGCTTCTATATCATCAAATGCTACTAATACTTTAGAAGTAATCGCACTATATGACGGAGAATCATTTCCATCTAATAGCTCATTCATAATAAGCTCTGCGTATTTATGTATCGCAGATCCTTTATGTAGAGATAAAGTGTTCTTCTGAGAAGTAGGGCGTTCTTTAAAGAATTTAAATTTAATTTTATAAAATCTATCAAGAATATCTGAGACACGCCTAGATACTACATTGCCATTATTATGTCTATATACTTGTCCAGTAGAGTCATATGTGATAGGAACAGTATTTAGATAATCCAATATTTCCTCTCGGTTGGCAAATGCATCTTGAGGCATACTATAAAATACAGTTTGCCCATCTTGCCTAAGAGTATCTAATCCAGTAGTCTGAGTGGATAAGATTTGATCTGCAGCCATTATAAATGGAGAAGTTTGCTCTTGCAATTTCTCAGAAGATAATCCTAATTTATTCAAGAGATTATTAAACCAAGTAGCTAATCTATTAAATAGGTTGGCTACCCCCCCTTTGACTTCAGAAGTTTCCTCTATATATTTAGATGAGTTACTATCTCAAACATTACTAATCTCTTGGGCAATAAGCTTACCTATAGTCTCCTCAACAAATGCTTCTTCAGAATCGTACATAGAAGAGTACTCATCCTTTACAGACTGATAAGTAGCACTATTAACAGCTAAATTAGCCATTCTTTGATATAATGGGTGATTCTTAGGCAGCATCCTCACAAACATGTGTGCAGCCTCTTCTGACAGCGTCTCTACTGTAGCCTTACCTTCCACTACCCTGATAACTTTCTGAAGCATATCTGCTATTCCCAGGGCATTTATAGGATTTCCAGAAGCATCTTTAATTTCAGAGACTTTCTCATAACTAACTCCAACATTATCTAACCATTTTACAATAGTTTTTTCTAACTCTTTTACAGCATCTTCACTATTTAAAATAGTAGAAGATTTAGTAGGAGTTTTAATTTTGGGAGTAGCTTTAAATATCTCTTGAGATGTTTTAATCTCTGCTACATCAATAGTATATGAATTATCCTTAGAAGATAATTTCTTAGCCACTACCCGTAGTCTACGATTTGAGTTGCGTAATTCTTCAACTTTATTATCTACACTTGTTTTATTAGTGAATACTTTAATATTACCTAAAGAATCAATCACGCCCAATGATTGTAATTTTTCTGTAGATAATGTAGAGTAGGAGATACCATTGTCTTTTACTATGGATAACGCTGTACGGAGGTTGGGGACATCCCCAACCACGTCGTACAACGACCATGCAATGCTTTCTCCAAATCTATCTACTAAAGTTTTCCACTCTGTAGATTTTACATTTGGACATTTCATATTATTTACATTTTTGTTCAGCTATAGAGCTATCTGGATTTAGTGCGTTATTTTCCACCTTCTCCTCAGAAGTAACTTGATCCGCCTGAATAATTGCTGTTAATTCAGAAGAAGTTTGGTCTACAGAAGAACTGTTTGTAGAGCCATCCTGCGTAGGAGTACTTTTTACTTCCTCAACAAAGGCTTCCTTATACTTATTTAGAGCAGCAATTAATTTACTACCAGGAGCATAATTAAAGTATGCATAAGATTTATTTCTTGCATAATCTATATGAGTCACCGCATCAATAAATATATTAGCAGGCTGCTTATTATCCGCCTTAGGAGGCATATATACAATATTATTGAGGCCCGTCTCCTTATTAAATACTTTCTTTAGGCTAGTAATAGGAGACTTACGATTAGACGTAAACAAAGGGTCATTATAATAAGCTAATTCTACTGCCACCTCGAAATTATTATAAAGGATATCCGCATGTACACCAGAATTTATACCACCCTGAATAAGTGGCATAAGCATATTATAATATCTATCCGCAGGAATTATTTTTGAGAAATTTAGTGGGGAAGGAGATAATCCCGATTGAAGTAAGGCAAACGCCATTAAATCATCCATTTTATTATTACCAAAAATAACTTGTAGTTCTCTCCATGCTTCCGTAATAGCATTTTGTGATAAAGTATCCTTGTCTGCAAATAACTTCAAAGAATTAAAATCAGACTCTCCTCCTGTAGATAGTATTGGAACTAATTGTGACAGCAATGCATTCCCTGAATATTTAGGATCATTCCTCAATGACATAATCCAAGTAGGGATATTATTGATCCCGAACATCAATTCTTCTTGTCTATCTCGTAAATATACTTCGTTAGAATTAGCTGTGTTTAATGCTAATGCAGTTAATATTGCATTCTTTAACTTATTCATACGTTTAACAGTGTCTCCTGTAGATCCAGGTCTTCTCATAACGTATTTAAGAATATAGTCAGAAAGTAATTCATCTGAAGATGTTACAAATAAATTTTTATAAATATTAAACGTAGTTGCAGCAGCCTCTTTATATGGAGCAATGTATCCAGAATTTACTAATTTACCATAATTAGTCACCACGCCACTATCAAGAATCTCTTGAGTAGTAAGTAGCTTAATTTGCGTCTCTGATAAAGTTTTGCCACCTCCTTTCGTATCCCAAGTAGCTCCTTGAGTAGCTTTTCCTAAAATTTTAGAGTAGTCTAATAATCTGAGGAATGTATCCAGAATAAATGGTTGATACTTAATTGCCTCTTTAGCGTCTTTGCTAAATCCGTCTAATAGTTTTTCATTAGTTAGATTTAATGTGATAGGCGCAGATAATTTACCTCCACTCTCGCTGGCACCATATTTAATCATTAATTTTTTAACGATTCCCTCTTTAGTCAAACGAGTCTCTTTATTAGCAGCCTGTTGATCAAATGGGGAACTAAAATTTTCTTGAGCCATTTGAGACTCGTGCAATTGTTGTAATTTACGATACTCCCTAATAATAGGTTGATTCATAAATAACGCTAGTTGCTCCATATCTCCGCCTGCCATTGCCATCATAGTATGAATGCCTACTGTAGAAGGATCTGCTCCTAAGTTAGTACCAAAAGGACTCTTAGCAGCGTCTACCGCCATAGTAATCAGCTGATTCATAATCTCAGCAATAGGATACTTATCCCTATTATCTCACTTATTACCCAATTTAATAGTAGTTCCATCTAAATTTATTTTAAATGGCAAAGACTCCTGGGGAACTCCTGCTATTCTTGATGGGACATTCTCCGATAACACTACTCCTAAATCAAAGATAGAGCAGTATACTCCCATTTTACCTTGAGATGCTGTAATACCTACTTCAGCTTTACCTGCCATATAATTTTCAGATACTTCCGAAGTATAAATAAGATCAGTCATAGCTGAGAACGGTGATTTGGACTTGTAATATTCAGCAGAAGACTCATAATTATCTTCGCCATGCACTGCTATCATTGCTTTTGTAGCAGCGTCCTCAAGTACATCTGAAGACACTGGAGCAATAAGATTTGAAGTATTGCCCGGTAAAGTAATTAAATCTTGCTGAATCTCAGCTAGCCTATTCTCAATAGCCATTTGTTTAAACTCTTCCCTAGTAATTTTACTATCTGTAGATAACAATTGTTCAAATTGTGTTTCTCAATTAGCATAATCTACATAAGCCACATTACCATCTTTATCGAAGAACCAATTTGGAGTATATAAATACATTTTATCCGCATCGAAGTCAGAACCTGCTTTTGCCACAATTTCTGTCGGAAGAACTATAATATCACCGGCTTCTTTAGGAAGGAAGTCTTTAACAATAATAGAATCAATAGAAGATAAACCCTGTGTAGGAATACGAAATCCTATCAGTTGGAGTAATCTTGAGTCTATTGCATCACCTATCTTAATTTTGCCTTTATAAATATCTGGTATATATACTTCCATAGAAGAAGTTCTAACTCCCTCTTTAGAAGTTGATACTACAAATTTAAGATCTGATCCTGCTAACATCCCACCTATCTTCTTACGACTACCGGATTCCCACATAGTAGCAGCTACTTGAAGCGCTGCAAATCCTTTACGCTTTTGTTTGATAGTATTCTTAGAAGCAATGCTCAATAAAGTACTTTCAAAAGCCTCTTTATTAGGAAGCAAGTCTAACTTAACATTCTCTGGAGACTGCTTTTTCAAAATATTAATCGCCTCAAAATAATTATCAGGCATGTCTTGAGTAATAGCGTCATTAGTGAGCATATCCAATAATTTCTCCACTCCCTCTCTTGAGAACGAATATTCAGAACCTGTTATATCTACTCCTAATATATCCTTCAGCCTCTCTACTCCTAAAGAAATGCGTTCATTATTTAGAGCAAAATATTCATCTACTCTATCTTGAATATATGCTTTTTCCTCAGGAGATTTAGTAACATCGTCTGCAATAGATCCTCCATCAAATAAGCCATTAAGAATATGCACCATCATCTGAGTACCAGTAATAACATCAGTGTGTGATTTCTCACCTGTGTCTACCTGAATACCCCAGTTTTCTACATAAGTATCCTGCGTTAAGAATTCTCCAGGATCCCCCAAGTAATACCCATTTTGAATACCAAAGTTTCCTTGCACATCATAGAATGAGTTAGTAGTATTAACTCCGTCTATATTCTTAGTTTTAGTAGTAACGCCTTTATTAGCAGAGTAGTGAGTAAGTATACTTACTTGATTATCCACCATGTGTTTATGTAATGCCTCTAAGTTTCTCCCCTTTATAACACTTGGCAATAAGGGCATCAAAGAAGTTTTATACATGGTAGTTCTAAATCCTACCTCTGCCATAGGGCCAAAGTATTGAGGCTTTAGTGAATGAAATACCTGTTTTCCCCAATCTCCGTATCTTAACGATGTTGTTACTCCCGAAGAATTTGTGTATGTACGGTCCTTTTTAGGAGTATTATTATATTCATATACTTCCCATTGATATAGTTTCTCAGCGTCATCAGACCAATCTCCTACTCGAACTTTTAAATCACGATATGCATCTAGGGATATATATCCGAATCCGTCTCCTTCAGTCATGTCTAAGTACGCAGCACTTTTTAAACCTTCTTTCTTAGCATTAGAAATAATCCATTCTATCAAAGCGTCGTCAGTTTTATTTGCTTTAGCTTTTTGGTAGGCTGCATTATCTTTATCTAGAGTATCCGCTATATATACAATTTGTTGTGAGTAAGTCATAACATCGTTAAATATAGCAGTTCGATAAATAGGTTTAGTTCCCGTGATTTTATCCATGAGATTGCCTGCTCCATCTAATAATCGCTTATAATGCTTTTGTATAGCAACATTAGCTTCAATAGAAGTATTAGCATATTTTTTAGGACCAACTGCACCAGAGTGTCGTTTAAACTCGTCTGCAAGAGATTTATAATATGCTGGATCACCAAAGAATAATTTAGATTGCTCTATAAACCCAGCCATTCAATTTGCCTCAGTATTAAACAACCATCTAGTAAAATCTCCCATAGCCATTGTAGCTTTAGGAGTACGTAATCCGCGAATAGCTACTTGGTCTCCTGATATAAAAATTACTTTATTATCAGAAAGATAGTTTAATAATCTTTTAACTCGTTTATTGAGATATGTCAAGATATTATTGCTAATAACGTCAGAGTACATAGATGTTACCCATTCCCCAAAATTTTGTGGAGATCCCGAGTTTTTCCACTCATTTTCGTAATATGATAGTTGATCTTTGGTTAATAATTCCGATAGAATAAATCCTTCTTTAGAATTTTTATCTAAATTAATATACCCAGTATTATCCTCTTGAGTACGATTTAATTCGTCAATTAAATAATTCTTAAATAAAGATATAGTCACCGACTTATCTGCAGTAATAGGTACTAATAACTCTCCTTCTACTTTGATAAATCTTTCTGAAGCATTGTCTGCAGGACGCATTAATTGATACATTCCAGATTGAATACTATTAAGCACAGTGATTACTTTATCAACAGGCTTTAGTTTATCAAATGGCACGCCTACTCCAGAAGCTGTCTCTTTAGAACCTTCCAATATAGTCATATGTAACTTGGTCACAGTGCCTTCTTGAAGACCTTTTAACCACTTTGAATTAGTTACGTAAGCACAGTGCTCTGGATTAAGCCAGGGCATCACTTCATATATCTCTTCTACACTATTAGGAGTAGTTACCCGCATTAATTGCGAGATAGTTTTTGTTAAATGACTATGTAATGTTGCATCATAGATCATCTTGTCCTCCAAATTAATATGACTATTCTCAGTAAAATCTATTTTATTATCTATGACTGAATCAAAATAAACATTTAGAGTCTCTGTGTCCCCACTTAGAATTGGTGGAAAGTATGAGGATGACATAATTTGTCCAAGTATCGCATTAGTTTTACGATGCAGTGCCTCTTGGTTCTCTCGGAAATACGCCTCTTCTACTCCTAACGCTCGCATAGCACTTCATAGATTATCGTAGTCTAAGTTAGATACAATTCGCCCGTTAGCCACAGTTGCAAAGTTTGCAATAAATGCTTCTTTATTGTAAGAAATTTTGCCTCCATTATTAATGTAATACTTACTTATAGTAGCATTTCCATTAAGTATTTTGCCTGATAATGCTTGTGCCCACTTAGTTCTAAGTTTACCATAACTACTATGCCTCGATGCACTAAATTGTGTTGAAGCATTTCCTTTACCCATCTTAGCAATATAGAAATCATTTCTATTCTTAGTGAAAGACTGCATAAATTGCGTGAACAACAATGTATCATCTTTAGACCAACTTTCTCCTTCTTTTAGATTTAACCACGCTCTTCCTCCATCTCCACTATCTTGAATAAGTGGTATAATAGTAGGAAAATCTTTAGCAATAGAATTTAGTTTATCATATAATTCTTGTGCACTGATATCTCCAGTTAGATTAGCCAGTTTATTGACTAGTGCATTAAAAATAGTTCCAAAAGATTCTAGTTGAGGCAGCCCGAGTGAGTTCAACTCTAACTGAACTTGTTTACCCGGCCCTACAACTCTTTTAGGTAGTCCACTAAGAAGTAATTTGATCGAACGATTTGCATTTAATTTAGCACTATAAGTAAGTGAGTCGTGGAAATAATCTCCCACTACTTTTCCTCCTGGAGAGTCTTCAGAATCTACATCATCAACCTCTTCCTCTAAAAGAATAGTATCTGAGGATAAAGAATATCTAGGTAAAATATATTGCTTATGTTTTTGCACAATTCCATCGGGAGAATCCCAGGTGTCTAAAACATATTCAATTACAGACCATTTATCTCCTGCCTCCCCCATACGTAAATCATTTTCTTCGGAAGGATTTTGTTGATACTGGGCAGCTAAATCATTAAATTGCTTCTCAAAAGCCTTTGAGTATCGTATAAATAAGTTTTTAGCGTGAGCATAGCTTTCATCAACTAGCTTCGCGTTATCCGCTGTCAATATCTCTAAGAAACTTTTACTATTCTGTTTAAAATTACTCATAAAAAACAAATGAATACTATTTAAAGCGTCTTTTGTTTGAACAGCATTAAGATTTTTTATTTTATTATATACTACATAATCATAATTCTGATAAGCTGATTTTATAAATTTAAAAGAATTTGAATTAATATGCTTAAATAATTTATCTAAATCTTGTTTACCAGATTTTTTAGATAATATATTTCTAAGACTCTCTATGAATTTCTTTAATCCGTCAAAGAACTTTTTAAATAAAGATTTCTTAGGCAATTCTTCTTGCTCAAGCATGTAGTCTTGGAATCGATTTGCAATATATTCCTCAACAAGTGCTTGTTCTTTTAATTCTGGATATATAGCAGATAATTCTTTTTTAACTTCCTTGAATTCCTTAGATTCCGCAACTTTATTAAGTAGATTAAATCTTTCTGAGGGAGATAAATAATGCTTCATTACTACGTGAAACGCCTCGTGATACGTTGTACCACGTTCTGCATTATCATATACAGTAACTATATTATCCACAAATGATCCGAATTCTCCAGAAGACATTGCTGATGCGATAACTCTATACTCTATTCCTGGGAATTTACTCTCAAACCATTTTTTAGCTTTATCAAAATCTTCTACGCCGTTAATAATGTTTAATTTACGTTTAAAAAACATAGTGTTTAACTCATCAACGGTTTCTACTACTTCTTCTGCAGCTTCTTCGCTTACTATCGTGGATTGGATTGATTTGGGATCTACTACTAATCTTTTATTTTTAGAAATAGTTCCATCAAAGCTAGCATTTTTAAATCCTACTAATTTATCTATAGCAAATTCTTTAAAATTATTGTAAGTTTTGTTACCCAACCCTCCATCTATGTGTAATTCTGGAACAACAATTTTACTAGTACTTTTAAGAGATCGGCTTTGTATATTATAATACATAGTGGGCAAAGCGGCTTTAATAGCTTCTATTCCTGCGTCTCCCCTATAATCTACGTTATTAATCGAAATAAATCTATCTACTGGATTTCTAGCATCATTGATGTATATTTTAACAGCAGCTATTCTTTTAGCGTCTTTTACTGTAGTATATTCAATAGGTAAAATACGCATAAAATGTTTTAGTACGTCTGCAGAAGTGAGTTTATTACCAGCGTCTCTAAATGTGTCTCGTCCTGTTAAAAAGTCAGTCAAAGCTAGTGCTAATAAGTCAATGTCATCCTCATTAGGTAAAACAGTATTTGCCACAAAGTGTCTATCTTTAGTAGATAGAATGTATTGACCCCTTTTCACCGCTAGTATTTCTTCTCCAGCCGCAAAATTATCTTGTGTGGCTACCTTTAAATCAAACTCTTTGGGAGAAGACGTATTGGGAGGAACAATTATGGTAGATCCTTCTGCGAACGCTTCCCCTAGGGGACGAACCTCAGAGTTATTAATAAATTTATTATTAAGATCAAGTACTCCTCCAGTCAACATTGAGAATTCCACAGTTAAAATATTTCCTTTGCCTGCTATAGGATCTCAGATTTTATCTTTATAATCCTTACCTACCTCCTGAGTATCTTCTTTTATAGCTGAATTACTAGTGATATCGGGCATAGTAGACCAAATACAAGTGTCTTCAGAGAATGTATCTACAATACCGTCAGAAGTAAGGTATTTTCCATTTCCATCCACGATAGCTATGCGTACGGCAGTTTTTCCTTCAAAGATCATAGGACTTAACTCCCCTTTGTAATTAAGGGCCTCTCCGGAATTTAAGAAATCATACCATCTTATTAAATTAGGGACAGTGATGCGTACCTCGTTTCTATCATATTCTACTCCTCTTGAGCCATACCATGCAATAGTAGGATTTGTTCGAGCCTTGCCTTTAGTGCCTCTATAAGTATTTTCGCCGTAAGTTTCTTTATAAAATGCTGATACAATTTCCATCGGGTAATTCTCTTCCGTCATTATTGCTGATATATGTTGGGCAGAATTACCTTTCTTAGTTTCCACTAATGCATATATAGAATCGCGAATCTCTGTAACTAATTTTTCCTTAGAACTATCAGCTTCATTCATAGCGATAATTCCTTTATAAAAATCAGCGAATTGGTTTAATAATGCTTGTATAGACTTCTCAGGAATTACGGGAAGTTGATTAGCCGCATCCCAAATTAATTGCCACTCATTCCTAACTTCTTTCGGAGTAGTAAATGTATAAGGAACTTTAGTTATTATATCATTAACTCCGTCTATAAGTTGTTTTGCTGTAGTACTATCTACTTCAGAAATAGCCTCTGTTAAAGTATCTACAGTTTCCTCAGTCTCATTAGTAGTATCCCCAGCTTCTTCCACTATGGTTTCAACAGCTTGTTGAATGGCTTCATCTACAGCTTGCTCCTCTACAGGAGTTAACTCCTCTCTATCAATCTTAGAGACCTCCTCAGCTATAGTAGTGGCAGATGCCTCTTTAATAGATTCTAATTTATCTCTAAGGGCAGCATTAGCAATTGTAGGCAAACTTACTGTAGGTAACGTGCCTGAAGACTTAAATTCTGCCGCACTCGTATTTAGAATAGTCCAAACATTAAGAAAATCGTCTGATTGGGAGAGTACTTGCTGAAGCATTGGGAAATTATTCAACTGTCCTCCAATAGCGTTAAAGAAATTCTTAATTTGCTCTTCAGTAGGATTAGTTTCTAATAATGAATTATATTCAAAGATTATTCTATCCGATAATTGTGAAATTATTCTCTCCACCGGAGTATTGCCTAGTTCCTGCTCTACAGCACTATAGAGATTTTCCAAAGGGGTCTCTAAAATTTGTGTAGAGGCCTCTGCAGAAGGAGTCACAGGTTCTGCAATAGGTTCTATTGGAGGGGTAACTGCCTCTGATACCGCTGCTTCTTCTACAGGTATAGTAGAACTAGGGGGTGCAGTAAGAGTCAAGGTTAGCTTATCTAATTGGGCTTGGGTCATGGGTAACTCTTCGTCCTTAGAGTTAGTTACCAGTGGGGTAATATATGCTTGAGAATCTTCGTCAAACTCTCTTAGATATAGGACTCCCCCATCATTAACAACTTTAACCTTTTTATCAGGTGCGTCTGAATACGTTACGTCTGCATCCACCATAGGTTCTGCAGATTTTTTAAAATCCTCATAAGCTTTTTTAGCGGCTGCTTGTCTTTTAGCTTCTTTGATAGCCTTTCTCTTTGTGGGACTATTTAAGTCTTTACTTACCTGCTTAGCTTCCTGTAACTCGCTATAAGTATCAGCATAACGTTGTGTATAATCGACTATCTTTGCTTTTAGCTCCGGTGATACATCTGGAGACTTTGTGTTATCCCCCTGTTTAATTTCATAAAAAGCCTCGCCCTTATTAATAGTTAATGATGCAGTTTCTCCGGAGTCTTTAATTTCCTCATTAATTTCAGAAGGTACTTCTTGGAGAGCAGTTTGAATATCATCTAAAGTTGCTCTATGAATAAGTTTATCTAACTCATTATCGAACCGTAGTCCGCCTGTTTCTTTGTCTCCTATCGAAAATAATAACTTATTTTCAGCAGCTTCCGCTAACTTACGAAGATCACTAATTCTATTTCTTTCGGTGGGATCTGATGTAGCTTGCTCAACGTCTTCCATTAGAGATACGAATAATGGAGCACGTCCTTCGGTAGCAGCTTTTTTGTAAGTATTCACAAACATCTCTCGCTGCATTTTATTAGAAGCTATAGTATCATTAGTAGCATCCGCCAAATCTTTCAACATAATGCCTTGCGCTATCTTGCGCACATCCTCTTCTACAGGACTTTCCCAAGCTTGTTGTGTAGAATACTCTTGCGCATATTGTTCTCCGTACTTCTTAGATAGAGGATCTCCTGAAAGAACGTTACTGGTTAATTTTGCGCCAGCACTTTGTAAAGGACCTGATGCAAATCCTATGATAGCTTCTGTCAAAACATCTTTACTAGCAGCATATTTTACTACCCTATCCCATAGATCTACTGGAATCTCTTCCTCTAGATTAGATGTAAATCCTAATTTCTTACGAGTCTCAAAAGTAGCATCTTCAGTCATGACTGCCTGAGTGCCTTCTTCAAGACCTTCTGTAGCAGCTTGAAGAATAGGATTAGCCGAGCTAAGTTTATTAAACTGCTCTAACCAAGCTTTTTTAGCAGTAGGGCTTTTTAATAATGAATTTCTAAAATTAGAATTTTTAATAATTCCTCTAAGAGCAAATAGGTTAGACACTGCCATAATTTTATTTCTATTAACAATGTCTTCTTGAAGTAACTCCAATTGCATTTGAGCATTCTCATCATTGGCTAATACTTCTGCACCTAATTTTTTCGCATCTTGTAAAGAAATAGGTTGCCCCATTTCTTTAGCTGCTTGTATATATTGAGCAGCATAATTATTAATATACTCCTCAGAAACTTCGTCACTAGCTGCCATAGCCATAGACATTCCTTCGCCATAATTAGTAGCAAGAGCAGATGCTCCTACTCCTATGGATGGAGTAATGAACTTATCTATTATGTAAGCGGTTCTTTGAGAAGCAATGGCTGCCTTAGCGCCTGCCCCCAACATAGAAGCGGCTGCTTCTGCGCCTTTACTAATAGCTCCACCGGGAATAGCAAATCCTATAGCTGAATCTATAATACTTTTTAATGAATTCCATTTAAATACTTGTTCAGCTACATTATCTCCAGGACGCTCATATATTGGCATCTCTCTTGATATAGCAGCTTTACTTTCGCGCATAGCTTCTGCTAGTTGTAAAAATACACTTTCGTCTATTTCATCTGCTCTAGCAAATTCTGTTAGCCAGTCCGTTGTGTATGCAGTAGTTTCCACTGCAGTAGCTAATCCAGACAATGCTCCTCCAATAATAGCGGACCCTGCCTTTAGAACACCTGGTTGAGCATCCGCCCTAACTGCATTCATATCAGTTAAATCTGCCACATTCTCAGAAGAATCATCGTATCTTGAAAAGTTATAATCTACAGCTTCCGCATATCTCTCACCTGTAAATCTTGTGTTCGGACTAGACTGCTCTAAGAGAGCAGCCTTTTGTCCTTGTCTAATGTAATCTAATGCGTTAGATGAAACAGTATTTATTCCTTTCAGGCCTTGGATAGATCCAGAATCCCTATTAAGCTTATCTGCTTCATTCTGAGCAGCATTGATTTTTGTTATATCGTATTCTGCCATTATTCTAATTTATAATGAGTACCTTGATTCTCCGATGATAGGTTATTAAAAATGATATTACCTATAACTTGTGGATCATTTCTTAGTGCTGTTTGATAAGCAGCCTGTTGAGGAGATAATCTTATTAAATGTGTGTAAAAATCTTTTTGCGACATATCTCGCAGAGCTCTGTACTCTTGCATAGTATTAACTAAAGTAGTATTAATATCCTCAGGTTTAATATAGAATTTATCATCAGAGTCGGGTGTGCGAATTACTAATAATCCGTCGTGAGTTTGAAAATCTACCGTGACATCATTGGATCACTCTAATTTAGCCAAGTCCTCAATGGTCTTTTTCTTAATTTTAGAGGTCCCGTTTTTAGCATCTTCGGTAGAACTATAAATATTAATCATTCCTGTAGAAGCCTTGGGCATTATCATATTTTTAAAATTACTCTTAAAATCAGGATAATTAAGATTAAGTTCTACTTGTTGTTCGGAGGCCTGAGCAAGCTGAGTTTGTGCATGCTGCATCGCTTGCTGAACTAACGGAGTGTTATTAAGCACGTCCTCTGATGTAACCTCTCATCCTAATTTACGTAACCTTGCTGTTAATTCATCATGATTCTTAATAGTAGTTCCTCCCATGCCGGTTGCTATAAAGGTAGAGGGGGAATTATTGGGAGTAGTAGTGAATGTGCCCATTGGGTCAGCATGAAGAGCTAATAATTCAGAGTAAGTTTGCGCAGCATTAGGATCACGTTGTTCAGACAAAGTAGTCAAAAATTGATACCCTTGTTGCGTATCTTGTCCAGAGTCTTCTAGACCTTTCCTCGCTTTTGCTAATGCCCACTCGTCAGTTAATGTTCCAAAAGTAGGAGAACCTATAGTTGAATTATAGGCATTTTGAATAATTCCTAATACTCTGTTAGAAGCCTCTGATTGTGCACCATAATTAGAAGCTACTCCAGTAAGATCATATAAATTTTGTGCAGTTAGATGCATTAATTTACTTAACTCCGAAGCATTTTCTGGAGCCATCCCGCCATCCATAATCATAGATTGTGCAATATCATTAACAGAAGCCCCTTGTTGAACCTTAGTAAAATATTTACCTAAAAGACCTGTTGAAAGTAATTCGGGCGCAGTGGAGGCAACATAATTTTGTAAAGGCTCCATAGCTTTATATGCACTATCTTCCACCTGCATAAGATCAATCATATCCGGATTACGGAGAGATGGATTAGAAATTCAATCTGATAATCTAATAGATCTAAGATCCTTAGCAATTAAATTTGGATTTTTAATACGAGCTTCATCTATCTCTGCAGCAGCTGCTTCTCTGGATTGCGCAGCTACCCCTATAGGAGCTATGTTAGTATTATACTGTTTTTTAGCAGCAATTAACTTACTTTTTATAGTAGAATTAATACCTGTTCTTCCTAATTCTTCTATTGTGCTATCAACGTTTTGTTGAAAAGCATTAGTTTGTTGTAGAAGGTCATCATCAATACCTGGTATCAATGATGATCCTACATTAACTGCTTCTAATTGAGTGTTAATCAATTCAGCATTAGTCATTTCATGCTGCTGAGTAAGGTACTCAGGAACAATCATCATTTCTTGAAGAGAGGGGAGCTTGAACTCCCCATACTCTATCTTATCATAAGCACTTATACCAGCCATTACTTTTTATAATTACCTTTTTTATCATATGAATATAATAGATTTACTATGTCCGTATTATTCATATATTTTCCTACTTCTCCAATATCTCTGCCTACAGTATTAATGCCCGCTCTAACTGCATTGCGCTTAGCTGCTCTATTCCTAGCATTAATATCGTACTCTTGCATACCCATTTGTGCGTTAAATCCTTGTTCTTGTGCGAGGAGTTGTGCACGTTGTGCATCTTGCTGAGTATCGAAAGTAAGAGATTGGATTAGTCTATTTCTATTAGTGTCATCTAATTGTTTATACATATCTCCCAAAGCATTTTGACTATTGAAGTTTTGTGCAATTAGTGATGCTCTAGCTGCTGCTGAATTTCCTCCAGAAGAATCTATAATTCCTCTCGTAGCTGCCCCAGCCTGCGCTCTATATCTATTAGCTAAATATTCTCTATCAACCGGAGTATATGGTAAATACCTACGTTTAATAGAATCACTAATATTCATTCTACCAAAGCTTGCTACTTCCGGAGTACTGGTCATATCAGCTATAACATTTCCTAAATTAGTAATTGCGGGAGCGAACATAGCCGCTTCTCCTCAATCTATGTTGGAAGTCTTAGAGACATTGGGGACTACTGCAGTAGAGCGACTTTGTATAGAGGTATCAGGAAAAATAGGTGTATTAATATTTACATTCTCTGTGTCTACTATAGGAAGTCTATCTCTGCCACGCATAAAATCATATTGATCTAAATTACTAGAAGTAATTTCCGGAGTCTGCGTAACGTCTAAATTTAACTTTGGAACATTAAATGCGTATTCTGAAGTAAAATCTGCAGAATCTTCTCCTTTCCACATTGTACTATACCTCGGAATCTTATTAATTAATGGATTACTTTCTCCCGAGAAATCCGGCGTATCCATATATTTTTTAAAGAACTCCAAAGGACCTCCATCATTATACATATTATTAACAGGCTTGCGGAAAACTTCTTGTTCATCCTTTAACCTATTTAGCATACGCTCTTTGCCTCGTTTACTGATATTATCAAAAGGTCTTTCCTCAGATTCTTTAGTAATCTTTTTAGAAGCTTTAGCAAAAGTCATATTATCTATATTTTTTAAATGTAACTGTTTATTTAGTTTTGGAGAAGTTTTTAGGCTATCTGAGAATATATAATCATCTCATTTAGTCTCCCCCTCTTCTACTAAATTAGGAATTCCTTGTGGATCTACTCCTTGTGGAATACCTCTATTGGGGTTTTGCTCATGCCTCCCACCGTTATTAAATGATGTAAAATCTGATGTAAAAGTTCCTCCGTGGGTATTTAATTTACCACCATGCTTAGCGATATTAGCCATGGTTTGATTGATCTGCTTTAAACGTAGATAGTCGTTTTGATCTGCGAAGGCATCTTGAATTTGAGTATTTTGGTGACGAATGGAATTATTCTTAGCTTGTCCTCCAAAGAACCCGCTTGCTCCGCCCACTACTCCACCTATCAATGTTCCCAAAGGTCCCGCTACTGATCCTGCGCTCGCTCCAGCTGCAGCTCCTTTTAGGGCAGTTCCTCCTACAGAAACTTCTTGTTGGGGATCTCACCCCTGCATAGCTCCTATGAGTGCTTCCCTAGAATTAAATTGCCCTATTGAGTTTATATTATAAGGGTCTGCTCCTGTATCTAGCAAATTAGATGTAGCTGAAGTAGCTACACCTAATGCTGCTGGTACTATATTTTTATTTTTAATAGCCATATTCTTTTAATTTTAATTTACCTCCATTTTGATATCCTTTAGAAAACCCTGGAGTGTACACTCCTTCATGAGCTCTAGTGACTCCTTCCTTAAACCTAGGCAGTTCAGCAGGCGAAAGGTACTCTACCAATTGTAAATTGTTAGGGACACTGTTCCTCTCTCCTATATGTAAAAAATGATTGAAGGGATTGACAGAAGATAAGCGAGATACTACACTATCGTCATCATAAAGTCTGTTTGTCAACCGCACTTTATTCAAATACTTAGGATCTTCATTAATGGCTCCTGTTTGAATTTCTTTTGGCAGAAGTTGATCTCAATTAATATTTTTTCCTGAGGAGGTAGATGAAGCTGTAACAATATTCGGCCAATTGTCCTTAAACCAATTTTCTCTAGGACCATTGAGATTAAAACTTTCTCGTGATGGCTTTAAAATTCCTATTCTAGAGATTCCCTTACGAGTAGGATAAGAATATGAAAGTGCGGTAGGCAAAGAGTTACTAGTATATAATGCATCTTGTCCCTTTTCAAGATTCCTGGGAAGATCAGATCTTCCTCCATATGTTTCATCAGGCACTGTGCTCAATGCTTTTCTAGCTAAATACTCGTCTCCAGATTCAATATTAACTCCTCTAGCAAAAGTAAGCCTCTGTTCCATTAAATCTAATAAAACGTCCTTTTCTATATCCTCGCTACCTAAATCTTTGTACTTAGAGAGCAGCATGTTTGCATCTTCTATATATGCAGGAGATTGTTGTAAAATTTTTTGTAGGCTAGGATACTCTGAAAACTTATCCACATTAGTGTCTTTAGATTGAGAAAGGACATATTTTTTTAAATTTGGGTAGGAATCATGCCTTTTAATAGTTGATGTATAAGGTTGTTTATATGATAGTATTTCCTTTCCGGTAGGGGGATTATTCCAGAAATCCATATTTTCGTTATCCAAATCAAAAAAATCTTTAGAAAAATCACTAGTCATAGTATATCTCCAATATTTACTGTCCCTAACAACGTTTGGAACTTTGTCAGATTGACCCGCCATAATTGCAATGTTTTCTGCAACTCTTGGAGATACCCCTATTTGCGTTAAGTCTTTCTCTAATTGTGGAACTAATTTAGTGTTTATATATTTTCTGGCATTTTCTTGAGTGCGATGTTTACCAGACATGATCAAGGTATTTTCAAAACTTCTTACTGGAAATTTATTTTCTCTAGCCATTTGCAGTGCCTCAGAAGCACTGATACTATCCATATTTAAATTCCCTTTACCTCGCATTAATTGGTTTCTGTAATTATATATAGCATATGCCTTATCTAATAATTCAGGCGAATAATCAGAAAACGTAGGAGAATAGCCAAATGGATCATTAATATCCTCACTATTTAATTTATTGTATATAAATTCTCTATTAGCATTTAATTCTTCAGCCGGATATTGTGGATCTGCATAATGTCTGCCATATTCTTTTTGAGTCTTCCATCTATCTGCAGCAAATTTTCTAATTGATTTTAAAGTCTGACTATCTTTCAATTCCTTTTTTCGCCCACTGATGTCTACTAAAGGACTGTTATCTTTTTGCTTTTGTGCATATTCTCTGATTTTATTTAGTTCTTTATCGAATCTATGTTTTTTACCAGAAGTAGCTAACCTCTCTAAATCAATATTTACTTTAGAACTATTAGGTAAAGCCCTACTAGTAATATCTCTAGCACTGCCCATTCCTCCAATTATATTGCCTGGATTAGTCATACTAGCTACAGTAGACAATACAGGATTATTACCAGTATAAAACAATTCTCCTCAAGACTGCTTATTACCTTTAGTAGCCTTATTTACATTGTAATCTATTAATTCAGCGGCAGCTTGGCCCGCTACAGAAGGCAGTCCTCCTGTAGCTGCCATCATATAACTATTTAATCCTTCATAGCCGTATCTTTCCCTACTAGCATTTTCAATTACTTTGACTTGGTATTCTTTAGGTAATTTACCCATATATTCTTTATATTTAGAAGGATTATCTACTGCTAATTCGTGTAGATTATCTAAAGAATAGGATTTCTTTAAGTTGCCTCCTTCTTTGTATAAATTCTGAATCTCATTTAGATCATGTATTCCTTTGGAGACCCCATCCCTAATATAGGAATGGCGGTCTCGTATAGATAAACTATTTCAACTCATTATATTGTATAATTAATTATTAAGTCATGTACTGATAACTTAGTATCACCCGATTCATTTGGAACATGAGTGAGTTTAATATTAGTCCAAGTATTTCTAATTCTGTTTAGTTTATACTCAGAAGCATCCCTAGGAAGAATTGCTCTTCATACTCTAAACTTCTTTTGAAGATTTTTATATTGAACTAAGTCTACTGCACCAGAATCTTGATACTCATTCCATACTTGGATTTTATTCCAAGGAGTTGTTAGTAATAATTTATTATTAATACTATTAAACAAATCTCCTCTAAACTCGATGTTATTAAACACCTTATCCATAGTAGGATTAGGATTTACTAGGTAATGAATGTAAGATTCCTTAGCAGGTTCTCCAAAGAATGTGTTGTATTTATTTCCAGAATGTTGTTTATACAATTGAGTAGTATTATTAGTGCTTTTAATAGCAAGTAATTCCGTATCTACATTAAATTTAGTTAAAGTATTTTGATAGTCATAAAAACTAGTAAATGCTCCAAGTAATTCAGAATATGCTAAGCAATCCTTATCATTATGTATATATACATTAGAATTAATGTAATCAGTACTCAATTTATAATTAGATAATATTCCAGTGTAAGTAGCATTAGAAGGATCTCCCGTATTACGTTTAATCCACGAACTCATTCCTTTAGAAATACTTAAATCTGTGATACTTTGCCCATCAAAAATATTTAAAGTTTTTAGATGGTCATCTATAAAATACATCGCCCTATTAGTAGAAGTATATGCAAATTTATTTTGTAATCCTTGGGAAGTGCTTAAATACCTTACTCCATTAACATCATAATTATTAGAAATTTCAATAGGCATTCCATCTGAAGTAGGTATTTGAACCCTATTATTAAATAGAATGTTAGATACTCCATTTTTTTGAAATGCATACAATTGATTGTTAAAGTTAACTATTCTGCTTAAACTACCACATTCTCCTAATAAAGCATATGTAGATGCTCCTGTAATATCCGTCCACTGATCAGTTAGACTATTTGGCAATTTTGCCAAAGACCACGTAAACTGCGTTGGAAAGGTAGACTTTTCTTCAATCACTCTATAATCAGTCCTATTGTAATTAAAATAATTATTAGTCTGATCATATACTTCATTTCGTAAGTTATAATTATTAAAATTTACATTACGAGTATCTGCATTAAATCTATTTACGTCATACCGACCATCTGGATTAGTATATGATTCACAAATTATTGACACAATATCATTTGTTCTAATAACTTGATCTTCTCCAGAAGCTACTCGAAGACAATCATACCGTCCTACGTAAACATCTCCTTCTGTGGCTTCTACCACGGTCGGTATTTGTAATTGTGGAGAATATAATACTTCAGCCTTACCACAAGGAATTCATAACTTTGAATATTCATTAGAATTCACATCAGAAATTTCATTTACTATAACATCCTGCTCCAAGTCTACTAATAGAAAATATGGTAAATTTCTATGCTGTATAATAGAAGTGGCGGCTACGTTATTATATTCAGGAGCTAATAAATTCTTTTGAGTTGGGTCCAACCACGTCTTTCCATAAACACTATTGGAAGGCAAATAAAATATAGATGAAGAAATTTCTTCTTCTGGAATTACTCACGTATCATCTAAAGTAGCAAATACTTGTTGATTCGAGACGGGATCAATTCCAATAAGAACTGTATTATATTGCGTCCCAACAAATTCTGGAGATACTGTATATACTTGTGTGTCATAATCACTGATTATGAGACTTACTACTTTTGCAGTAGTGTAATTTCGAACCCAATCACTTCCATAATGATATGCTAATTCTGCAGAATTTCCTCCTTTAGGAATAGTAATATAATAAGATATTTCCTTTGACTTAGAGGAACTATTAAATCCTAGTCTAACTTTTACCAAACATTTAATATTACCATCTAAATTATGTGAAGTAGTTAATTTAACAATCACTAAATTCTTATCAATATACGTCACCTCAGATCTAATCATTACGATTTCCGAATTTGGTGAACTTTGTAATGCTGATAGTTCCTCTGAATAGGCGGATAATTCTGGAATAGTTGGTAATACTACACTCTCTATATCATTTTGTAGTACTTCATCAAATCCCAGTCTTTTTCCTGGGGCAAATGAAAATGTTAAATGTTTATTAGCTGTATATACTACAGGCAATGAATACTCTCCATCAATAATTAATTCATTTAACCCAGACGAATATGAAACTGTAGGGCCAGTTATAGTAGTAGAATAATATTGTAGAGGTCGAATAGTATCCGTTTGTTGGGAATAAATAGGTTTATTAATATTTAAAATTAATTCAGGAGAATCTTTAAATAATAATGTATTCAAACAATACTTTTGAGAGGAGCAAATCGAATCTAAATTGGAAATATGGGTAAGCTCTTCTCCGGATGAAGTTATTATATCCTTGGCTCCTCAAATGTATGAGGAAATTCCCTCCGCAGAACCTATATCGGAATCAACTGTACGAAATAACAGGTATCTTGATATGCCCGCTTCTCCCTGAATATACTGATAATCTGGTATAAAAGGAAATTCTTTGGATAAAGGCTTTAGGTACTCATTGTCTTGGAGATGATTCTTAGATAGTCCAGAGTAAGGGTTGTAATTTGCTCCTCTAGAATACCCAGTTATACTATAAGAATCATTAGTTTGTTTAGTAATAGTAGAAGACGTGGTAGTACTTACTACGTGACTTGTGCCCCTAATTTTTATTCTTGCAGTAGCATTTTCATAAAATTGTTGCTCTGCTTCTTGGAATTCTATATCAGGGCTCCAAAAGTCTACAATATTCTCATCCATGTAGAAGTGCTGATCGGATAAATCCACTAATGCAGGTTGATACGAATGATTCTTCGCATTATAATCGATATTGTCATCTGCGCCAGGTGTCTCAAGAAAAGGTACTATAGTTTGTTCTTTGATTGAGGGGGCCGCAAATTCTTTATTTATAGGCATAAGGTGCCCATAATTATGACGTAATATACTTATAGAATCCCCATCTTTATAAAAATATTTATTTACAAATGGCACAAAGTACGGAGATCTGTGATATCGCTGTGTAGAAATAGTGCTTCCAGAATCATCCAATGCCTCAACGGTAATAGAATTATTAGACCAATATTTAAATGCCTCAGTATTTTCATTATACATTCTATATACTTCCTTTGGACGAGCCCTATAATCCGTAGCAGCCCAGGGAGCATTAGTTGCTCTAAACTTAGGCGAGAATATAGTATTAGTTAAAAATCCTTGTGCAGGATATTTCCGTTGTGATTTATTAGGCGGAATATATAATAGCCTAACTTTTCTATACCCTAAATTATATAGTGCTTCGGATTGCGCAGAAGATAGCTGTATGCGTAATTTATTTAAATATAATTTAGTAAAATCAGTGTCCCACGTAACGTTCTCAATGTTAGTAGGAATAGAAGATAGATTATATTCATTAGTTTTATAGAGCAGCTGTGTAGAAGCCATTGGTTGTGATGGATCTCCCAATCACATGCAGTCTTTAAATGTATTATTAACTTTATATTTAGTATAGTATGCTAAATATTGATTAGCATTGTCTATATTAAAGTCTTTGTATATAAATGGCCATACTGAAGTGGAGCCGTCTGCTCTTGAATACGAGGGTTTATAGGCTATATTATCAGACAGTGGATATTCTAAGGTTAATTGTTTATCACTATTTGAATAAATAGAGGGTACTCCATTGTTATTCGTGAGATCAGTTAGCGTATGCGGAATTGTATATTTGGATGTCCTGACAGGATCTAACAAAAATGATTTATTAGGAGTAAGATAGTAATTTATATTACCCGTATCCGTATATTCGCCTATAGGAATAGGGTCTCCCCACTTTCCATTATTAAATTGTCCTTGTAACGCAAACTGGTACGGCTGACCTTTTTTAAAATGTTTACTATACCCCGAGCCATTTTCCAATGAATACGGAGTATATGTATATGTATCAATTGAAGTAGAATCTTCGGCTTTTATATAATTTCTATAACCTCATTCAAACGCACTTATATTATTAGACTCTGGTAAAATTGGTTTTGTACCGTAGTAATAAACATAATTATCATCTGTTACAGGAGAATCGTTGGCTAATCGTATATCCACTATTGCTCCGGCAGTGGGAATAATTATATCATTAGACTTAAAACTGCCTGCCTGTATAACTTCTGTATGCACCGTATCTCCAGATAGATCCCTATATACCAACTCCATTACTATGTTCTTAGTAGGAGGCTTATTGGTATTAGTTATGTAAAAATAATATGCTCTTTGTGTATCTGAATAATATTTAGATTCTACAAATACTTCAGATGCGGTTATTTTAGTGCCTACTGCTAAATGCGTAATGGGGGGAATATCATCAGAGGGAATGGAATAATTTCCTAAAAATAGCGTAGAATCTTTACTAGAGATTGTTTCTGCTACAATAGAATTAATATTTTTATATAGCAAAGAAGTAGGATCAATTGGATATCCCTCAATGCCGGTGTCTGTACATACTACATATGGTGTGTAGGTACTTCAAATTAATTCTGCTACTTCCTTGAGAGTAAATAAGCTGTTATTCAGCTCGGTGATATCTATTTGATATTTATGAATAATAAAAGCGACAAGTTGTTCATATTCAGAAGTTAGTTTAACTAACTCAGTAGTTAACGTAGCAGCCGTGTATTGTTGTGGTAAACTGGCATTATTCCTTATAGTACTTTGGAAAGATTCTATAAATTGTACAAAAGACATGTCTGACAATCCCTCTAAAGTATTATTAGGGGGCAATATCTCCAATTCTGCTACACTTTTTATAGTGGGAATTGCATCCAAAGAAGTTCTGTGTATAGAATAAATCCTCACGTACTTATAATCTGTATCTAAGCCGGAGAGTCTTAATGAGAAACTATTAGAACAAATGTCTTCGGGAGAACCAGCTAAATTAGTATAAGAAATATAATTAAGATCCGATGTATTAATTATATTAGTTTCTACTCCTTGCCACTCTCGTATATATGAGTATGCATATTGAATAACTCCTGGAGCAAACTGTCCTCCATAATTGTTCTTAGTAATACTACATATATCATATAATTGTACATTAGGGACAAAGTCGAAATAAGTAGGATCTTCCCAAGCACTTTTAGGGATGTCGCCTAATATAGAAAGCATCCTCACTGGATTCACTCCATCTGTTCAATATAATTTCTGAGTGGACTCAGATTCATAATCTGACAAAACTTCTAATAAATTATCAAAAGAAAAATTTAAATCTCCTTCATATAATAGATTTAACTCTTTTAAGTCTTTTATTCTATAGATTCGATCGGTTCCTCCTCATAGGTCGCTATGTGTAAATATAATTATATAGTTCGATAATGTAGCAGAGCCTATACACACGCCTTCTATGTCCCTATCAAAATAAATGCGTTCATTGCCCTGCTCACTAGTTATTGTAAAGGCTGTATTATCCTTATCTGCTACAATCTTAATATTTCGATTCTCAAATGAAAATTGTGGATTGTAGACTGCTTCTCCAAGATCTTGATTCATCCCTTGGATAACATAAGGAGCTGATGATTTAATTTCCATATTAATGATTTAATAATTTTTCTTTTGCGCCGTCATTCCTAAATCTATTCTTAAATTCAGAATCTCGAACAATAAGAGTGCGAAAAGAATTAAATAGGGCCTCTGCCTTAGATAGATTTAATTGTCTAGAAGAAGTTTCTCATTGACCTACTGCCCAGTAATAATCCTGCTCGATCTTATTAAATTTATCTCCTGCTAATTTATCGTTTAAATATAATATCCTACAATGCTCTTTTTCAATGAAGAGGCGGAGCGCTTTAAAAAATACATGATCGTCCGGTATCATTGGGAGCCCTTCTTCCCCCACTGGAATTGCTTTATATGACATATTAATAGTGCCCTTCTTTTTAGAAGTAAATATATAACTATTATTTATAGAAAAAGTTAGGTCCGTCGGACGATAGAAATTTGTAGCATTAATATAACTATTATCTGAGGGAAGGTCTGCGTAAAAAGTATGCATTGTGTCAGTCGCTCATCTAGCCACTATATTATCTATTAATAATTGATTACATTCTACGAAATCCTCTGGAATAGGTGCTCTATAATTGTCATAATCAACCGTATACAGTTTATCTACAAACTCTGCAGGAACTCCTACAATATGTAAGAAAGATATAGTGTAATCCACCATAGCTTCGAAGGAGAGCCCATTTAATAACGGATTCCTCAATGCTTGGTCAAACACTGTTTTTACTGATGTATATTTATAACTTCCCATAATATTTTTGTTTTTTAAATGGTGTAAATTTATTTTCTCGAAATGCTGCGAATACAGACTTTCGTAATTCACGGTGGGGCTTAAATGAAATATAATTTGAATTTTTATATCCTACTCTCAGTCTAGAATAACGTACGCAGCATAGAGCGTCTTCCTCATATCTAACCAATTGTTTATTTAACCTAGCTTCTTCATCCTCTTCTCATAATTGCCTAGTAGTAGGCCAATCTATAGGGAATGTGGATTTAAATTTGCCCTCATGTGTGATATAATTTTTTGGAGTGTATTGGTCTACGTATAATTTCCCCAATCTATAGGGGAATACAAACTCCTTTCCCTCACATAAATTATCTTTGATTGAGTTATTAATAAACCTAATGAGTTTATAATATTTAGCTTCCGGAATAACGCTTTCTTTATTTAATCCCCTATGATTTCTATATCATGTTAGTGCCCCCTTTATAGTAATTGATTTAGTAATTCACTTACCGTACTTAGGTCTATTTCCCAACGCCATTAGTTGTACTTATTAAAAGGTCGTCCGCAGAATCATTTTTTACATCTGTCGGTATATATAATATAGGCAATAACTCTTTTAACACAGATTCCACTATAGGCTGTATCAATGCATGCTCTATCGGACAAATTACATCTAATGGCTCTTCCGTAGATAATTCCATTGGATTTTCAAAAATGGCTTTAATCAAGAGGGCTTTGCCAAAATATTTCTGAACGTATCCTTTGATGCAAAAATAATTATCATGACTAATAGTAGTGTATATAAAATCTTTTAGCCAAGGGTTATTTCCTACGAACTTAAATCTCTCAGGATTAATGAAAGCAATCGGAATTGCATCAAGTTCTGAGTCGTCTTTGAATGAAACTATTGTTTCTAATAATGTACCATGAACATTTAGAATATTAGGTATTTGTATAGAAGTTTTTATACTTTTAAAATCACCTAAAATTAAATTATCATACGCAGAACTTGGCACTGTAAATGTTTGATAATAAGGCTTAGGAACATTCTTTTTAATCCCTCCATACCTTTGTTTAATAAATATAGCTCTATATTTATTTATAAGAAATATAATATGTTCAGGTTCTATTCTGGAGTCATCGTAAGTCTGCTTACATTCATCTAGAATCATATAAACTAATTCTCTATAAGTTATCATTAACGTAAATTATTTGTTAGTAATATATCCGCATTTTCAATTGGAATAGATTGACGAACACGAGCAGTGGCTCCACATTCACAAGTGTATGTCATATATTTTTGAACTGAGGTATAGTAAATTTTTCCTTCAGTTAAATTTTGTCCACCGCAATTAGGACAGCGCATCTCATCACTCTCATAATATAAAGCTACATTAGGATGATTCTTAATCCAAGGTCGTAATCTAAGATATACAGATTCTAGAATTTCCACATCTCTTTTATTATAAGTAAGCATGTTTTCTAAAGACTCTCTATTTCCTTCAACACAGCCAGACCATAACTCAAAAGTAGTATGTAATTTATTGGGGATTCCAAAAGAAGTAGCTATAAAATCTAATTTATTAGAAGAGAAGCCAAATTGTCTACGAGCAATTTCACACGTATCGATGTGATGGTATCCCGCAACTGGGGATAAATTGTGGAGAAGCAAACGAGTGTTTATTTTAGGGACATCAAACCGCTTACCATTGTGAGTAATAATAATATCAGCGGAATTTAATAGCTCTCGAAGAGACTCTACTATACGTTTATCATTTTGTTCTCTTGCTTCTTTAGGAGTAAGAGTCTCTCCAAAAACCGTTTCTCCCATAAGCCACTTAGCACTCCAGCAGATCATATACCAATCACTAATTATTTGTGATAGCCCTACATTCTCTTTCCAAAGTCTTCATACAAAAGCTTTATGGGGAGCGGTCTCTATATCAAGAATTAATATTTTAGGCATAGGAGCAGTTTTTCTATACTGTGCATAATATGCTTTTTTAGCGGCCATTATTTCTTTCGGAGTAGCGCGCAATCTTTTGCTCAAAGAGCCTTTACCCATTTTTACTAAATATGGTTTTTCTATAAATACTTTTAATAAATTTTCAATAGTCATAATAAATGTTTTAATTACGTATTGTATATATACAATAAAATCCTCGTAAATATAAGTGATTAAACTTAAATTTACAAGGATTTTGGAAGTATTGTAATATTTTATTACTATTAAAAGTAATATAATTATGCTGTAATAGCGTCAAGAACCTCTGTGATGTCTAAAGAAATAGCACCTTCAGTACCTGATGCCTCACTAGTTGCGTGTGCACAGAAAAGCAATAATTGTTTCTCCGAAGCTTGTGGAGATGTACCTACACCACGGAAGTAGAATGACAAATCAATTGTGTCATAATTCTTCGCAGGGTCAATCATGTACATAGTAGTAATGTTATAAGGATAATTTACACCACGATACACATCACCAATTTCTCCATGGTAGAAGAATTCTTGGTCTGCTGCTACTTTACCATAGCCATTGCCCAACGAGCCTCCGACTACAGAGCTGTAGAGATTACCTTTCTTTACTACCCAATCAAAACTCTCATTTGCAGTATTACCTGTAGCAGTGAGAGTAGCTTGTGGAGACGGCAGCACTTCAAAATTATAAGAAGTCAACTGCACTTTGCCTAGAATCCACGGTTTATACTCAGGAGCTACCTCCTTAATTACAATGCCCGTAGCAGTTTCTGTTACTTCTAGGACAGGCCAATCCATTTTATTAAAGGCTTTGCCTGCTACACCATACATACGCTCGATGTCTTTCTTAAAGCCTGAAGTAAGATCTTTAAGCAGAGTTGCGGCATCCGCAGAAGAAGATGTAACAACTGATGCTACGCCGTTCAAAGTATCTTCTACAGATCCAGACATTACTTCACGAATGAGGATACGGAGCATATATTCTGTATTAGGAGTTAGTACATCCTCTACAAAATCAATTGTTACTGCGCGTTGAGTAGGCGCTTTGTAAGTAGCTTTAGAATACTTGCGAAGCTTATCTTTCTCTATAATATCAGAGAATACTTTTTGGCCCTCTGCGTTTAGGTAGTTAAAGTAGAAAGATTTTACATCTGCAGCATTAACTTGCGCAGCTGTTGCGCCAGATGCTACGACTGGTTTGCCAGTAGCTACATCCACGACAGTTACTGCGTCTGCGGCATTTGCCACAATTACGTGTTTTACACTATTTTCACTATATGTTGCCATATTTATTTAATTTATTCGTTACGTTGATTCATAGCTGCTATGTTAGCTAAGGTGTTTTCTTTATAGTCCCTAGTAGCTAATTCAACAGCTCTATTAATAATAAGTTCTCATAGCATGGGAGAAATAGCTTCGCCCAAAGCACCGTCTACTGTATTAGAGATTATTCCTCGAATGCTTAGCCCTAAGGAGTTATACGGCTCTTCTTGTAGGCTAGTTATTATGATAGGCTCGGGCATCTTTACATACGTATATTGGTATTGAAATTGCCCAGAATCTACCGGAGTAACCAGTGTTACATTACGATATACAGAGTCCTTTGATTGCCTGTCTACTCGTCAATACTTTCTAGTAGATGGCCTCCTAAAGGGATTGTCTAATCAAATATATTCAGTATCAAGGCTTACAGGTTTAACTAATACAAAGGAATTATTAGCGATACATTTTTCATTAAGTATAAATATACACTCTTCTATTAAAGGCACCGTATATTCTTTAGCTAAAATTACATCTAAAGGTTGTGTTATAGAAGAATCCAAAGTAGCCTTTAGAATATATCTAGAGAATAAGGACTTCTCAAATTCTGTAACATCCAATGATCTTCCTTGGGAAGTTCCTGTAAAAAAGTTAGATACTATTTCCAAATGAGCTTGTGTAAGAAATAATGACATTTCATATTCATTTATTCCTGGAGCAGCTGCACTCAAAATATTATCATAATGCAAATTAAACTTTTGAATTATTTCGCTAGAATTCATATTACTTTAATGCTTTAATTTTAGTATCAAGCATTAATTTAAACTCTTGATTCTTTGGAGAATTAAGATACTTAGCCGCAATTTCCATAGTAGGATCTTGATTTGATACAGACAATGGTAAGTTGTCAGAGGTATAATACCAATCTCCTCTTTTACGAAGAAGACCGTGATTGACTGCCTCTCTAATCAAAACCTTTGTAGTAATTGCTGGATCTTGAAGAATAGTAATAAATAATTTAGTATTACTCTTCATATTTTTAAATGCTTGTGCTTGTAATCATTGTAGAGAACTATTGTCTGATACTGCCTTTCCTTCAAGTGTCTCAATGAGATATTTTAAAATATCTTTATTCTCCATAACTTTGCCTAATTCCAAAGAAGCTTGCATAGAAAGAGTCATTTCTTCATTAAGAGACTTAGTCTCCTCCCCTGTACGAATAATTACATACTGGTAGGTCTCTTTAGGTCTAGACTGCATAGTCCCTAGACTATCTGCGATAATTCCAGAATTAGCCGTAAGAATCTTATACTTGATATAATCAGTAGGATCAGATAAATCTAAAATTGTGTCAGATTTAGTTAAGCGAACAATCGCATGCTCTGATTCCCAGTAATTATCATTTTTAAGATGAACTGACAACGCGTTATCCTCTAGTCCCATAGCTTCCTCTAGGAAAGCTTTTTCAGACTTGGTAAGCGCATTTTTATACCCTCCCGTAGATTTCATGGGAAGAGTTATGTACTGAACAGCATTATCGGCCATACCGCCATATAACACATGTCCCGTATTTGTAATCTCCCCTTTTGGCTTGAGTATTTTTCTTACAATGATCTTTTCATTTAGGAGACAATTGTCTACCTCCATATCAATTGGGGCAGCCTTAGTTCGTCCCCTTACTTTAGTTTTTGAAGGAGTCGCAGATAATTCCACTGCCACCCCACCTTGATCTAGTGCATCAAGATTAAAATCTAAGTTATCTATTTTTTCTCCCATAATTTTATTTTTAAAATAGGGGAAGAAATCTTCCCCTTTATATATATATTACTCTACAAGAATATTTGGAATCAAACTCATTGTACGAGTTGGATCTAGGATAAAGACACCTAGAGTAGCCATCTTGTGGATTTGTGCAGAGTCCTCTGCATACGACATATATGGATTATTTGAACTACCATTAAACGGATTTCTCACATTATACGTTACGAATACATCGTTTCCATGTATTCTCTCTCTATTTCTAGAGAGTTCAGACTATATCTTAATTAGTTAAATAAATAACTAATTCAAGGCGTTTCGAACTCACTTGAGTCCTACTCCCGAACGGGATAGTCGTTGAACCTTCTTCTTGCGAAGCTTGGCTGCTGATTGTCTAATCTTTTAGATTGTTACCCAAAAATTGCCATTTACGTTTTTGGCAAATATTTTTAATAGTTGAATAGGATACATTATATAATATAGAAATCTTTTTCTGAGAATATCCTAAATTTAATAATGTAGGAATCTCTAATACTTGAGCATTAGTTAGTTTAGCATTCGGATGATCTTCTCCGGATGGGCGAAGTCCTAATGTGAGCGCATGCTTAGTATTTTGTTGTGGAGTCACCCACTCTAGATTAGAGCTAGCATTATTTAATTTGTTGCCATCGATATGATTTACTTGTAGTGTGTCAATATCAGGCTTTTTAACAAAAGCATTTGCTACTAGTCTATGTACGAAGAAAGATCTTGTTTTGCTATTACTTCCGATTAAAGTAATATACTCATATCCATCTTTCTCAAAAGATTTTTTACGTAAAGCAGATTTTTTAAATCTACCTAATGTATCAATTCTATCAACTGATTTGATATTTCCGAGGGAACTAATTTGATATTTATGTTCAAATCCCTCAATATCTTTCCATGTTTCTTCCATATTTAAATGTTTGAAGTTTTGGGTACTAAAAGCTCTAAAGAGTTTCCAGCAATTAACCTTGTTTTTTATGCCCTCTCTTCTGATATTGGTCAGGGCCTGGGAACTGAGAAATGTGTAAAGGCTTACGCCGCTAATCCCCACATATAACCGCGAATCTCTTCCTTGCCACGTACTTTAGCAAGTTGAATATTAGGCTCTTCTGTAGAACCAATGCTCATGATATCAAAGCGATAAGACTCGGCTACACCACCACTTGGATGAAGAATCTTATTACGTACTGGGTCATCATACATTGGATTCACCTCAACTTTAAGAGTTACTCCCATAGGAGCTTTAAACTCTGTAAACTGGAATCCTGCGCTAAGTGCGTTGTCATGAAGTTCGCTAGATGTCTTACTAATCACGGCTGGATTAGCTGCGTTTCCACCAAGGAAATTAACCGCTGACCATCCTGATACTACGTCAAGAACAGCTTTACTAAACAATGCCGCACCACGTGAACCAGTCTCAAGAATAAAGGTACGATCCTTATAATCTAGCTTAGATTCGCAAAGTTCGAAGAGCGCGTCCTCAATTAGCTTAATACTAAATTTATTGTAATACTTAGTATTACCCATCGACATTTGTGCGCGAATACCATCGCCCATCTTGATTACATTACCAGATTTACCGAAGTTAAGATACTCACCATTTTTATTACGGTTAGAGCGACCAAACATTAGAATATTACATTTATATTCTGAGAAGGTTTCCTCTAGCTTATAATCTACATGGTGCATCCAAGTATTAGATACTTGTTTAGTACCTGCTGTGTCTACGAATGGAATACCAATTTGAAGCTTCTTATCTAGGATATTACCAGGTACTTTAGTTTGGATACGAATATGAGAGAATTCATTGCGCATTGCTGTAGAACTAGCATAGCGTACGTCACCTACTTCAAGAGACATTGTGTCCTCGATTGGTGCATACTCCCAACTGAATCGTTTACCTGACTGAAGTTGTTCACCCGGCATACCATCTAGGATACCGCCCATAAGTTGGACAGTATATACTGTGTTAGAGCCCTCAGAGTAACCTTTGCCTTTAATGTACAGTGGATAGACCTCATTAAGTTCGCCTACTACAACCTCACCTTCTGCAAACCAATCCTCTGGGAAGATTACTTCAAAAAGAGCGCCGTTAGCACCTACGGTATCACCAGTAGCTACGATTGTGCCATCTAATGTACGCGCACCTATAATAGGTACATTCTTACGAGAACTACCAATCACGTCCCAAGTATACTCGTCTTCAGTCTCGAAGTATTTAACCGGGAATCTTTGGAGGAATGTGTCAAGACATTTGCCTCGGTATTGTGCCAACATGAGAATCATCATGTTAGTCGCCTTCTGTGGAGCTCGACCAAAAATCGCACCAATATGGTTATCGCGAGTTAGTCCTTTCCAAGAAGTAAAGGATTTCATTTGAAATTTTCCTAATTGCATAATTTATTTTATTTAATTAAAATGTGTTGGTAACATTATCCCAATGTTTGAGAATATCAAACGAATTGGCATCACCAGTGTCACTAAAATCAACACTACCATTATCTGCGATTCTGGTATTATTTATTTGTTGTTCTAATTTTTTAAGAGCACTCTTTTTCTCAGAAGCTAATTTTTGCTTAGTCAAGTTGTCAATATTTTTAAATCCGTCTGTAAGGGTATACATCATGGATATATAATATTGTGCATCTAGAGGATTGTCTTGAATATACTTTTGAATAGGAGTGAGGGGCTGACCATTGTCTGCTTTATAAGTAGCCTTAGTCATATTATTATAAATAGTTTCTCGGGCCTTTTTATCTAAAGCTAAACCATCGAAAGGAGTTTCTGTATTTAAAACTTTAGATTTAAATTCTGATAGCTTAGTTTCTTGAGCTTTTATCTCCTTATCGCGAGCAGCCTTCTTCTCAGTAATTAACTTATCGTATTCGTTAGTATAAAAATCTATACAACTCTCTAAAGCCAACTTCGCATCTTCAATATCGGTTCCATCAGAAATGGAACGTTCTACTGCACGCTGTGCACGCTCTTTTGTAAATCCTCTAGAAATGTAGTCATTATAAATTAACTTCTTTCTAGTGGCAGTAGCCTCATCAGACTCTTGCTCAAGAGAATCAGAGGAAATACTATTAAGATATTCCAAAGTACCTTCATACTGATCAATCTCGTCGGGAGACATCCCGACTTCTAGCATTTCCTTTAATTTCTTTTGCTCGGACGAAAGTCCTGCAGTGATTTGTTTTTTAAGTGCGATAGCAAAAGACTCACTATCTTTAATTTCTTGAATTTCTTCCTCCGATAGATCGGGAAATAGGCCATCTTCATAGCAAGCCTTAGCGACAGAAGATAACAAAGAATTGGGAGAAAGATCGCTTACCTGCTCTTCAGCGGCCTTTCCCTCATCTACCGTGGAATCTGGGGGGTTCCCAAATATATCGTTATCACCTTCGCTCTCTGGGACTTCTAGTCCCTCAGTGTTTTGTGGATCTATGTCTTGCGGATCTGGTACTGCAGAATTAGCTGTATCAAACTCTTCGATCGACTCTAGTAAATCCATTGAAAAATCATTTTCTCCATTCATACTTCTTAATTTTTTAAAAGATTTAGTATACAAACATATGTATACAGAATAATTTTAATTATACATATATCATAATTAATAAACAATACATTTACAAATCATAATAAAAAATCAGGTCGATCTTATAGCATTTTTTGCCTAGTAATTTTTTATTCAAAAGTTTTGATGTATCTTTGTGCCTCAATTGATGTGTACGGATTATTATCAGATACTTCTACAATCACTACTGTGTGCTTTCTTTGAAATAATCGAGCTAAAAAAAACTTTTTTGGTTCCTCTATAGTTTCTTTAGTAGAGTGCACAATAGTAATAAGTTCATTTTTAAATGAGGGTTCTATAATTACAGTATTAGGGTAGGACATCTCTAAACCTACTGAGTACCATTTAGATTTAATTGTAGTATCTATATGGAAAGAAGGCTCTATAAATATAGGTCTGTCTCGATATTGAATAATAATACTATCCCGAACCGCAGTGGTAGATAGGATATATTGCAAATTTTGTACTTCTGATTCTTTGATGTCGAGGTTGTAAAGACTCTCCTGAAGAGCAATGGATACTGAATCATTGTAATTTCGCAAGGTTTGTACAGACATTTCATACGCTCGATTCGCTGTGGAAATATCCGATATAGTAGCTAAATGAGCTTTATTATTAATGCTGGCTACACTAAGTTTTTCTTGAGTGTCTTTGAGTATTTTATACATACCAAAGCAGCCTACTAATAAAAAGCCAATTAGATAAAGTAGGTATTTATTCATTTGTGCATAAGGTAAATAAATAGATATATTTAGTAATATTATATATAAATGATTCACATTCAGATATAATACCTTTATATTCTAATTCTATAGGAAGTGCTCCATAAAATTGCTTAGTTTTTTCTAATACCTCCTCAATAAATTCTAAAGAAGTATTTGCGGAACAATGTTCTCCCGAAAGAATTGATGGGGATAATTTTCCTGCTATTCCCATATAGCTCTCTGCCAAACCATCTTGGTAAGAATCTATGATTTCTAAAAATTCGTCTAGATAAATATGGATGCCTCTACTGGGAGCGGCTCAATGTAAATTTTTACATCTTGTTTTTCACCCTTCTAATGTATTTAGAAAAGCAGGAATATTTGATATAGCATCTTGCTCTGATAGTACATGCGTCTCCTCTTCAGGAGCAGCTGTTTGCAACATTGGGTCGGATAATAAATTCATTATTGTATGTCTGGAATTAAATTTTTTATCTTAGTGCCTACACCAATCATATATTGTTGTAGAGCATCTAAGTCGATTGAATCTGGTGTGTCTGTATATTCACAAACTAAGTCTCCTACCCAATTCCCATCTAAATCGACTAGCTTTAATGCACATAAGTATTTTACACCTGTTGCACTAAGTAATGCTTTGGCATTCTCATCTCGAACCGATTGCACGTCAACAATCGTTATTATGGGGGTAGAAGATAATTTTTGGGATGCCAGAGGGTATTTAGCTAAATCTAAGTCTATATAGTAAGTACTAATGTCTGAGACTCCATCAGCGAGCGCTTTATAATACACAGATGCGTGCATAGCTTTTTTTCTAGGATGGACTTGCAAAATATATGCTCTAGAGCATTCCCAAGGCTTTCCTAATAATGAAAATAGTTCCTTAAAAATTAATGCATCATGCTCATGTGAAGTAACTCTCATAGTCAGATTTTTCTTGGCCGCTCTATGCTGCAGTGCTTGGGTCGCCCGAAATTCTTCTAATAATGCAGAAAAATCTCTGTACATTTTTCGATACATTGGTCCTACTGCAATTGGTTCTTCTGTGGACATACTTGAAATATTTTGGGAGGCTTCTTTACGGGCCTTCTCTAATTCCTTAGTGTGCTCCTCAATTAATTTCTTAGTATTTTCTCTCTCTTTAGCCAATATTGTAATAATTGATACTGCAGCGCTTATAACAGCAGTGATGACGATGGTAAGGTCTATTCCCATAGTATAAATATAACTTACCCATTTCCTACACTAATGGGTACAATAAATCTACAGTATCAGTTCGATACTGTAGATGACCTAATTTAAATATTTAAATCAGGCAAATGCTTTTCTAGATTGCAAATAATTTAAATTAGCTTCATTATTATTTGCCTCTTTTTCGAATGATAGGTCTTTGTATGCCCTAATATTTTTATTAAATAATCCAGACACAGCTCTATAAAATCATTCTATACTATATCATAAATAAAATCCTATGTAACATAATTCCTTCATTTGACGGGTATGGATAGCCTCGTGATTTAAAGTTTTTTCTGACAATGCCTTCCCTTTATAAAAAACTATTCCAAATAAATTAATAGCTTTGAAGTTTCCGAAGGGAATTATTGAATTCTTAATTATTTTCATATTATATTAGATTTTCTCAGTCTATCACACACCCTTTGAACATACGTTCGTTTAATCAATCTGTAAAAATTTTTTCAGGGTACCAAGCGGAGTCTTTGAAATAGTCTACTGTTAAATTGATAATATCTAATTCAGACTTTGCTCCTCCCCCTAAATGCAATGCATACTTTTTATTAAATATGTACGCTACATCAAAAGGAGTTGCTTCCAAAGGAAGGCTAATATTATATTTCGCTAATATATTTTCCACGTCAGTGGCTCCTCAGAATTTTATTTGATTATTTTTACATAATAGATTAGATGTAGCTAATTTGAATGTATAATCGTTGAAGTGATAACCATACTTAGAAATATATGGTTTATAATATGGGGATCTCCAAAATTCATATTGACCAACCATATTAATGTGTGGATGCTTTTTTACTGTAGATGCAAAATGTTGTCTATACATGGTTTGGAAGTTTTACTGCATAAGGAAGAGATTCCTCTCTACATGGTAAATTAATGTCTAACAGTTGCTGTAAAGCCTTAAAATCCTCCGTCTCTATTCGAAGTCTGCCGAAGACAGTTACTCCACCTTGTTCTATAAATGATTTAACAGTATTATGAGCCATTTCCGGAATATATGCATCTTCCATAGTTACTAAATGTTTATGTAAAAATGGCGTAATTACATTAGAAGAAAGCGGGGCAATCAACTGTGGCAACTCATTTACAATAGAATAATTAGGACCTACTAGTCCCCAATGTTTTACCAAATTTTCAATATTATTTAACATTGGGATGGAGAGGAGTTTATCAGCTGCTATCATCGTAGACATCTGTGTAATCAAAGGTTGCGCCCAATGATTAATTACGGAGCTTAATATTTGAGCATTAGTGTATTGAGACATATTGTTATTTTTAAAAAGAGGGGAGGGAAGCCCTCCCCCAATGTTCTAGCCTAATTCAATCGGAGGTTGTTCTTCTCAGTCTTCAACTGAAACATTCCCATCGATGGAAGAATTAGGACTATTTACTTTTTTGCTGCTACAGCTTCTGTAAGTGCTTGTAATGCACTCATAACGCTCACTAGTTGTACTTGCTGTACATCTGGATGAAGTGGAGCGGCCTGCGGACAAATACTATCCAATGGAACTTTCTTCTCCAATGGGAGGGTGCGACAATCTATCTCACGATATATCGAAGCCACGTTACAATTGATTTTAGCATCAATTGCCGCAATAGAAGTATCAATCTTAGAATCAAGCGCTACAATAGTATCATTCAATTTTTGATTAATCACCGCTTGACCAGAAGCAAGGCTTGCAATAGTTTCTCCAGTCGTTGTGAATCTACGATCAATCTCTCGATAAATTTCCAATAATTTACCATCAGTACGTTGATCTGATTTAAGCATATCTACTTCAGATTGCTTAGTATTATAGGCTTGCGCCCATTGGAACTCTTTTTCTGTAATAGGACAATTTCCGGAATTATAATTATTTCCTCCAAACAATCCTCCCAAAACACCGTTTCCGCAGCTATTGCCAAACATATTTAGGGCACCTGCTGTGCCTACTGCACCCAATACAGTGTTTAAATTTCCTTGACCTTGTGAAGTCACTTTGTGCTCATGACCTTGAGCATCCATAATAGTAGCCATAATTAAATTATTATTATTATTTGTAAAAAATCCTACACATCATATTGTAGGTATAATCGTTGCAACTGATATTACAAATATATAATAATTTTATAAGTGGCTACATAAATGTATTTTTTATATTATTTAAATGATTTTTTTATATCATTTACGTATTTTCTAGGAATTCCCACGCGTTGATTTTCTTTTATCAGTGGCACGGGAGAGGGCAATTTAGACGCTTTTATTAATTTATCTAAGGTAGATAGTCCACAAGCAAGTTCTTCACAAGCCTCGTCTTTAGTGAGTAAATCTTCTTCATAATTTACATTTATATATTCCTCAATGGAGCGACTCAAAAAATTTTTATGGCCTGAAGGAAGATGTTTACAACCCCCTCTCTGAGCAGCTAAAAGAGCCTTCTCTAACATTGTTATTAATCTCTTATCTTCTTTTTCTAAATACATTTCTATTATTATTATAAATCTTAAAACTTGCCCATAATGTAAATATAAATGTTAATAATACAATTTGATTAGTTATCACAAATGGCACAGATACTCCCAACATAAATAATGCAGAACTACTTCAGGATAAAAGGGGGAGAACACAAAGTATATTATGATAGTTACATAACCCAAATAATTTAGAATAAAGTAAGTTAATTCCGCAAATTGGGGGAGAGATAAATATACATAAATCAAATATTTTAGGGATATCTATAAAGACTATTCCAAAGTATAATATACAATACAATAGTAGGAGAAAACTAGGGGCTATCATTACAAGCCCCTTTAGTTTCCTACATAATATTAATATTTGCAACTTACTCACGTGGGGCAACAATCACAATTATAATATATCGTGGAGGCTCCTCCTCTTGATTCGACGGAGCACTAAGTGTTGCAGCCTCAGCACTTGGGGTAGATGAGTTTCCAATAGTCAACTCTGCTTTGTATCCTTCTGGCACATTAAGTGCGGACATTAACTGATGGCCTGCTAACTGCGCCTCAGCGTAAGAATTAAAATACACCATATAAAAAAAAATTTAAAGATTTGTATAATTTATAAATAAATTATAAAGAAAAAGATTCTCCTCGATTATAAGAATTCGAGTATGAAATATGAATTCATTTAAAATTACTCTCATCAATTAATTGATCGAAAGTAATCTCATTAGTTTTTTGTAATTCTAGAATTAAATTAAATAATTCTTCGTTGCTTTGTCTAGACCCAGCATTTATGTCGGCGGCTTGACCTCGCAAATGTTGCGATGTTGAAACGCCTCCAACCGCCGCATTGAGTTCTGGCGATCTATAACCACTATTGACAGTAATGGGCCTACCCCATTTCTCGCGAATAGGGTCAAGGAGCTTGTTTACCAACTCCGTCATGTTAGTTATTGCATATGCATCAGGGGTGTTGTCAATCCCTCTCGATTTTGCTGTTGAACTATGTGACAGCTCATTAATTGAAAAGTATCTCATAATTATGACTCGTTGTTAGAGGCTTGTGCCCATTTGTCTTTAGGAATCCAGACCTTAACCCTATTATCCATCTCTGTTGTCATATTTAACGTCAGTTCAGGATTCGGTGCACTTGCATATAGAGCTATTACTGAATCTTCAGTAATATCAACAGTATCTGGCCCATTTCTGTATACGCTATTATACGTTCCAAGAGTTAGTGCTGTACCTTGGCTTATAGCCACTTGTGCCCCCTCTAATATCTCGATATACGATCCCGCAGGTACAGTTAATGGATTAGTGTGCGTTCCACGCTGCTTTCCAAGTGTACTTCCTGCCCAATACACACTGCTATCAGGTGTTTTAGGATCTGTTGCAAATGTTCTCGAATCACCGGAATTGTCCCAAGTTTTGTTGGACTCTACTATTCTCACACCAGCTTCGGTCCAACTAAATACATATCCCGAAATTCCTGTGAAACTCAGCTGTAAATAATCTGAAGCGGGATCAACCGCTTGACTTACGCCATCCAACACCAACACTTCTACGACGCCGTGCTGAATTCTTAAAATATAATCCTTGTCTACTGCGAATGTGGGCTCTTCTCCAACAAATCGCACTTTAGCAGGAAATGAAACCACTGTTGCCTCTGTTTTTCCGGAGCTAAACCTTACCAGTGATTGTTCATAAAGTGGAGGAAAGGCTGCAATGTTCAATGACTCCAATACACCAAACTCATATACAGTATTTCCGGACATCGTTAAGGTAGTGGTCGTTGCTTCCAAATCTTGGATTTGTGTCAAACCAACGCCTAACGCTCCTTTATCAACAGAAATGACATTATTATTAATATTTATTCCTTCACCCGCTTGCAATTTCTTTTGCAATGCTAAGTTAGTCGACCCACTTGATAAATCGGTTAGTCCAACTGGATTGTTGCGAACCGCGGATGCTACGCTCATCATGCTATTAAACTCAGCCTCTGAAAGCTCAGCTGTAAGTTCAGCAGGGAGCTCGCTATACAGTATATTGCGATAATCTACGCCAAACTTCTGTTCCATCAAACTCATAACAACACCAAGCGATGCTAAGAATCGAGACTCTTCTAAATCGAGGTGGAAGCCATCACGAGTCAACTCATCTCCAATAGCATTAAGCAATGGAATTGACCTCGCTACTTGAATCATCGCAGTGTTCGGAATGATATATTTCACATCTGAGTAATTCTCCCAAATGAGTTTTTGCACATTGACTTGTGCGTTGAACATAGTTATTTGGTCGTCATTATAAGGTCCAAACGAGCCTCCATCATAGGTTGACGAATATGGCCAAACATTTTGCCAACCAATTTCAACCTCTGCATTAGTACAATGCAATTTTGCATAATCTATAAGATCTTGCAAGTATGGCGTTATAGTGCCGTATTGACCACTGCTACCTGATGCTTGTTGGAATATAATTACATCCCATTCGTTTTTAGCAATCGCTGCTTGCAATGTTTGATTGGTGAAGCTATACGTCCCACCATTGATAGACTCGTAGTAGCTACGTGCGCCCCCACTCGTTATGTCACCATGGTACTGCTCAAGTGTTGTGCCTGAGCCCTCCATATATCCAAATACAGCGTCATTATAACCCAATTGTTTGATTAGAGAGGGAAGGCGAGTGAACATATCAGCGCTGAAACTATTGCCAACACTAAGCACCTTAATACTTGTAGATATCTTCTCTACAAATGGTTGATCTTCTACTGAAAGCACTATATCTCCATTATGGCTTGATTCCATGACGAGTCTACCATGTGCGATATCTTGAATATCAATAGCCGTCTCACTGCCACTATATGATCCTAATTCGCGATTAGAACGTGTTATGTGTAACTCTTGGACACTCCCAGTACCGCCTCCCTCTGGTATATCTTCGAGCTTTTGCTTCAATACATCAGTGAATGCGTTAGTATCTGCGTTTCGTTCGTAAGCAGCTTTAATCTGAGCATCCGTCATGGTTCCCCCAGATCCTCCTCCTTCTGGAATATTTATAGTAACTTCAGCTGTTCCGTCATACTCTCCTAATATAGTGCTTCCATATTTAATAATAATAGAATTTGGATTCTTAATTCCCGAAGGTATTGAGTTAATTCACGAAACCTGCTCGTCAGTGAGGGCAATAAATTTTTTCCAAGTTAAAGTAATTCCATCTTTATTCTCTACCATATATATATTATGGTCTTCTTTAACTGCTACGAGCATACACTCGTAAGCAGTCATTTGAGAACCATTTAGTACCCAGGTTTCCATCACCTTATTTAGATCCTCAATAGTGTCTACTACCATTCGAACATCCACAGGTCCCTCGAATCCGGGATTTAGAATATCATTAATATTTAATTTAGGCAGATTATTATATGTTTTTCCCATAATTATAATTTAAAATAAAATTTAGTTCTAGCAGG
>CAYJPF010000001.1:86504-140306 GCA_964372025.1 uncultured Peptococcaceae bacterium | reverse complement strand
TTTCCATATTTGTATTCCTAATTCGCTATCATCTAACCATTTTTCTATTTTCAAGTTGACCTCCAATTTCTACTTAACTACAATTTATTTTCCACTACTACCTAATTTCCCCATACCTCTCATAGATTTAATTTGCTTTAAATCTTCATAGTCCATTTCTTCTATCTCTGTATCAATAGAATCAATTAATATAGCTTGGCATATTGCTTTTTCATATGGGTAAACAGTATATTCTTTTTTCAAATCTTCAATATGAGAACTTTCTAATTCATCTTCTTTTATGATTGCGATTGGTTTATTGCTTGTATTGTTGATTACTACAATCCACTCATTTCTGAAGCCCGAATCGATCACCAGTTTGTTATCCTATAGGCTTTTTATCCTATAGTTCTTACACTTTATCATTGTGTAAGCTCAGCATATATTTTTACCCTCGTTTAACGTTAGGTTTGATAGTCGCATTCTATCTCATACATAACTATATTATGTAGTAGTGGGAGCTCGTGGAAGAATTATTGCTCTCATTTTTTCGCTCATCTTCTATGCGTTACAAATGACATTAGATATTATCACTCTCGGTATTATCCCATAAATGTGAAGGACTTCACCGATACATCCCACTTATTATCTATTTAATTTCTCAAATAGACGGCGTATCACTTTTCATCATTTTTAAAAATCTATTAAATTTTCTGTTCATTCTTAAATTGTTTGAATTTTTATATAATAATTTGAAAAATTTTATTTTGTCTTTATTAGCACGTATCCTTACAGAATAAAGGTCTTTGGTATACTTTCCTTTTCTATCTTCGAATACGTTGCATTTGAGATTATGCTTTTCAAAAAAATTTTGCAAAAACAACATAACTTGCTTGTTGCACGTAAATTGAATTGTCCAATTGCTCATACGTATTCCGCCTGACCGATAAATCGATCCATCTCCGTCAAAAAAACCTCTTACATAATGCCACATCAGCTCGTCATTTTCTAATTGTTGTGGAATATATAACCATGTCTTACGAGGAACAATTCCTAATTTTATTAAAGAATTTGTCAATTCATTACTATTATATTGTATATTTACGTATTTTCTGTTATTAGCTATATAATCTTTGACAATATATGTAGATTCGGTATAGCAATTAAACATATCAAGAATTTCTCTATCTTTAGCACTCAAGGAAATTGATAACATTCCTACATGACCTTTGCGTTTATATACACATCCATCTGCTGCTATAAATCCTAAAAAATAAGCTTTATCTTTGCAATCTATTTTATTGAAGTATGAGAAATTCATATAATATATTCTATATCCTTTCCCTAAGCAACCCGATTCTCTCCATATTTTTTTAATTAAGCCTGTCGAGCAATTGTATTTTTCTGCCAAACTTCTTGAATTGGATGTGTAATATTGAGACACAATTTCATCTTTATCCTTATCACTTAAATGTGCTCTATAATAATTTATATATCCTATTTTTTTAGCATAATTCAATATTGTTTTATCACAACAATTATAAAATTCAGCCATTCTAACTGACGATTTCAATTCATCATATTTTTTTATAAATTCTTCTTTTTCAAACAATTTTTATTACTCCTGTAAATTTAATAAATAATTATAAATGTCTAAGCAACTAATTCACCTGCTCTCAGAGACATACCTTTTGTTCCAGTACTCCCTCTTTCACGTAATATTACACCATATTCCTCTCCAAATGCACTTGCAATTCCTGTTGGTATCATAGCAATTTCTCCAACATCTATCACTAAGCACTCTTCATCAAAACAAGCATATATATCATATCCTAGATCTTCTCTTCTTTTTGTTGGAATTTTCCCACTCTCTTTTACTTTTGCAAATTTAATATTCGCCTTACTCATTTCTCATTTCTCCTTTTATGCTTAATTAATTTTTTATTTTAGTTAAAAGCTTATTGATTCTTCTCTATTGCATTGCGTACAGATTAAGGTAATATAATTATTTTCTTCATCTACATATGTTTCAATTTCATCATTCCCACATACACAAGTCATATCAATACCAAAAACTTCTAAGTCATATAAGTTTATTTTTGTTTTCATAATTTCACTACAAATAGTATTTGCATATCTCACCAGCCCTTCTTTTATAATTTTAATATGTAGACGATACACTACATATCCTTGTACTCTTATTATAACATACTAGATGTGTCGCATCAAGTGTTTTTACAAAATTTTCTGAAAATATTTTCATATGATATTTTCTATATTTTTCTATCATATATATACCACCCGTCCCCACCCCCACCCTCATATTATATTCCTTTTATATTAATATATCTATTTCAATTACATTACAAATATATTATAATTATGTAATATTATATTAATATAATTGTAATGGATAATAATATAATATTGAAGTATAATATGAGGGTGGGGGTGGGGACGGGTGGTATATATATGTCATTAAAAAATGATTGTCAATATAAAAATGAAAAATAAATAAAAAATATTTTTAAAAAATTTTCAAAAAACTATTGATACGAAACATTGAGTGTGTTATAGTTAGAATACAAGAAAAACTTGTAGCTTAAAATAATAGTTAAAACAAAACAAAACAAACAAAACAAAAATTTAAAAGGAGATGATTTTTATGAGTGAAGTAGTAATGAAAAAAGGTGCTTCCAGTTTTAATTTAATTGGAAGAGCGAAAATTACACAATATACCTTTGATCTTGATAAAACAAGCACTAGTGGCTTTAATTATCATAGATTGAATTTAGGTGTAGATTGTGGAAATGGCAACATTGTCTATGGAGAAATGATGGGAGGATTTAATCCTTCTAAAGACGTATATCTGTATGTTCACGGAAAAGACGAAGATGGAAAGGACGAATGGTCTAATCGATTTGAAGTAGCTTGGGAAGATAGGGATAATCCAACTATATTAGAATCTGTTGGAGAAAACTGTTTTATCAAAGTAGCTATTGAAAATGATGCTGATGGGAAATTAGTAACAGAAAAATTCTTATCTGCATATGACGCTATCGCTTACTTATCTAGCAATTTACAAGATAACACTGTTGTTAGTATAAGAGGAGATCTTGAATATAGTGTATATAATAAAGAAATTCAAATGAGAAAGAAAATAACTCATATATATGCATCTAAAAAAGAAGAAAATGAATTTGAAGCAAAATTCACACAGGTAGTTCTGATTAATCAAGATTCTTTATCTAAAAAAATGAATGATAATAAATGCTTAGAAATATTTGCATTAGTTCCAGAGTATATAAATAAATTAGAAGGTGTAGATGTAAAGCAAAATGTTTTATTAGAAAGAATGTTTGAATTTGACCCAATGACTCTTAAAGAGGAAAGCAGACAAGGATTTTTAAAGAAATTCTTTACAGCTAAAAAAGGTTGGTATTCTGAAATTGTAATGGAAGGAATGATTCAAGAGGGAGCTACTGTAGTAGCAACAAGCATTGATGATTTAGATACACAACTTCAAGAAATGATTAGTTATGGTCTTATGTCTGTCGAAGAAGCTATCAATAAATCGGCAGTGACTGGAACTCGTTCGAAAAGAATGATTTTTACAAGACCATTTGTTACAACAAAATTAAAAGATGATGTTTCTGTATCTACAATACATCACAATCCAGAAAGATATAAAGAAGATGAAGTTGTGCTTCTATCTCACGTTTCAAGCAAAGACGAAGAAGTTGAAGATGAAGCCCCTTTCGAAGTAGCTACTGACACAGTAGTAGAAAGTTCTGATGTTATAGATTTAGATGCAATGTTTGCAGGAATGTAAGGAGGATTTAAATGGCAATAAAAATGAATATAGTTAAATCAGATTTACGAAGTTATCCTCATTATTTAATTATGGGCTCGCCGAAATCAGGGAAAAGTACATTATTTAGAGACATTGTTCTCCATCAATATAATGACCCAACAAAAGGACTATTAATATCTTGTGGCGATGAAGAAGGCTATCATTCACTTGATCAACTTCAAGTTGAAGACGTTAAACATTGGGATTTAGAAGAAGATGATGAAGGCAATAGAGGGATAATTCAATTAACTGATGATTTAATCTTAAATAAAAAAGAATTAGGGATTGAAATAGTTGCTCTTGATACTTTAGACCAACTTGTAGGGCTAGCAACAAAAGAAGTATTTGAAATCCACAGACGTAAGTATGGGAAGTATCCAGATTCTTTAAATGGAGCATTGGGTGGATACAATGCAGCCCCTAAAAAAGTTGCAGAATTAATTATGGAACAAATTTCAAAGTTAAATAGAGCTGGATATGCAGTATTTGTTCTTGCACATACCAAAAAGAAAGATAAAACAGATGTTGTAACAGGTGAGACTTACGAACAACTTACAAATGATCTGATGTCTACATTCTACGGTCCTGTCGCAAATACAGCTCAAATGATAGTAAATGTCATTATGGAATTAGATTTTGATGATAGTAGTTTACAATACAAAAAAGTTGAAACCACACAATCAAATGGGAAAAAAGGCGAAGAAGTTGTTGAAGTAAGAAGAAAAAGAGCAGAACCTAAAAGAGTTATGTATTTCAGAGACAGTGGATTTGTTGATGCTGGAGGTAGGTTTGAAGGTCTTCCAGAAAAATTACCTTTATCAGCTGAAAACTTTATGAAAGCTTTTGAAATGGGAGTTGAAGCATCTCGCATCAAACCAGTTGATGCAAAAACTATTGCAAAACAAAAGAAAGATGAAGAGAAACAGATAGAGAAACAATCTGAAGCAGTGAAAGAAGAAGTTAAAGCTAAAGAAAAATCTAACCAAGAAGATGAGAGAAAATCAGAAATATCTGCTTTGATAAAAACACATATGCCTACCCTTGGTAAAGATAGTTTAGGATTAATTAAAGATGTGAGTACAGAATATGGAATTAAATCTTTTGCAGATTTAACTGTTGTCCCACTGGAAGCTTTAATAAAAATAGAAAGAATAATTATAGAATCTCAAATAGTCGATGATGAAGAATAGAATTTAATTTAAGAAGGAGTGTAAAATAAATGAGTGAAACTAAAAAAAGAGAAAAGAAACCAAAATCAACACCTAAAAAGGAAAGCTTTTTAACTCCTGAAGAAAAAGAATTAAAGGATGAAATTAATGCGTATTTAAGAGATGAAATTTTTAAATATGATTCAGGCAAAGCCTTGCCAAAATTTTTATGGGTTCGTATAGAATCCTATAGGCAAGGCAAAACCTTTGCCAGAGGAGATATGAGCAAAGCACATATATATTACAGTTATGAAGAAATTCTAATAACTTTTAAATATTGCAAATACGACATCTTAAAATGTCTAAATTCTATGGAGTTTAAAGATGAATACCATAAGATAAATACTATTATGACATATATAGATAGAAATATCAACTTTGTAAAAGACAAACTTCGTCAACAAGATGAGCTTAGGGCAAAAGTCAAACAAGAGAATTTAGAAAAATATAAAAATCTTGATACTCAAGAAAGTTTATATTCAGTTAAAAGTAAGGAAAATACAGATATGGAGGAGTATTGGTAAAATATGGCAAATACAACCACTAAAACAAAAACTCCTTCTAAATCTGCTAAAACAAACAACGATAAGTTGAAAGAAAATTTATCATTTCAAAAAGAATTAGAAGAAACTATTTCTAAAATCCTTACATATAAAGAAGCTTGCGAAGCCAATATTGTTTCAATATTTTGGAAAAATCCAGATTTAGTTTCTGAATACGAAGATATAAATTTAGGAGATTTTGACAAAAATCACTGGAGAGTTTTTCTTGAAATTGCTAGAGGAATTATAATTGTCGAAGATAAAAAGCTTCTCGATGATGTCACTGTTGGACTATACCTTGAAAAACATCCTAAGTTAAAAGAAAAATTTCTTGAATACGGTGGAATGGAAACCATAGAAAAAGTTAAAGCATATGTAAAAGAAAGCAATGTAGAATCATACATTCTAGAATTAAGAAAATGGAAATACATTATGCTATTAGCAAGAGAAGGATATCCTGTAAATAATCGACTTTCTGACTTTGTAAATATGAATGTAGAAGATATTTATTCTGAATATGAAATAAAGTTAAACCATATATTTTCAAATATGGATTTTGAGACTAAAGGATATGATATATCCTATAATATTAGAGATAGAATTGAAGATTGGGATGCAGGAGACGCTGTAGGTCTCCCATTACATAATATGCCAATGTTAACAAGAGAATTAGGTGGCTTACATTTAGGAGATATAATGCTTTTAGGTGGAATTTCTAACTCAGGTAAATCTTCGTTTTTAAGAAATACAATACTTCCATCTATAATGAAACAATATACAAATAAAGAAACAGGCGAAACATCAACAGAAAAAATGGTAATATTTTTAAATGAAGAAGGCATTGCAAAATGGCAAAGAGAAATGTTAATTTGGGTGGCAAATAATGTTTATAAAAAAGACATACATAAATATCAAGTGAGAGAAGGAAAATATAGCGAAGAATTTAAAGAATTGCTGTATAAATGTGCGTCTTATTTAGAAGAATTAAAGTCAACCCGTACTCTTACTTTAGTTCCACTCAATAGTTATAAAACTTCTACAGTAATTAAATTGATTAAAAAATATGCTGGATTGGGAGTGAAATATTTCGCAGTAGACACGTTCAAAATGGATAATGCTGATGGAATTAACGTTTCTGATAATACTAGGCTACAAATGGTTCAAAATATGACAAACCTCTATAACACAGTAAAGGAGTCTGTTAAGAATGTATCTTTGATATGCACAGTGCAATTAACAAAAGCAACATCTAAGATTAGGTATGTTACTCAAGATGCATTATCTGAAAGTAAAAATATTGTAGACCCTTGTGCAACAGCATTGTTTATCAGAAATGTTTTTGACGATGAAATTGAAGGAAAGAATAAATTGTCTGTATTTAAAACAGGTGGTACAAATGGACTTTCTACAATTCCTGTAAAACTTGAAACTGGTAAAAAATATCAATTAGTATTTATTGCCAAAGGAAGAGAGAGTTCAGCAGGAGTAGGCTCTAAACAAATAGTTTTGGAGATCGATCACAGTAAAAATATTATCAATGAAATAGGATATACTTACGTTCCAGTAGATTTTTAAGAAAGGATTATTTTTGTTTTATGAATGCAATTGAACTCAAAGAATACATTATTGAAAATAATAAAATTGACGATATCTTAGAGTCTTTAGGTTGTCATAAAATAAAATACCATAGGAAAGACGAGATACGTTGTGCTTTACCAGACCATAATAATTCAACATCTGTAAGAGTAAAGCTTCCTTCGTTAAGCATCAAAACATTTGATGATGATTTTACTATGAGTGGAGATTTATATTCATTTATAATGAAACTAAAAAATATAAAATTCTATGAATCAATAAAGCTTCTACATAATTTTCTCAATTTAAAATATAATGGATATAAGGAAGAAAAAAAGGACGTTCAAAAATTCGATATTCTCAGTCCATTTAAAAATGCATTGAAAATAGCAAAATCATCTAAGAAAATACAAAAGGATGAAATGTCTTTATTTTCTGATATAGAAAGTCAAAGAGGAATAGAATATTTAGACCTTCCTCATATTGATTGGATAAGAGAAGGCATATTAGCTCATACTCATAAAAAGTTCAATATTGGGTACGATATAAGAAGTAGAAGGATTTTAATTCCTCATCGTTTATGGTGTGGAGATGAAAATGATTATGTTGGCATAATAGGAAGAACAACAAATCCAAATTATGAGATGTTAGATATTCCAAAGTATTGCTCTATGAGGGAAGAAAAGTATCCTAAGACTATGAATGTATATGGATTGCAAGAAAATTATGAGCATATACAAGATGAACAATATACTGTTGTCTTTGAGGCTGAGAAATCAGTCCTCAAAAGACACAGTGTAAAAGATTTTACAGGTGTAGCTATTTGTGGTCACGATATTTCAGATGAACAAGCAAAGATATTGATATCATTAAATGTAGATATTATAATTGCAATGGATAAAGGGATATCATTATTTAATATAAGGAAATTATGTGAGATTTTTTATGGCATCAGAAATGTATACTATATGTATGACAAATACGATGCTATTTTAAAAGGCAAAGATTCTCCAGCAGATTTGGGAGACAAATTATATAAATTTATGTTTAAACATAAAGTTAAATATGATGAGAATGAGCATAATGAATATATAAAAGAAGTTAGAGAACTAGAAAGAGTAGAAAGAAAGGAGTGATTTTTTGAGAAAAACCAGTGAAGAATTGCAAAACTTAATGATTAAGTTTGATGCAAAAACATTGTGGAGTTGGAGTAAATACAATTCATATTTCACAGATCCATATTCGTACTTATTAAAGTATATCAAAAAAATAAAACCAGATAGAGGTGGGAACGCATATTCATTCTTAGGAGGTGTCGCTCACGATTTATTAGAAAAATTCTACAAAGGCGAAATTGATAATAAAGGAATGGTTCAAGAATTTTCAGATAAAGCGGCAATTAGAGAATTGTCAAATATAAGATTTGATGCAAATGATGAGAGAAATGAATCTATAGGAAATAAATATATCGAATGTGTAAAACATTTCTTAAATGAATATGAAAAGCAAGAGGGAGCAAAGCTTGAGCAATTTATTTGTGGGAAAATAGGAGATCATTTATTTCAAGGCTATGTCGATAAGATGTACGTTAAAGACAATATATTATATGTAGAAGACTATAAGACTTCTACTATGTATACAGGTAAAAAAATTGATACTGAGAAAGGTCAATTAATGATGTATGCGATATTATTGAATAAAATGTTTCCTCAAATTCCAATAGATAGAATTAAAATCAAATGGAATTTTTTAAAGTATGTATCTATTGATTGTGAGCAAGTCAATGGTAAAATTGCAACCACTCATTCTATAAGAAATGAAATTGGAGATAAGTTAGAAAATAAATTAAAAACTTGGCTTAAAAAAGAGAAGTGTAGTGATGAAGAAATTGAAGATGCTATACAAGATGTAAAAACAAATAATACAATGTATTATAAAGATAGAGATTGTTTAGAGAATCTGTCTAAAACAGTTCAAGATAAATTTGTTATTAGAGATTGCGTTGTGGAAATAGATATAAATGCCAAAGAGATAGATTTATTTATCAATGATGTTAATAGAAAATGCAATCAAATATTAGACAAAGAAAAAGAATACAAACAAACTGAAAATGACAAATTGTTTTGGGTTACAATTGACAATAGTAATTCGTATTACTTTAACACTCTATGTGACTATAGTACGAAACATCATATGCCATTAAAAGAATATTATGAAGAGTATGAGAAGATGAAAGTATCATCTGATGAAGTATTGCAACAGAATGCATTAGATCAATTTATTTTTGGGTAATTGAAAGGAGGAATTTCCTTTGGATATAATTTATCAAAACTATCACAAGCACGATGTGTGGTCAAATCCTGTTACTCCAGATTCTGTAGAATCAGTTGAAAACTATTGTAAAAGAGCTATCGAATTAGGAAGTGGAATCATAAGTTCTGTTGCCCATGGGTGGCAAGGTTACTATATTGACCATTATGAAATGGCAAAGAAATATAATTTGAAATTCCTCTTTGGTACAGAAACTTATTTTGTTAAAGATGCTGATCATTTAGATGAAGAGGGCAAAAAGGATAAGACAAATGCTCATATAATTTTGCTGGCTAAAAATGAAAATGGGAGACGTTCTATTAATAGGATTTTATCTATAGCATCTAAGGAGGAGAAGTATTACTATTATAAAACTCGTATTGATTTTGATTTGTTATTATCTCTTCCAAAAGATGATGTGTGGGTTACTTCAGCATGTATTGCAGGTGTATGGAAATATGAAGACAACGAAGAAATTATACAGAAAATACATAATCACTTTGGAGATAATTTCTTCTTAGAGGTACAGTATCATAATAGTATTAGTCAAATTAAATTAAACGAAAGAATCAAAAGCCTTTCAGAAAAATATGGAATAAAAATGATCTTTGGGTCAGATTCTCATTATATATTTGATGCTACATCGTGGGAAAGAATTGATTTTTTGAAATCAAAAGGCATTGATTATGAGGACGAAGCAGATTGGTTCATGGATTTCCCAAGTGGGGAAATGGCATTTAAGAGGTTTAAAGCTCAAAATATATTTTCAGACGAAGAGATATATGAATTTATTAATAACACTAATGTATTCCTAGATGTAGAAGAATATGTGTCAGACATTTTTAATAAAGACATTAAAATGCCAAATTTATACCCTGAATTGACGCAAGTAGAAAGAGATAGAAAATTCATCAAATTAACTTTAGAAAGCTGGCAAATTGAGAAAACCAAAGTGCCAAAAGAAATGTGGAAACATTATGAGGATGAAATCAAAAAAGAGATTCAAGTTATACTTAATATCAAACACTCAGATTATTTTTTATTAAATTATGAGATGATTAAAAAAGGTGTTGAAAAAGGTGGTATAATTACTCCATCAGGGAGAGGTAGTGCATGCTCATATTATGTAAACAAATTGCTTGGATTTACAAAAATAGATAGAATTTCTTCTCCTGTAAAATTATATCCAGAGAGATTTATGTCTGAGTCAAGAATGTTAGAAGCTAAAAGTATGGCAGATGTAGATCATAATTTATCAGATCAAGAACCATTTAGACAAGCACAAATTGAATTGATGGGAGAAAAACATTCTGTTTCAATGATAGCTTTTGGAACAATGAAAGCAAAGTCAGCTTGGCAGATGTATGCTAAATCAGCCGACATTGCTTTTAACCTCGCAAATGAAGTGTCTAAACAAATTGAAAAGTATGATGAATACTTAAAACACCATGATGAAGAAACAGATGGAGAAGCTGAGGATATTTTTGAATTTATTGATGAGCAATATCATGAGATATTCAAGAGAAGTGAAAAATATAGAGGTATCATTTCAGATTGGAAGATTGCTCCTTCAGCAGTATTGGTGTATGACGGAGACATAGAGGAAGAAATTGGATTAGTTAAATGCAAAAGCAATGTTTGTTGTATTGTTGACAAAAATTGGGGAGAAGATTATAAATTCCTTAAATCAGATTTATTAAAAGTTTCATCTATCGACTTGATATACAAGGTATTTGAACGCATAGGTATTCCAATGAAGGAAGTTCCTGATGTAGATGAATTGCTAGAGTTATGCAAAGACAATGAAAAAGTATGGAATATATATAAAGATGGCAATGTTATGGGAGTCAACCAAGTTGAGCAAGATGGAACAATGAAAAAAGTTAAAAGATATGCTCCTAAAAATATATCTGAATTATCAGCATTTATAGCAGCCGTGAGACCTGGATTTAAGTCGATGTATAGTATATTCGAATCTAGGGAGCACTTTGATTACGGAATTCCCATATTTGACAATCTAATACAAACCACAGAAATGCCAAATTCATTTGTATTATATCAAGAACATACAATGATTGTATTGAATTATGCTGGAATACCAATGGATGAGACATATGAAATTGTTAAAGCTATATCTAAAAAGAATAAAGATAAAATTAGCAAATATAAGGAGAGAATGATAAGTGGGTTTAGTGACAAACTTATTAATGAAGAAAATATCGGCAAAGAACATGCAATAGAAATTGCATCTCGCATATGGAAGATTCTTGAGGATAGTTCTCTCTATGCATTTAACGCTTCTCATTCCATATCAATGGCAATAGATTCTCTATATGGAGCATACCTTAAAGCAACATATACAATTGAGTTTTATGAAGTGTTTCTAAATTTACTTATGGCACGTGGAGAAAAAGATAGGGCTAATAAGACAAAAGAAGAGGCTTTAAGTTCATTTGGCATTCACATAGAGCAATTTAGATTTAGACAAGATAATAGGCAGTTTACTGCAAACAAAGAAAAGAATACTATATCTGATGCATTAAAATCTATCAAAGGATTTGGAGAAAAAGTAGCTGAGTGTTTGTACACTTTAAAAGATAATAAATACAATAATTTTGTAGAATTACTAAACGATTTGCAACCACTCCCAATAAATGAAACTCAAATAGAACAATTAATAGTGCTAAAGTACTTTGAAGAATTTGGTCAAAATAAAAAGCTACTAGGCATATATATGTACTATAAATTATTAAATGGAAGAAAGCAAATAAGTATTTCTGATATAGGAGAGAAAATAAATATTCCAGAAGAAATGATTGCAAGATATTCTGGGAAGAAAACAGCTAAACTCTATAAAGATATAGATATCACTAGTTTAATAGATGAATTATCTTCAATGATAGAGGATAAGCCTCTCAATATTAAATCTCAAGCAATTAGAGAAGTAAACATATTAGGATTTGTAAAAACAAATAATGACAAAGTTCCTCCAGACTGGTGGTTTGTTACGGAGTTTAAAACATATAACAATCCATTGAAGCCATATGTAACATTGTATAATCTGAGTGATGGAGAGATTTTACATACCAAAATAAAATCAGAAAATCTATTCTCTGAACAACCATTTAAAATTCACAATATACTTCGTGTAAGAGAATTTAAAATACAAGCAAAGAATAGATTAATAGATGGGAAATGGCAGAAAATAAACGAAACAGAAAAAATTATGTCGAATTATGAAATTATCTCATAAAACACTTGACAAAGTAAATTCTATATGCTATAATAAGTTTAAAGTTAAAGAAAGAAAGGAATTTTATTTATGAATAATCAAAATAAATACGAGTTCAATGCAACAATTGAAAGAGAGTTGTATTACAATAACGAATCTTGTTATGGCATATTTACATTTACTACATCAGACAACATACCTCATACAGAGTCAGTTGTTGGCTTAAATATGCTGAATTTAAGATCGGGTACAGTAGTTGGAAATTGCCAAAGATTGGATACTGGACAAGAATATAAAATCATTGCAGAGGTCACTGAAAATAAAAATTATGGTTGGCAGTATCAATTGGTAAATATATTTAAAGATTTACCTAAAACAAAAGATGATTCTATCAACTACCTAAAGTCAATATTAACAGACAATCAAGCTGAGACTTTAATTAATGCATATCCAGATATTGTAAGTCAAGTAGTTGAAGATACATCTTTTGAGCCAGATTATAGACTTACTCCAGGAATTAAAGGGAAGACCTTTGAAAAAATAAAAAATAAAATATTAAACACATATGTTATTGCAGATATTTTAGCTTTACTAAGTCCATTAGGAGTTACATTTGGATTGGTTAGTAAGATTGCTCAAAATGAAAGAAATGCATCTTTATTAAAACAGAAGTTGGTAGATAATCCTTATCAATTGATAGGATCAGTGCCTAGATTAACGTTTTTAAAAGTAGATAAATTTGCATTGGAATTAAATCCAGACTTAACCAAATCTTCAGTGCGTATATCTTCTGCTATCGAGTATGTATTGAAAGAGTATGGAAATGATGAAGGTCATACATTATTGCCTTTAAGAATATTGGATGAAAAAATTAAAAAACTTATTCCTCAAGCAACAGCAGAATATCAAAAAATTATTGAGGAAGAAAGAGAGAAAACATCATTAAATGATATAGATTTTCTATATATTAAAAATGATAAATGTGGGCTAGGAGCATATTATAAAATGGAAAAATATATTTATGAGAAACTAGAACACATCGCTAACAATGAAAATGAATTTAAAATAGACAATATAGACAAACTTATTGCACAAACAAACGAAGATTTGGGATTTAAACTATCAGATGAACAAGAAGATGTTGTAAAAAAAGTTGCAAATAACAATGTTGTAATTGTATCGGGGAAAGCAGGGTGCGTTGATTATGACACTGAATTTTTTAATGGAAAAGAATGGAAAAAAATTGGAGAATGGACACAGGAAGATAAAGTGCTTCAATATAATAATGATGGAACAACATCATTGGTGATTCCAAACCAATACATTAAAAGCAAAGCAGAATATTTAACACATTTTAAAACGAAATATGGAATTGATCAATGTCTAAGTGATGATCATAATGTAATATATGTAACTCAAAAAGTCCCAAATGTTTTAAAAGAAATATCATTTAAAGATTTAAAAAATAAACATATTGATGGAAATGGGTTTTATGGAAAATTTCTCACGACTTTTAAATACAGCGGAGAAGGAATTTCATTGACAAATGAAGAGATTAGGTTGATGTGTATGATTATTTGTGATGGAACATATCATAGTAATACTAAAATTAGAGTCAATCTTAAAAAAGCACGAAAAAAAGAAAGAGCATATATGTTACTAAATGATTCAAAAATATTGTACGATGTAAATCAATGGAATCCTCATGATTTAGAATATAAAAGTTTTGTTTTCAAACAACCTATGAGTAAAGAAAATTTCAAAAAAATATTTTATTCTATGAGTTCAGATCAGATGAAGATTTTTTGCGATGAAATACTACATTGGGATGGATCAATTTGCAACGGACGAAAATCGTTTTCATCGAGAGATAAAGAAATTATTGATATGGTTCAATTTGCATTTAGCTCTCAAGGGGAAAGGGTATCTATTCGTCAATATCAGAGAAATTCCATCAGAATTGTTAATGATAAGGAATATTATGATAATAAAATCGACTATTCTATTTCAATAACCAATCAAAACAAGGTAGCTTTAAATACAGACAAGAGAAGTGACCATATTAAAACTCAATTTGAAAAATATAAGACAATAGATGGATATCAATATTGTTTCAATGTAAATTCTCATATGTTAGTATTGCGAAGAAATGGGAATATATTCATCACAGGAAATAGTGGTAAAACAAGTGTAATTAAAGGGATTTTGAATGTATATGGACATTATAGGATAGCTATGTGTGCACTATCTGCAAAAGCTGCACAGAGGATTAAAGAAGTCACAGAATTTCCAGCTCAAACAATACATAGATTGTTGAAATTCAATGGATTGACATTTCAAGTAAATAATAACACTCCTTTGACAGAGCATATTATAATAATAGACGAATCATCTATGATAAACACATCTTTATTTTATGCATTATTGAGAGCTTTGCCAAATAAATGTAAAGTAATTATCGTAGGAGACCATTTGCAACTCCCACCAATAGGTTCAGGAAACGTATTTTCAGATTTATTGAATAAGAAAAATGATAAATTTATAAATGTTCAATTAACTAATATATATAGACAGGCTTTAGAATCGGGAATTGTAGTAGATGCAAATAATATACGAGATGGAGTTATGCCATTTGGAGGGGTTCATTCTCAAGTAATTTCAGGAGATAAAAAAGATATGAGATATATCTTTAAAGAAAATCCTCAAGACATACAAAATTTATTGGTTGCAGTATATTTGGGATATATTGAAAGAGGATTGAGTGTTGATGATATAAGCATTGTTGTTCCGAGAAAAGATACTGTTGTTAATTCTTGTAAGCATATAAATAAAATTATACTAAATTCACTTATACCTTCTACTTCTAGCAACACTCTCAAAATCGGAGATTCTGAATTTAGAGTTGGATGTAGAGTTATAAACACTATAAATATGTATGCAATAGAAGATATTTATGAGGAAGAAGTTGATGCATTCAATGGAGAAACAGGAAAAGTTGTTAGTATAAATTCAACTCCATCTGACAAAATAGTTAGGGTTGATTTTGGAGACAAAATTATTGATTTTAAAAACAAAGATATTTTTAATTTAGAATTAGGATATTGTCTTACAGTTCATAAAAAACAAGGAGACCAAAATAAAGTAATTATTGTTGGAGTAGACAAAACACATACAATAATGCTGTCGAGTAATTTATTATACACAGCCATCACAAGAGCAGAAAAACAATGTTGTTTGATTGGACAATTAGATGCTTTTACATATGGAGTTAGAAAAAAATTAGAATATAAACGTATTACTTTTTTAAATAGTGGCATTTTTGAAGCAGAAAGGATTTAGTATGAGAGAAGAAGAATTAATAAAAAATGGAAGTATTTCCCCAAAACACAAAGATATTCCTTTTACAATCGGAGAGAATCCAACTGATTTAAATTGGGCTACATTATATATGTGCATTATGAGCGAAATGGGAGTTGAAGAATCATTGGTTTATATGGGTTTACTAGAGACATATAAAAATGGTCGCCCTCCTCGTAAGGGCAGAAAGGATGAAGCTAATGAAATTTGATGACCCTAAAAGAAAAAAATATGAAAAATATTTATGGAGATATGTAGGAATTTATCGTGTTAAAGCATACTATGATTTAGAAACAAATGATTACCCTCGTGATCATTTGGGAAATATAGATGAGTCATTTGATGATTTTTATATTCCTTGTAAACGAGGTTTGATAAAACATGCAATTTGTGATACATTGTCTTGGTATACTAATAGTACAGCACAAGGGAAAAATGTACATAAAAAGATTTTAGAAATTGATTCAAAAATTATAACTGATTATTATGAAACTTCGTCTGACTATGTTATACAGTTTCATTCTGATGATATTGAGAAGATTGCAGAGATAGTAACTCCTCATACAAATGGCAAAAGTATTAGACCATATAGTGTTAAAAATTTACCCAAAGGTAGATATGAAATCAATGAAGAAGATGAATTAAAATTTATAAATTTACTAAAAGGACTTGAGCAAACTGAAAAATTAATTGTGGTCAATAAGGCTATAAGTGAATTTGACAAGTTGTTTATAGCAAGACGAATTAAAGAGTTTGGTAAAAAATACGACTATAAGGCAGAAAAACGTGCATCTATGTTAAAATCAAAGAATTTTATACATTCTGTAGGAATGTGGGAAGATTTTTTAGAAATTATTAAAAAAACACTTGACACGAAACAATAAGTATGCTATAATGAAATTAAGAAGTTAAGAAATTCAATGTAATATTTGGAGATTAACTAGCTAAAAAATATTTTTAAAATATTTTTAAAAAACACTTGACACGAAACAATAGATGTGTTATAATAAAATTACAATAAAAGTTAATTGGTCACTTACAGCAAAATAACAAACATTTCTTTAGGGGAGAAACAAAGTGGTTGTGACCAGAAATTGGGATAGTAGCTCAGATGGAAGAGCATTCGGCTGTTAACCGAAGTGTCGATCGTTCGAGGCGATCCTATCCCGCCAAATATGAGGGTGGTAGCTCAGTTGGTTAGAGCAACGTAAATTTGCTTTGAACAAAGCAAAATCAGCAAGATATAAATGCATAGGACGCCGTAGGTCATGGGTTCGAGCCCCATCCATCCTCCCATTAAAAATTAAATATAGGCAGATACCCAAGAGGTTAAAGGGGGCGGACTGTAAATCCGCTGACAATATGTTCTACGTCAGTTCGAATCTGACTCTGCCTACCAAAACAATAACATAGAGAAGATTTTTAGTATGAGGCATTGCCCATATAAAAGAACTAACTCTATCAAAATCAAGTAGAGTGGTGTAATTGGCAAACGCTGTTGGTTTGGAAAACCGACGCTCAAAGACTATATGACTGCAAAGCCTCATCATATAAGGACTCTGAGCTTGCAAGTTCGACTCTTGCCTCTACTTTAAAATATCAGCAAGGAAATACCCCTCCTTTCAATAAACCTAAAGGCACTTACCGCAAACAACATTCTGGACTAGGCTTTTAACCTATAATTCAAAACGTGCCTTGTAAATAAACTTTTTATCCATTTTAAATATACTGTCCATCGCTTAATGACGTTAAACTTGCAAGCATAATGCACATACAAAGTGCGAAATTAATATTTAGTCATATACAGCAAACCAATTTTAATAGTGAAAAACACTGATACAAGAAGAGCATTGTTATCACAGATAACAATACCCACAAGTCGCCTGCGATAAGTGGATTTAGTAAAAAAATATGACTAGCACAAATAAGTCACTTACAGCAACTAAAATAAAGTTTTGATAATAACAAAAATACGTTAAGTGTAGTATTGCCACCTGTGGCAATATGAAGTACGAGTGTGACTTGAAAAATAATCCCAATAGCCACTTACAGCAAAAAAATAATACATACCTTCATATAGTATAATATTTTGTGGCTAGGGATTTTATTTTTTATAAATTTAAATTAGTTAGAGTAAAAAGTAAAATTCAAAAAAGGAGAAATGAGAAATGAGTAAAGATTTTTTAAACAAAATGGAAAAAGAAAGCAACAAGAAATTAACAGAAAATGGAGCAATAGCTTATGATACAACAATGAGCTCGCTATTGGATGCATTTTCTACATTAGGAGCAATGAGGGAAAGAAGTGATCAAGACATACTTGATACTTTCTACAGAGCATTTGCTGAAGACAAAAAGTTGGCAATAAAACTGTTGTTTTATGTTAGGGATATCCGTGGCATAGGATTAGGCGAAAGACGTGCTTTTAGGGTCATTTTAAGCGATTTAGCCTCTAAGTATCCACATATTATAAAGGACAATATACACAACATCCCAATGTATGGAAGATACGATGATTTGTTATGCTTAATAGGGACACTTGCAGAAAAGGATGCTCTTAATTTTATTGATAGACAACTTGCAGAAGATAGAATGTCTCAAACACCATCATTATTAGCAAAATGGTTACCTTCAGAAAGTTCTGCTAATAAAAATACAAGAAAAAATGCTAGAATTATAGCCAAACATATAAATTTAACTCCAACAGCATATAGAAAGACAATATCTTCATTAAGAGAAAAAATTAGAATTGTTGAAACACTCTTGAGTCAAAACAGATTAGATGAGGTTGATTTTAATATACTTCCATCTAAAGCATCTTTAAGATACAAAAATACATTTATTAAGAAGCAACCAGAAAGATATATGGAGTATCTAATTGACCTTGCTAATGGCAAAGCAAATATAAATGCTAGTACGTTAAATCCTGTAGATATTGTTAAAAAAATATTAACAGAACGTAAGCAAGATATGTACACATCTATTTTATATGATGCGTCTTGGAATGCACTCCCAAATTATTTTGAAGGACTAGATGAAACTGGAATATGCGTAGTAGATACATCAGGATCAATGATGTGTAATGAAGGGTATCCATTGTACTCAGCCGTTTCATTAGGAATATATTGTGCTGATAAATGCAAAGGAGCTTTTGAAAATAAATTTATCACATTTAGCGATAACCCTAAAATACAAACAGTCAAAGGGCACAATATTGTTGAAAAAGTACAAAATTTGCATAATAGCGAATGGGGTATGAGTACAAATATAGAAAAAGTATTTGACTTGATACTTGATACTGCTATCAAAAACAACTCTCCACAAGAGGATATTCCTAATAAATTATATTTGATTACGGACATGGAATGGAACATGGCACAAAGAGGAAATACAGACTCTGCAACCTTAATGGCAATAATAGAAGGTAAATTCAAACTTGCTGGATATAGTATGCCACAATTAGTTTATTGGAATGTAAATGCAAGAAATAACACTTTCCATAATACAGTTGATGAAACAGGTTATTGTATGGTGTCAGGATATTCAGCTGGTACATTTAAAGCAATTATACAAGGAACTGAGCTAGTTGAAGAAGTGAATGAAGAAGGAGAGGTTACTGTAAAAGAGAAGCTTGATCCAGTGCTAATGATGTTGAATACTTTAAATAATGAAAGATATGACGCAATCGTAATATAGTATATTTAAAAATGAGGAGAAATCCTCATTTTTTTATTAAAAATACTTGACACGAAAACAAATGTATGTTATACTTAATTTACAGTAAAATATTTGAAGAAAGGACTGATTGACTATTAATAGAGAAGAATACAGAAGAGCCAAAAGGAAATTAAAAAATAAGAAAGACTATAATCAAACCGATTTACTCCTATTAGAACAAATGAGGAGACCGAGTTTAAATGATGGAGACCTTGTTAAAATCAAATACAATAACTTCAAAGATAGAAGCAAGGGAGAAAAATTTCAAGAATGGATATCGGAACACAAAAATGAAATATTCACTGTTGAATTTGAAGAGAAGTATGCAAAAAATAAAATACTCTGCTGTCTAAAAGAAGACACAACAGAGCCAAAATGGTTATTTGATACTAATGACTTAACAATTGTCAAAAGAATTGATATTAAAAAGAAAGAGATAAAGGAGAAAGAATAGTATGTTAGATAAAACAATATTGGAATTAAAAAAAGTTTTCACTATATTTAATGAAGCAATGTTCGAAGGAGAGTTAGAAACTCCAACGATAACAATACAGTCATCAGGGAGAACCAAGTCTTTAGCTTGGTGTAGTGTCAAACCAATATGGCAGTGCGAAGGAGAAACTTTGCAATATGAAATCAATATTTCAGCAGAAGCTCTAAATAGAGATTATGTAGAAATATGCCACTCTATGCTTCATGAAATGTGTCATTTATATAATAATATGAATGGAATCAAAGATTGTAGTGGAAAAGTTCATAATAAAAAATTCAAAGAAACTGCTGAAAATTTTGGACTAGAATGTGAAAAAGAAAAAGGATTTGGTTGGGGAATAACTACTTTGAAACCTGTTACTAAAAAATTCATAGAGGATAAAATTGATTTCGATGAGTCTGTTTTAAAATGGTCGAGAGTTCCTGAGACAGTAGAAGAAAAAGAAAAGAAGACAACATACAAATACACTTGCCCAGATTGCGGAAATAAATTTAGTATTAAATATGAAATTGAAGCTAAATGCAAAGATTGTGGTATAGAATATAGTATTGAAGTTAAAGAACCTCCTAAAAAAACAAAGGAAGGTGAGGAATAGTGAAAGTTTTACATCACAATGATCTTGATGGATACACGTCAGCAAGAATAATAGCTAATTATACAAATAATTTTAATAAAGAAGATTATTTTGTTACAGACTATTCCTCTGGATTTGAAGAACTTATAGAGGCTCTTTCAGAAGATGAAACTGTATATATTTCAGATGTATCATTTAATAAAGATACATATAAGTATTTAGAACAAATTATAGATAAAACGTCAGATATAATATGGTGTGATCATCATGCAACGTCGATTGCTTTGGAGTCAGAATATTTTGAATTAAAAGATATAAAGGGAATTCGCTCTGATGAATACTGTGGAGCTATGTTGACATACATGTATTTATATGAATGCGAATATGATAATGTTCCATTGTTCATTCAATATGTAGATGATTTTGATTGTTGGAAATGGCAAAAGCCAGATACACTTCCTTTTAAGTATGGTTGTGAAGAATATGAGTTAGGATTAATGTCTCCTATATTTTCAACTTTCGATAATATAAGTGATGTGGTGATGAGTGGGAATTTTATTTCAAGATATCAAAATGTACAAAATAAAGAAACGATAGCTTCAAATATGTTTTCAACAATTTGGACTGTTAATGACATAAACTACAATTGTATAATTTGCAATAGTAATCAAAATTCTTTATTGTTTGGAGATTTAATTGACGATTGTGATATAGCCATTGTATTTCAATTCAATGGACGCAAATGGAAATATTCTCTATATAGTAAAAAAGATGACATTGATGTATCTAAAATTGCCGAAATATATGGTGGTGGAGGACATAAAGGAGCTAGTGGTTTTACAAATGATTTCTTTATATTTGAAGAAAAATCTAAAACATTATGGGAGAAGGGGAAATCACTTTGGTAAATAATTGAAATAATCCTTGACAAGACTCTTACGATGTGTTATAATAACTATATCGTAAGAGTTTTTAATCAAATTAAAGAAAGGAAGAAAATTATGACGAATAATAATATGATTATCAAAGAATTAGAAGATGGAGATATGCTTACAGTTCAACATAGAATTGAAACTTTAATTAGAATATTGAACTGTTGTCGTAATCAGTATTACAATGAAGATGAATCAATTTTAACCGATTCTCAATATGATAAATATTTTGATGAACTTAAAGAATTAGAAGAATCATCTCAATTTAAACTAACAAACTCCCCAACTCAATCAGTTGGGTATGAGGTTATTGATAAATTTGAAAAATTTACACATACAAAACCAATGCTAAGTTTAGATAAAACAAAAGATATTGATGATATTATTAAGTTTAATCACAAAGATTTAGTGGGAATGCTTAAACTTGATGGAATTAGTTGTTCAATAACGATAAATGATGGAGAAATAGAAAGCATTGCAACAAGGGGAGATGGACATATAGGAGATGATATTACTCATAATAAAAATGCAATCAGAAATATTCCTACAGATATTGCGATGATGGGAAAATGTGTTATATTAGGTGAATTGATAGTTGCAAAATCTGATTTTGATGAATTTAATTCTAATTTAAAAGAAGGAGAAAAGCCATTTAAATTACAAAGAAGTATGGCATCTGGATCTGCGAGACAATTAGACGCATCTATTTGTGCACAAAGAAATGTTCAATTCGTAGCCTATGGGATACATCCTATTGACGTCAAATCAAATAAGTTTGAAGGAACTAAAGGAGAGGATTTGCGTATTCTTGATACAATGGGATTCAAAATTGTTCCTACGATATTGATGAATGAGAATAGTGATGTCGAGTTAATATCGGAAAATATAAATACTTTAAAAGACATTGCTGAAGATAATGGATATCCAATTGACGGAATTGTTTTTACATACAATGATAATCAATACGCAGAAAGCCTAGGCGTTACAACGCATCATCCTTTGCATTCTATTGCATACAAATTTGAAGATGAAGAAAATACAACTCAATTTAGAGGAGTGGAGCTAAATGTGACAAGAAACGGAATGGTATCTTTAACAGGATTATTTGACCCAATAGATATAAATGGTTCAGAGATAAGTAGAGCATCTCTACATAATTTAGATATATTTGAATCATTACAATTAGGCATAGGAGATAATATTCAATTAATTAAGGCTAACGATATAATTCCTCAGATAACAGGGAATGAGACCAAAAGCAACACATATAAGCTCCCAAATAATTGTCCTTACTGTAATTCAGAATTAATTATCAAAACACCAAAGGATGCTAGATTTTTATATTGTTCCAATGATAAATGTGGAGGAAAAAATATAGCTCAAATTGTACATTTTGTATCTAAATCAGCAATGAATATTGAAGGATTAAGTGAAGCAACTATTGAAAAATTTGTCGATGAAGGTATTATAGCTAATTTCACAGATATATTTGATAAATCTATATGGATAGAAAATAAAGATAATATATTAAAACTAGAGGGATTTGGAATTAAATCGTTTGAGAATATAGTGTCTGCAATAGAATCGAGTAGAAATACGACATTAGATAAATTTATATATGCACTTGGAATTCCATTAATTGGAAGAACAGCATCAAAAACAATAGCTAAGAGATGTGGTTACAAAGTTGCTGAATTTGTACAGTTAATAAGTAATGAATTTGCATGGGAAAATCTTCCTGATTTTGGAATAACAATGAGTGAAAGTATAAATGAATATTTTGATGATCCTCAGAACTATGTTCGTATGCTTAAGATATCCAGATCTTTAAATTTTTCGAGTGGTGATATTATATCTAGTAAACTCAAAGATTTATCAATTGTAGTTACTGGTACTTTGCCAACGCTTGGTCGAGAACAAGTTAAAAAAATGATTGAAATAAATGGAGGACTATTTAAGACCTCTGTTTCTAAGAAAACTGATTATCTTGTAGCTGGAGAAGATTGTGGAAGTAAATTAGATAAGGCTAAAGAATTAAAAATAAAAATAATTGGAGAAAAAGAGCTATTAGAAATGTTAGAATAGGGGTTGACACGAAACTCAAAATGTGATATAATAAATGTATAAGTTATCACTAAAGAATTTCAGAAAGGAAATTATATGACAAACGAAATAGTCTACAGTGACATATTGTTTTACGATGAGAAATTATCTGATGAATGCTTACAATTGATTTAGCATTCATCAGCAGTAGACTAGGAAAGGGAAATATGATCAAATTAATGAAGATAGCAGGATATACATTTATTATTCTGATATTGTATATGTGTGCAAATGCATATTCGGTTTTTTATTCAGAGCAAGTAAAAGAAAAGATGCACTCAAAAGCAATGCAACTTGCTATTCAAACAAGTGTTGTTGAAGAAGCAATATTAAATATGAGTGAAATTGCGATTGAAATGAAAATTGAACAAGAAGAAAAACAAAGAGAGATAGAGAAATTAAAAATAGAGGAAGAGAAAAGATTAGAGCAGTATAATAAAGACTTAGATTTGTTGTCAAGACTGATTTATGCTGAAGCTGATAAAACAAGTGAGAGAGATATGCTATATGTTGGAAATGTCGTATTAAATAGAGTGGAACATGAAGCTTTCCCAGGATCAATATATGATGTGATTTATGCGACAGGACAGTACTCTCCAACTTGGAATGGGGCTATAAACAATACTCCAAGCGACTTAGCAATACGATGTGCTGAAAGGTTGATGAATGGAGAAAGATTTTTGCCCTCAAACGTAGTATTTCAAGCAGGCTTCAAACAAGGAGGTGGTGTATATGAAAAGGTAGGAAATCATTACTTTTGTTATTTATAATTAAAATTTAAGAAAGGAAAAACAAAATGATAAAAATTAATAAAAGCATTATTGGTAATTTAAAATATCCTAACCAAGAGTCAGTGTTAGAAGATATTGATGTTTTTTTGAACAAAGAAGATTCAAATGAAATCCTTTTGGTATATGAGGATGATAGAGATTTATTTTTATTATTGTTATTTGCAAATTATTTAAAAAATAAAAAAATAGATTTTTATATTAAAATCCCTTATTTACCTTATTCAAGAATGGACAGAAAGATAGATGGATATTTCTTCAGTCTTTTATATTTTGCTGATATGTTGAATTCGTTGGATGTAGATGTAATCTCATATGATTGTCATTCTTCTGCATCAAGCCTATACATTCATAATTTAATAGATATAAAAGTTTTTAGCATAATCGAATCAATAGTGTCTGAAAGCAAAGCAGATGTCGTATGTTTCCCAGATAAGGGGGCTTATGATAGATATGCCGATTTTAAACTAAATATTGATAAGATATATTGCAATAAAAAAAGAGATTTAAACACTGGAGAAATAATTGGGTTTGAATTATCGCAAACTGATATTGATATTGAAAATAAAAATATTTTGATAGTTGATGATTTGTGTGCGTATGGAGGAACATTTTTGGCTTGTTCAGAAATACTGAAGAATAAAGGAGCTAAAAATATTGATTTGTATGTTACACATTGTGAAAACTCAATATTTAAAGGCAAACTAATAAACTCTGAGATAGTAAATAATATATATACAACAAATACAATCATCAGAGAACCCCATGATAAAATAAGAGAAATAGAAATAATATAAGGAGAAATTAATATGAAAAAAGTAAATTACCCAGCGAGCCTACTATGTGATTTTTACAAAGTATCACATAGAGAACAATACCCAGAAGGTACACAAATAATATATTCTACTTGGACTCCAAGAGAGACAAGAATTAAATCTATAGATGAAGTGGTGGCTTTTGGCTTCCAAGCTTTTATAAAAGAATATTTAATAGACTACTTCAATGAGAATTTTTTCAAAAGACCTTTGGAAGATGTACTTGCAGAATATAAGAGAGTTATAAAATATACTTTAAATAAGGATAATCCAGATACAAGTCATTTAGAGAAATTATGGAACTTTGGATTTTTGCCTTTAGAAATAAAAGCAATACCAGAAGGAATGTCAGTGCCTATAAGAGTTCCTATGCTTACAATACAAAATACATATGCGGAATTTTTCTGGCTTACAAATTTCTTAGAAACATTGATGTCTTGTAGCTTATGGATACCATCAACAAGTGCAACTATAGCAAAACAATATAGAAAAATATTAGATGATTATGCAGAACAAACTTGTCATGATAATACACATGTTGATTTTCAAGCACATGACTTTTCAATGAGAGGAATGGGTAGTCTTGAAAGCTCTAAAATGAGTGGAGCTGGGCATTTATTGTCATTTGTTGGAACTGACAGCATTCCAAGTATACTTTTTATGGAAAAGTTTTACAATGCAAATATTGAAACTGAAACAGTAGGGTCATCAATTCCAGCAACAGAACATAGTGTTATGTCAGCAGGAGGAGAAAGTGATGAATTTGAAACATATCGAAGATTAGTAGAAGAAATATATCCCGATGGAATATTTGCTGTTGTTTCTGATACTTGGGATTTATGGAATGTTATCACTGTGACTTTGCCAAAATTAAAAGATAGTATAATGAAGCGTAATGGCAAAATGGTTATACGTCCAGATTCTGGAAACCCAGTAGACATACTATGTGGAACTGTCAAAGGGAATAATGGTCAAACACCAGAAGAAAAAGGAGTAATACAACTTCTATATGAAATATTTGGAGGAACAATAAATGGCAAAGGATATAAAGTTTTAGATAGTCATATAGGAGCTATATATGGAGATGCTATTACATTGAGTAATTGTCAAGAAATATGTGAAAGAATGAAAATTAAGGGCTATGCATCATCTAATTTTGTATTAGGAGTTGGATCTTTCACATACCAATTCAACACAAGAGATACTTTTGGATTTGCATTAAAATCTACATATGCTGTAATAAATGATGAAGAAAAATTCTTATCAAAAGATCCTAAGACTGGAAATGGAGTTAAAAAATCTCAAGTAGGAAAAGTAGCAGTCATTAGGCACGGTAAAACTCCTATGCTCATCGAAGGTCTTAATGAATTAGCTGAAGACAATATAGCGAATAATTTATTGGAAACAATCTTTGTCAATGGAAAACTCATCAAGGATTTGAATTTATCTGAAATTAGAGATAATATTAAAAATAAATAAGAAAATATTAAAAAAGGTGTTGACAACACCTTTTTTTTATGATATACTTAATATACAAATAAAAGAAAGGAGTAAATTAAAATGACTAAATTGAAAACAGAATACAATAAGCTTATACAGCAACCAGAATATAATTTTCTAAATGAAAGTAAAGAAATTAAAGATATGTTATTTTTAACAGTAGGAGGTTCTCATGCATATGGAACTAATCACGAAAATTCAGATTTTGATTTAAGAGGAGTGTGCTTTACACCTATGAAGTGTTTGCTAGGAACAAATAATTTTGAACAATTAGTAGACACAACAACAGATACAACAATCTATTCATTAGATAAATTTGTAAAATTACTTACAAATTGCAATCCAAATGTGATAGAATTGTTGGGGAATAATAACCACTTGGAAGACCCTAGTGTGGATGGTAAAGATAGTTTATATTTTCAATGCAGTGACGCAGGAAAACAATTGATAGAAAATGCTCATTTGTTTTTATCACAAAAAGCATATAATTCTTTTTCTGGATATGCGTATGCTCAATTGCGTAGGTTAGAAAATAATTTAGCAAGACACAATGTCGATCAAAAAAGAAAAGAAGAACATATAATGGATAGTATAAATAATATGATGAATAATCTCAATGAAAGGTATATAGAATTAGGAGAAGAAAATTATTTTAATTTATATATTTCAGATTCAGAAAAAGAAGATATGGACTCAGAAATATATTTATCTGGTAATTTCAAAGGATACCCATTAAGGGATTTTAAATCGATTTGGAGTGAGATGAATAATATAATTAAAGAATATGGGAAAGTAAATCATAGAAATAATAAAAAAGACGATATTCATTTAAATAAACATATGTTACATCTTGTGAGATTGCATTTGACTGCTATAGATATTTTTGAAAAGGAAAAGATAATAACATGTAGAGAAAAAGATTTAGATTTGCTGATGAAAATACGAAATGGTTACTTTTTGAATGAAGATGAGACTTTAAATAGTTCATTTTCAGATTTGTTAAATGAATTAGATATTAAAATGAAGAATGCTAAAAACAATACTTCTCTGCCAAAAGAACCTGATTATAAAAAAATAGATAAATTATTGATAGAATTAAATTATCGTAGAATTGTTGAATATTCCCATAAATTCCAAGATAAAAGACTTGAGGAGATATTAAATGTTAAATAAAGCAATAGATTTAATAAGTAAGTTGAACAATAATGGTTATGAGGCATTTTTAGTAGGTGGCTGTGTCAGAGATACGATTATGGGAATAGCCCCTAAAGATTACGATATATGTACAAATGCTCTTCCATTTCAAATTAAAGAAGTGTTTGAAAGCTATAAAACAATCCTTACAGGAGAACGTCATGGTACAATAACAGTTGTTGACAACAAAGATAATTTTGAGATCACTACATATAGAGTAGATGGAGAATATACAGACAGTAGACGTCCAGATGAAGTTATTTTCACCAAAAGTATTGACCAAGATTTATCAAGAAGAGATTTTACAATAAATGCGATTGCGTGGCATCCAACAAAAGGATATTATGACCCATTTAATGGTAAGCAAGATATAAATAACAAAGTATTGAGGTGTGTAGGTAATCCAGAAGATAGATTTAATGAAGATGCTTTACGTATAATGAGATTAGCAAGATTTGCTTGCAAATATAATTTTGCAATAGAGGAAAATACATGGAGTGCCTCAATTGAATTGGTAGATAAAATACAAAATTTATCATATGAACGCATAAATGTAGAGTTAGTGAATATTTTAAAGTATTACGATAATAAAGACTTATGTGGAGAATTATTGATGAAAATATTAGAAATAATTTTCCCCGATTTCAAAACTAATGCAGATAGACATAGCTCATACATATTGTCAGAAATAGGAGAAATGGAAAAGAATATAATAGCTCGACTTGCAAACCTATTTACACTGATGTCAGTCTCAAAATTGTCATCATTCCCACATTCTCACATAACAGTAATGCAATCAAATTTGATATTAAATGCAAAGGCGTATATGAGGAAATTAAAATTTGACAATGAAACAATTAGGAAAGTAATATTTGTTTTAGAAAACAATTTTGCAGAGCTTGAAAGTCGATTTGATTTATTGGTGCTGATGAATAAGATACATACTTATTTTAAAAAAGATAATTTTGAAATAATTGAAACATTAAATGCCTATTATCCATATGAGAATATAGATATGAGAACAATAAAAGAAAATTACGATATAATCATGGCAAAGAAAGAGCCATATAAAATTTCAGATTTAGCTATAAATGGAGATGATTTGAATCCACTATTTAGAAGTGAGATGATAAAAATTATATTAGAATTATCTCTTCAAAAAGTAATGATGTATCCGAAATTAAACAATAAAGAATATCTGATGGAATTTGTAAAAAGATATATATAAGGAGAAGAAATATGAGTAAGATATTTTACATAGCAGATATGCATATAGGGCATGAAAATGTTTTGGCATTTGATAATAGACCATTTAAAACAATTGAGGAGCACGATGAAACATTGATAGCTAATTGGAATTCTACGGTTGGAAATAACGACACAGTTTATTCGTTGGGAGATATGTTCTGGAGGAATATACCAAGAGCTACAGAAATAATGCGTACTTTAAAAGGCAATAAAGTGCTAATCAAGGGAAATCATGATAAAACTAAAGATTTGCAATTTGCACGAGAATTTGATGAAATAGTTGAATATAAAGAGGTGATTGATGGTGATAAAAATGTAATTTTATGCCACTACCCTATTTTGTGTTTTAAAAATCAACATAGGGGATGGATACATTTGTATGGTCACACTCATATAGGATATGATCATAATATTTTAGAACATAATAAGTATTTGATGGAAGAATTATATTTAAAAAAATGTGAAATGTATAATGTAGGAGCAATGATGCCATATATAAATTATACTCCAACAGAGCTTAATGCGATATTATATTACCATATCGGAAAGGAAAAAAATGGAAAATAAAAAACCAATAGAAGAAGTAACTGAAGATATTATACAATTGTCAAAAGCATATATCTCTCGTAAAGGAGTTTATGACGAAGATTTGCTTCAAGAAATTTTGGCATCAGTTTGCCAACATTATCCTAAGTTTGATCCAAATATAAGTAAATTATCTACATTTGTATATATGATTGCTGAGACCACATATATGAACTTAGAAAAAAAGAAAAATAGACAGAGAAGAAAAAATAAGGGAGATGTGTCATACGATTCCATTGTTAGTTTGGCTGATAACGATTTAACACTAGACACATTAAGACAAACTGGGATTTTCCCAGCCGATTATGAAAAGATTTTAACAACAATAGATGAAGAAGTTGCTTTTAATGTACAATACGAGCATATACTCAAGCGACTAAAAACTGAGAGAGATAGGGATATTATCAACTTGAAATTACAAGGATATAGCGAACGTGAAATTGGAGAAAAATATGGAGTATCGTCTCATGCAATAAATAACTGTGTTAAAAAAATTTATAGACATATGATAAGAAATAATTTAATTTAGGCTTGACATCAAGTAACAATTATGATATAATTAAGAAAATAAATAGAAAGGAAGTGGAATAAATGTATTTTGCATACATAACAGAATTAAAAAATTTAAGAAAACATACTAATGCAGACAGACTGCTTGTAGGAGAATGCTTTGGAAACAATGTAATCGTTTCTACAAATATGCAAGAGGGGGAAAAAGGAATTTATTTTCCTACAGATGGAAAGGTTGGCATAGAATTCGCCGAACATAATAATCTTTTAAGAAAGAAGGATGCAGATGGAAATAATATAGGTGGGTTTCTTGATCCAGATAAAAGGAATATTAGAGCTTTATCCCTTAGAGGAGAAAAGTCAGATGGTTTATTTTTACCAATTAAAAGTTTAGAACCTTTTGTAGACATATCTACGTTAAAAACAGGTGACAAAATCAATATTTTAAATGGAATAGTAATTTGTGAAAAATATATTCCTAAATCAAATACTAGAGCAAGGTCTGAAAACTTAAACAATAATAAAAATAAAAAGAAAGAGCCTAAAACAAAGTATCTACATTTCAAAGAGCATAAAGATACGAGTCAATTAGACTACTGTGAAAATGAGTTTTTCGCTGGGGATATTTGTACAATAAGCTTGAAAATTCACGGAACGAGCACACGTCAATCATACACAATAGCTACAACTAAAGTTCCAAGATTGATTCCATTTTTAAAACCAAAAAAAGTTACAGAGTACAAAACTGTTTCAGGAAGCAGAAGAGTTGTTCTTAATTTTGAGAAATCAAAAGCAGATGGTTGGTATGGAGATAATTCATTTAGAGAAAAATGGCACAATGAAATTACTCCTAAATTAGAAAAGGGTGAAACACTATATGGAGAGATTGTTGGCTATGTAAATGAAGAGACTCCAATAATGGGAGCTTGCAAGAATAGCAAAGTGTCAAAAGAGTTTGTAAAACAATATGGAGAATATACGTTCTTTGATTATGGTTGTGCTAAAGGTGAAAATGATTTTTATGGATACAGAATGACTATGACAAATGAAGATGGCATTGAAGTTGAGTATCCTACTTGGTTTGCTAAAGCAAGAGTTGAACAAATGGGATTGAAATTTGTACCAATATATGAAACATTCATTTATACTAATTGGGAAGATTTACAAGAAAGGGTTGCTAAATATTATGATGGCGTTGACGATATAGGCAAAACACATATTAAAGAAGGTGTTGTAGTAAGAATTGAAAATAGAGGTTCATTTAAAGCATTTAAAAAGAAAAATTATGAATTTAAAGTTGTATCTGGAATAATAACTTCTGAAATAGAAGAAAATCAAATTGATACTACAGATTATGATATTGTAGAGGAACTATAAATGAAAGATTTGACAGGGCAAAAATTTACAAGATTATTAGTTATAAGTAAAAATTTAGAAAAAATTAATTATGTAAAAACAACAAAGAATAGAACAGTTATATATTGGAATTGTTTGTGCGATTGTGGTAAAACTCATATTGCTACAACAAGCAATTTAACGAATGGGGGAATTAAAAGTTGTGGTTGCCTCAAAATTGAAAACTCTAAAATGCAAAAAAATACAAAAAGCATTAGATGGGAAAAATCAAAGGAATTAGAAAATGTCATTATTGGTATAACTAATAAAAATGAACAATTTATGATCGATGATGAAGATTATAAAAAGGTAGAAAAATATTGTTGGAGAATTGATAAATATAACCAATATGTAATCGCAAATGCTCGTAACGGAACTAACAAGACGTTGTTTTTACATAAATTAATACTTGATAAGGAAAATTATTTGGTAGATCATATTAATCACAACAAATCAGATAATCGAAAATGTAATTTAAGATATGCTACAAAATCACAAAATAACATAAATATTAAGAAAAAGATAAACAATAAAAGTGGATATACTGGAGTAAAAATGAATAAATTTGGAAAATTTATAGCACAAATTGATATTGACAATAAAAGAAAATATTTAGGAACATTTGAACACATTGAAGATGCAATTAAAGCTAGAAGAAATGCCGAAATAAAATATCATGGGGAATGGGATGGAGAAATCTATAGGCAAGATTTTACAGGAATTATAAAAGAAGAAGCCACACAGCCAGATTTAGAGGAAGCTGAAGATGCAAGAGAAGAAACAATATAGTTTTGATATTATAAGTTATGATGTGGCAGTAGGATTTTTACTTCCACGTCATTATTCAGGAAGAAAACCACAGATAACAATTGCATTTGGAGCTTTTGATGAAAATCAAAATTTGATGGCTGTTTGCACATTCGGAAAACCAGCAAGTAATAGCTTATGCAAAGGTGTATGTGGTGAAGAATTTTCCTCAAATGTATATGAATTAAATCGTTTGTGCAGAGTTGAAGAATATGAAGAGCCTTTAAGTAGATTTGTATCAGATTGCTTAAAACAATTAAAATATAAAAATTGGATTGTCGTATCATATAGTGATACAGATATGAATCATAATGGATATATTTATCAAGCTTGTAATTTTATTTATACTGGAAAGACAAAAGCAAGGACAGACAAATACACTCCAGACAACAAACATAGTAGGCATTATGTAAACGATAAATCCCAAGAAGTGTTTAGAAAATTTAGAAGTGCAAAACATCGATATATTTACTTTTGTGCCTCTGATAAGCGAATTAAAAAGCAATGGATAAAATCTTTGAGATATCAAACATTGCCTTACCCAAAAGAAATCAGTTTAAAGTATGTTTTGGGTGATTTTAAACACGATAAAATCATCAAGAAAGGAGAAAAATAAAATGAGAAAATTTACAATTAGAATCGAAAGCGAAAAATTTATGGATGACAAATATGTAGTTGCATATACACTAGTCAATATCCCTCTTGAATTAGCACATACAATTGTTAGTAATACACATAAACATTTAAGAGAAAGTGCTTTTATGATAAACTTAAAAAATAATTCTCAATGGAATTTGGCAACATTAGTAACAAAAACTCCTATTGAAAATATGATTATAGATATGACCTCAGATTATTCTTTTCTTATGAATAAGCCTTCGATAGTTACAAATACTTTAGGGTGCACTATAAGTAAACATTCATTAGATATGTTTACTAAAAATTGTATATTATTGGAAGATATAATAAATGAAGCATTTTTTTATAAGGAAGATATAGATGAAATAAAATTGAATTTATATTATAAATCGAGAGAATGGAGGACTAGTTAAAATGAGAATTTTATCATATGAAGGATTTGAAAAATATTTAGACGAAATAAAATTACGTTCAGAGGTGGACAATGAGATATCAGATGCATTGTCGAAATTAAATGATGATTTTATGAGCATTAATTGTAACACATCTATGTGCTCTATAATTGAATTGTTAGAATTTATATTTGATGATGAGGGTAGCAATTGGATTTCACACTGGGTGTTTGATTTAGATTTTGGAGCTAAGGCACTTGAATATCCAATTAAAACAAGTTTAGGCGGTGAGCATAAAACATATTATCTTGAGACTTCAAAACAACTATATGATTTTTTAATTCAAGAACTCAAATACGAAGGTAAAATAACATGAGATTTGAAATATTTGCGAAACTTCCTAAGAACACAAAATTTTATAAATTAGAATTTAAATATAACAATCATAAAGAAAAAATCCCAGCTCATTGGACTGCAATTCCAATTGACATAACAAGAAATGATATTAACTTAATTGATATGCTGGATAAATCTGTATTCAATGGAATGTATTCTATAGGAATGTGGTGCACAGAAAAATTTATTGAAAAAGCCCAAGATAAAATTGTAAAAAAACTAATAATTGATCGTAGTGACTGGATTGAAAAATTACAAGATGGAAATGAAGAAGATAAAAAAATGGTAAGAATATTCAAAGAAGAAATTAGAGTGGCGAATTTACCTATAAACAAAGAGGAGGTTATTTATGAAGAAAGCAAACTTAAAGTCAACAGCAATTTCACTACATAGAAGTATGTGGAATTGGATAGCAGACTGGATTACCGAAGAGGCTAAACTAGGAAATAAATTTAAAAATCTGAATATTGATGACTTGAAAAAGCTATATATAATAGAGCAACATAAATTAGATTGCACTCACCCATATTTTGAAAAATTCAGTAATCCTATATTTAGTTGTTTCTTATGTGAATATTCTATGATATACCGTAGGTATCATAATAGACGATGTATTTCTTGCCCTCTGATATGGTTTGCAGATGATGATGAAAAGTTCAAAGATGGGGAGGCTACATGTTTAGATGAGTGTTCTCCACTTTATATGATGGATGAATTATTGATTAGTGAATATATCGAAAGATTTGGAGAAATAGCACTAATAGAAAATTGTAGAAAGATAGAAGAGTTAGAAGAAAGGAAATGAAATATGAGTTTAAAAATATCTGTGGTTACTGATTGGATATTAACTTTTAAATCTCAAGAAAGTGTAAAATTAAAAGCTATATTAAATTCCAACGCTTTAAATAATGTATTAAGTGAAAAAGATTTATTTAATTTAAATATTTTTAATACTCAATTAACTCTTTATGATTATGAGCCTAGAGAGGATATTGTAAAATTATTTAAATTGCCAATTATACAGATAAAAGTAATTTTCACAATGTATGAAAATAATGATTTAAAAGAGTATCATGTGCATTTTCTTAAAAATCAAATTGCGTATATAAAGAATTTTACTACAGAGAAAAATGTTATAATGGAAGGGAATGCAATATATGGCTCTGCGTGCTATAATTTAGTATTTGAAAAATAGAAAGGAAATGAAATATGAAAATAGATGATAAAACTTATTGGATAAAAAACAGACTCAACCCATCGATGGTGATTTGTAGTAAGTGTGGATTTGTATCTCCAATATTTGGAAGTAACAAATGTTACAATTGCAAGTCAGATATAGACTCAATAATTGAAAACGCAGATGGGGTGATCGAGGAATTAAAAGCTGACTTTTATACGCAAGATAATCTTAAAGAAACTGTTGAAAAATCAATATCAAAACTTGAAGGTATTATTGAGTCAAGTCAAATGACGCCAAGAGAAGAGATGGAGATGGAATATCAGAGAGAATATAAAGAAAGTGATGAAGCAGAATTTTTAACAGAACTTGCTTATAAATGGGTTGAATTGAGTAAAAATGAAAAAGAAACTATACTAGATATGATTTTTCAGAGAATATAGAAAGGAAGCATATGTTTAAAACAATTTTAAATAAAATAAATATAGATTGGGTAGACATTAAAAATAAATGTAGAACAACTGTTGGAAAAGATGGCACAGACAATGTCCCTAGTAGTAAATTTAAATTAGATTTATTAATCTCAGAGCATTCTCCAATAAGACTAGGACATATCAATTTCTCTTGGAAGGGAATTAAGTCGTGGTGTGCAACCCATTGGTCACGTCATAAATTTGAATGCTTTATAGAAACAAGACGTTCAGACAGAACAGGGATTGATAGAGGAAAATTGTCGCAAGATGAATTGGTGAATTTTGATGGTGATATAAATATGCAAAGCAATATTGACGTCTATAGAAAAAGATTGTGCTTTCAATCATCAAATGAGACAAGAGAACTTGCAGAAGATTTTAAAATGGCTATCAAAGACAAAGAGCCAGAATTATATCAAGTGTTAGTTCCCAATTGTATATATAGGCTTGGTTGTCCAGAATTTCAAATGTGTAGTCAAAAAATATTGCCTAAATTTTTAATTCACTGCAATGGAAAAGTAGAAGATTTGTTGCATATTGAACGCAGATATAAGATGTATAATGAAATGTTTGAAAAAGATTGGAATGATAGTAGTGAATAAAGACCAAATTCAGAGAATGAATAAAGAACAAATTCATTTATGCTTAGAAATGGTAAAGTTTATTGAGCGACTTATAAATAGAGGATGGTATAATTTAGATTGTGAGCCTAATATTCACTATGAATTAATAAATTGGAAAAATCTTTTACCTAGTCAACAAAAATTAATGAGAGGAGATAAGAAATGAATAAATTTGCAATAGGCGTTTCAGATTGGGAGATCGAATTCTCAAATGTGACAATAAAGATAAAAACTGTAATCAGAGAATCTATTATAATGAGGGCAAATGGAAATTATACTATAGATTTAAAATTCGTAGATAATAAATATAATGATGGTATTGTGGAATTAATTAAGTCTCAAATTACGAAAATAAAACGTTCGTTTTATACAGTAGATGCATTAGGCAACAAAAAAGAAAATGAACAATACTTTCTTCCTGATAGCACAAGTGCTACATATATAGAGAGGCTTAAAATGGATGAGATAGGAAATTACAATTTAATTATTAAGAATAGAGGTTAAAATCATGATAGATAGATGTCTGGAAATAAATGAAAATAAAGATTGGATTGGCAATAAAAAATCTACATTTGTTACTCTTGGTGCATCATCTCACAGCGAAGGAGAACGTGAGGAGCACGATTATTACGCCACTGAACCGAAAGCTATAGAATTGCTCTTAGAACAAGAGGATTTTAATAAAAACATATGGGAATGTGCTGTTGGAGAATGGCATTTAGCAGATGTTTTAGTTGATCGTGGATATAATGTAATAGGGAGCGACATAATAAAAAGAGGAAATCACAATACTAAGATTATTGACTTTCTAAATACAAATGTTAAATTCAATGGAGATATAATTACAAATCCTCCTTATAGCTATGCAAAAGAATTTATAGAAAAGTCACTTGAAATTATACCTGAAGGCAATAAAGTCGCCATGTTTTTAAAAATAACGTTTTTAGAGAGCGAAGGTAGAAAACAATTTTTCAAAGAAAATCCTCCTATTAGAATATATGTCGCATCAGGCAGATTATTATGTGGAATAAATGGAGATTTTAATGCAAAAGATAAAGATGGAAATGTTATCTTAAATAAAGATGGTACACCAAAAAGAATGAGTAGTGCTGCTTGTTATGCTTGGTTTGTATGGGAGAAAGGATATAAAGGGTTGCCAACATTAGATTGGATTAATTAGGGGGTATAAATTATGTTAAATACTTATAACACAAATCAAAATCAAACTACAAAAGTAAATTCTGTAAGTGGAACTTTGATAAAATCACACCCTAAGAGTTTTATAAAAGCTTGTCACCCAAACAGTAATACAGCAGATATATACTATAACAACGAATCTTATATAATTTTGCAGGCTATGAATATAAACTATAATGAATGGCTGTTATTTGAAGTAATAAAAAAAGAAGATTGCGAGGTGTAATTATGACTTTAATAGAAAGATTAGAGCTTTTAAGACAATCAGCTTTAAATAGGGATATGGCTTTTGTAGATGATAAAGTAGCTTTAGCCATATCTTGTTTAGTAAATGACACATTAGCTGAGCTTAAACACAATAATCGTTGTTACAAATGCAAACATCAATTTGAAGAAAGCGATGTAATTCTAAAAGGCAAAACTAAAGGTGGAACTATTGAAATAACTTCTGTTCAAGAAGAAGGTAAAGGTGGAACTATAGGTAGTAAACCTATTTTTATACCTTACAGGAGAAAGAATGAGGGGGAATAAAAGGAGAATTTTATGTCTAAAAATATACATGAAGAATTTCAAAAGAAAATAGAAGAAGAGTTAAGAAATACCGAAGTTTCAAAATGGTTAGATTGGAAAATTAAAAACAGTAAAAAAAGAGAAGGGTATAGAAAAATAGCATGCGATATCAAAGAAGATTGTCAAAGAATAAATCCTAAAAAATGGAAAGCAGTAGAACTAGATAGTGGATGGCTTCCTACAATTGGATATAAATGCCTAAAATGTGGGCATATAGATAAGTATGTCGAAGATATTTTTAAAACAGAGTGTCCTAATTGTTCGTGCAAACATTGTGCAAAATTAAAAAATAGAAGTGGAAGTAAGTATGCTAAATTTGAAATAGATTTAAATCAAAGCTTATTAGATATAAATAGCAAATTTAAATCATCTGTTGGCGAAACGCCACCAGTTGTAAAATGTTTTTGCCCACACTGTGGAAAGGAATTATAAAATATAGCTTGACAAATGTTAAATATTATGGTATCATATATTTAAGTTATATTTTAGATTAAGAAAGGAGAATATATGATAAAGATATTTAACGAAGATTGCTTTGCAACTATGAGGAAAATGATAGAAAGAGATTATAAAGTAAATATTATTTTAACATCTCCCCCATATAATACAAGTAAAAAAAGAGGAACATGGTCAAAAGAGCAAAAAACACATTATGACATTCCGCAAGTAGATAGTATGACAGACGAAAAATATTTGCAATGGTCATCTGACTTATTTGAGCAATATGATAAAATACTAAATAAAAATGGAGTAGTTTTGTATAACATTTCTTATTCGACTGACAAACCATATTTAATATACCAAGTAATTAATAAAATTATGGAAAACACAGAGTTTATAATTGCTGATACTATATCATGGAAAAAGAAAAGTGCACTTCCAAATAATATGTCTCATAACAGATTAACAAGAATTTGGGAGTTTGTATTTGTCTTCTGTAGGAAGAGTGAAGCTAAAACTTTCTATATGAATAAAGATATATTAAGTGTCAGAGATAATGGTATAAAGCAATATACAACATATTATAATTTTATAGAAGCTAAAAATAATGATGGCTCTTGCTCTTTAAACAAGGCGACATATTCAAGTGAGCTATGTGAAAAATTATTATCTATGTATGCAAATAAAGATAGCATAATTTATGATAGTTTTATAGGAACAGGAACTACTGCTATTGCTTGTAAAAGAATGGGATTAAAATGTATTGGCAGTGAATTATCAGAAGCTCAATGTCAATTTGCAGAAGATAGATTAAGAAAGGAGAATATGTGATATGATAACATATGTAATAATTGCTTGTTCTATTTCTGCTGTTTTAGCAATAACATCACTGGTTATAGCTATAAATATAGTCGGAAAATTAGAGAAAGAAATAAAGCGAGAAATGAAAATAGACGCCACATTTGCACGTAATCATACTAATAACAAAATAGAAAAAATAGAAGAATATTTAAATTTTATCAAAAATAATACTGATGGATATTATTTTGAATACACCTACGATCTGAACACTGGCTTTAACACATTGTGTGTATTTGCAGATGAGATTTCTATAAGATTAAATAAAGTGTATATTTCCAACAGAAATTTACAGTGCAAAATAGTAGATAAAGAAAATAGGGTGATTGAGACACATGAGCGTATGAAAACAAATGATGTCAAAGAAAAACCTAGATATTATCAAATAATAAAGTGTTCATCAGGTGAATATAAAGCAATAGATGTTACAAATATATACTGCGAACATAAAAATAAAGGAGTGTGATTTATGACTTGTATAATAGGATATTTCGATAAAGAAAATGATTCAGTTTGGATTGGTGGAGATAGCTTAGGTAGCAATGGCTATACAAAAGCTGTTCAAAACTCATCGAAAGTTTTTAGAAATGATACTTTGAAAGATGTAATAATGGGGTCAACAAGCACATTTAGACATATTGATTTGCTAAAATACTCAGAAAATTTATTTGACAAATTGGAAACTTATGAACCGCCAGAAATCAACCATAAGTATATGGTGACAAAATTTATTCCAAAAGTAAGAAGTTTGTTCAAAGATGGAATATGTTTTGAAAATGACATGAATAAAGGAGCAACCTTTATTATTGGAGCTAAAAATAAATTATTTAAAATACAAGATGATTATTCTGTATTAGAGCCACAGTTGGGGTTTTGCTCTGTTGGATGTGGCGAAGATATAGCTATGGGTAGCTTAATTACTACAAAAGATATGGATATGGATATCCCTAAAAAGATAGAATTGGCATTATCATCTGCTGAACAACATTCTTGTGGCGTGCAGAGACCATTTAGAATTATAAATACAGTTACAGAAGAAGAAATTATTATAAATTAAAATTATACTTTTATGTGCAAATTGAACGTTGAAATTTCAACGTTTTTAGGAGGTGAAAAAATATGATTATTTCATATATCAAAGGCAATAAATGTTATTATGATATAGCGACAAATAAATGGTTTCATTTCAATACCAAAAAAGAAATAGAATCAGTAGATGAGATGAAATGTGTTAATTGTGGAAATCCATCTTCTCAGGATGGTCATGATTTTTGCATCTCTAATCTGGGGAATGTTACAAATGCATGTTGTGGGCATGGAGACGAGGGATATATCCAATTTGATGATGGAACTGTAATTAGGGGAAAATTCACAATTGAAAGGAAAATAAATTATGATTTATAAAAAACCAAATTATGCAAAAGAGTCATACGATGTTTATATCAACTATGCTGATAAAAAATGCGAAGGATATATAGGATACCTCGAAAGAGAAGATGATCATTCTTATAATGACGGATATTATTATTGGTTACTTACTCACAATGGAGATATATATCCACGAGGAGAGCATTGGACTTTTGAGACTAATAATAAAGATGAAGATAATATTGAATTTGTAGCTAAATATTTCGACAATAGAATAAAGGAACATATTGAACTTAAAATAGAATATTATAATATGCTAAACGAATGTATGAAAAATGATAGTAATAAAAATACTATACTCGTCAAAGGGAAGGGAGAGGAATATAATTGATAATAAATAGAATTTGGAGTATGTCTAATAAAAATACATTTACTGTAAAGCCTATAAAAGAGATTGTAGAAAGATACATTGCCAATATCCCTGAGAACGCAATAATCATTGACCCTTTTGCTAATAATTGTAAATATGGTACAATTACAAATGATTTAAATCCCGAATATAATACAGACTATCATCTTGATGCTCTTGACTTTTTAAAGCAGATTGAAACAGACAGTGCAGATTTGGTATTATACGATCCTCCATATTCATTAAGGCAGGTAGTAGAATGCTATAAAGGTTTTGGAAAGACAGTAACCCAAGAGGACACTCAATCATCTTGGAGGGCAAGACACTTAGATGAAATACAGAGAATTTTGAAATCAGATGGAATTGCAATATGTTGTGGTTGGAATAGTAATGGAGTTGGTAAAAAAAGAAATTTTGAAATGATAGAAGTGCTACTTGTCCCTCATGGTGGAAGTAAGAATGACACTATCATCACGGTTGAAAGAAAGGGTGAATAATATAATTAAAAATGATACCTAAAGGAAGAAAGATGAATGATATTCAACGTAAAATAGTTGAAGATAATTACAAATTAGTATTAAAAATAGTTCAAGATTATTTAAAATATAAAAATTTACGTTCTTTCGAAGATGATATTATTCAAGCAGGATTAGAAGGACTTTGCCATGCAACATTCAAATATGATGCAACGAAAGGATTTAAATTTGGAACTTATGCAAGAATGTATATAAAAGGGTATATTCAAAATTTTTTAAAATATTGTGGAGTAAGTCCTATGCGAAATTCAATGCCAAGTGATTTCGTTTCTTTAAATAAAGCTGTTCAAGTTGGAGAATTAGAAGTAGAATTGCAAGAATTGATTGCAGACAAAAAAGATGATTTTGCTAAATTTGACAACCAAGATGAATTTCAAAGACGAATAGATGAAATCAAAGAATTTTGCACAGATGAAGAATATGAATTTATATTTAAATTTGTTAACCATATTGATATAAAGGACAGAAAAGATTATCGTACCAAATGGGCTAGAGCTGATAGAATAATGAAGAAAATTAAAAAATCTAACAAAGTGAAAAGACATTTTGAGATGAATAGTTTTGAAAAATATAAATCTTATAGGAAAATAACTGGAAAGTATTTTCATTTAAAAAAGAAAGAAGTAGAAAAGGAGATTAGGAAATGAGATGTAATGAGTGTGGAAGATATTTCGACAGTAGGGGGAAAAGATGTTATTGTTATTACACAAATAAGACGTATGGTTTACCAAAAACATATGTCTTACCTAGAAAAAGTGGAGTAACAACAGACTTAGTTAAAATGAGTGCTTCTCATAAAAAAACTATATTTATTTCATTTAGCAGAGCAACATCTGATTATGTAAAAAAACATGTTAATATGTCGGGATTTGAAAATATTAATAACATAGAGTTTGTCAGTCCTACAGCAAACATTAGAGGTATGAAATATGATGCAATTATAATTGATAATGCTATATATACTTTAGAGCAAATGATTAAGTGTGAAATGGAAATTGATATTGATAAGGTTATTGTTTTAGGAGATTCTTATCTAGGAGGGCATATTTGTGATGAAGCATTTTGTCGAGCAGAAATAGAATGTATGTTTGAAAAATATAAAGAAGCTTTAGATAATAACTTTGCAGAAGCCCCTAAATTTAATCTTGGGCAAAAAGTATATTATTTCCATAAAAATAAAATATTGTATGGTGAAATTTTAACAATTGGTGAATTCTTACCTGCAAAAATGCATTATTATAGAATTAAGACCTATGAGGTTGAAGCCTCTGATAATTATGATGATTTTATATATTCTGAAAATATATTTGTAAGTTTAGAAGATGCTATTGCAGAACACAACAAAAGAGTAGAATATAATAAAAGAAATGGCTATTAAATAATAAAAAACTTTAAAAAAGGTGTTGACAACACCTTTTTTTTATGATATACTTAATACATAAATAAACGTTAACAATAAATAATTTTGGAGAGGAGATTAAAATGATAAAATTGGAAATACAGATACCAAAAAATCATATTAAGCATTTAAAAGATAAAAGTACTTACAATAATAATTATTATGAAATTAAAGATAGTCCAGACTGGTATTTTGGATATGATAGAAATAATATCGTATTACAAAAATGCAATGAAGATTACGATTACTATATTTATATAATAGGTAGGTTTGACAAATATGGCATCTTTACACCTGTTCTTAGTTTTGATAGTGATTTTGATTATTTTGAAGATTTATAATAATATATTGAAAGGAGAAATAAAATGAAATATAGATTAACAGAAGAAACTAAAATGCTATTCGGCAAAACCTTATATAGAATTGAAGCACTTAAATCATTTAGAGATATCGAAAAGGGGGAGCTAGGGGGATTTATTGAAAAAGAAGAAAATTTAAGTCAAACTGGCAATGCTTGGGTTTCAGGTGATGCTAAAATCTATGGAGATGCTGAAGTCTATGATGACGCTTGGATTTCAGACAATGTTGAAGTTTCGTGTGACGCTTGGATTTCAGGTGATGCTAAAGTTTCAGGCAATGCTAAAGTTTCAGGTAATGCTTGGGTTTTAGATAATGCTGAAGTTTCAGGAGATGTTTGGGTTTCAGGCAATGCTAAAGTTTCAGGCAATGCTAAAGTTTCAGGTAATGCTAAAGTTTCAGGTAATGCTTGGGTTTTAGATAATGCTGAAGTTTCAGGAGATGTTTGGGTTTCAGGCAATGCTAAAGTTTCAGGCAATGCTAAAGTTTCAGGTAATGCTGAAGTTTATTGGATAAGTAAAATAGGTAGCAGAAACGGAACAAGTACTTTTTTTAAATCAAAGCTAGGCATAGAGGTTTCTTGTGGCTGTTTTTTAGGAACGATAGATGAGTTTGAAAAAAGAGTGGAGGAAACTCACGGAGACAGTGAGCACGGGAAAATTTATAAGTTAGCAATACAAATTGCTAGGATAAAAATTAAATAGAGTATGTGGAGGTTAATTATGAGCTGTGTAGATTTACTTTATAAAGAGTTTTATATCAAAGAACACAGAAGAAAGTGGAAATGGATAGCGAGATATGTAAAGAAAGTAAAAGATTTTAGAGAAATAGAACACCCTGTATTTCCTATAACTATGGCAAATATAGAGAATGAGTACGTACATACTAAAGAGCTAGATCCTAGAAGTGCATTATCTCATAGAGTCATTAAAAATAACGAATACCTTTGTCATTATACTTCTGCTTGTGGTGTATATAGAGTAAAGTTAGAGAGATGCGAAAAGTATTGCCCCCTAGATTGGAGAGATGACGTCACAATTGATCCAAATGAATCAGAAGACTCTAAAAAGTATGTTCCTTGCGTTCGAGAAAATCATCTAAATAGAGTATTTACATTTGGAGTAGAACTACCTGACGGAACAAAATCAAAGTATATGAGAGACATTATAAAAGTGTTAGGAAAAGACAAAGTTGTGGAAATGTGTTATAGAATTGCAAATTTAAAAGAAAGGAAAATAAAATGAAAATTTTAAACAAAGAGGTATATGATAAATATGTAGAAGTTAATACAGATGGATATGGAAGAGCTGTTTTAAGATATGCTGAACAATGGGCTAATGCAATGGAAAGAAAGATTGATAATGGAGAAAAACTGTCTGATGTGGCTAAACAGGCATCATATGATGCTGATACAGAAGGATTTACAGGATTTCAATATAATATGGCTATACAATTTTTAGTTAAATGTTGGGAATATGGAGAAGAGTTAAGAAAGTGGCATAATGGTGAATATGACCACGACGGAGATGGAATTGTAAATTCATCTATATTAAAAGTAAAGAGAGGAGATTAAGCGTGTATAAAGAAGATATAGAAAAAGCAATATTAGACTTAGAATACTTGCAAGCGATGATGACTTTTGATCCAATGACAGGGGAAGAACTAAATATTGAAAATGATAATGAAGAAAATCGCAGTCTTTATAAGAGTGTGGATATAGCTATAAAAGTACTTCGAGAGCAATTTATCTTTGCATTAAAGAAAGGAGAATTAAAATGAAATATATTGGCAGTAAAGAAAGAATATCAAATTTAATTGTGCCATTCATACAAGATTGTATAGATGATAATAATATTAAATCATATATAGAACCATTTGTTGGAAGCTGTGCAATTATTGAAAAAATCAATTGTAAATTAAAACAAGGATTTGATTCAAATCAATATCTTATTGCATTATGGAGAGAAGTGCAAAGAGGATTAGATTTATCACGAATTTATCTAACAAAAGAACAATACGACAAGGTAAAAAACAATAAAGATGAATTTCCAGATTGGATGGTTGGATTTGCAGGATTCTTGTGCACATATAATGCAAAATTCTTTGGAGGATATGCTAAAGTAACGACCACCAAAATTGGAACAACAAGAAACTATCAAGATGAATCTATTAGAAATATAATGAAACAATCTAACAATATCACAGATATCAAATTTAAAAATATAGATTTTTTTGATATCAAGTATCTTGATAATAATTTTATATATTTAGATCCTCCATATGATAAAACAACTTCATATGAATTAAAACACTGTGGGAAAGAAGAATTTAATTTTAGTAAATACTTAGATAAAACTATTGAATTAAGTAAAAATAATTTTGTTATTTGTAGCGAATATCAAATGCCAGAGAATTTTATTTGTATTTGGGAAAAGAATTTAACAACAACGTTAGATAATGCTAGTAGAAAAATAGTGACAGAAAAATTATTTACATTGAAAGACGGTCTTTATCACAAATGGATGCAAAAGAAAGGATATTGAAAATGACTGAATTTATAATGTTAGTTGGTATACCAGCTAGTGGGAAAAGCTCATATACTAAAAAAGATGAATTTAAAAATTATACAATTCATTCTTCAGATGCTATCAGAGAAGAGTTATGCGGAGATGTAAATGATCAAACTAATAATGATAAAGTTTTTAGGACTTTACATTCAAGAGTAATAGAAAGTTTAAAAAATGGAGAAAATACAATTTATGATGCAACAAATATAAGTTATAAAAGACGCATGGCTTTTCTAAAAACAATAGAAAATATACCCAATGTAAACAAAGTTTGCACTTTCTTTGCAACAACATATGATGAGTGCTTAACGAGAAACAATGCAAGAGATAGAACTATTGATGCAAGTGTTATAACAAAAATGTATAAAAATATTTATATTCCTCAATATTATGAAGGGTGGGATTATATAAAAATAGAATGGTCTCCTTATCATACTACAGATGGGCATAATTATTTTGATGGATATAGTGAGGATGCATTAAAATGTATCTACAATCCTTATATTGATTTAGTAAAGTGCATGCATATGAATCATGACAATCCTCATCATAAACTATCTATCGGGAATCATATGATTAAGGCATATAATTGCTTATCAAGCGAAATAATGGAATTATCAAAAAAAGATAGAAGTATATTAGTATATGCAACTTTTTTTCATGATATAGGCAAACCATTTTGCAAAGAATATAATGATAAAAAAGGATATTACACTTTTTATCAACATCATTTAGTGGGAGCATATATGAGTTTATTTTATTTTAAATATTATTATAACTATACAGATACAGAATGTTTAAAGGCTGTAAATTTAATTCAATGGCATATGTCGCCTTATAATTATAGCGACATGAAAGAACAGAGTTTGGAGAAGCATCGTGAGATGCTAGGAGAGGAAACAGCTAAACTATTAGAGCTATTGCATGAAGCAGATTTAATGGCTCATTAAAGGAGGAGGTCAATATGGATGAATTATATGCACTCATAGTATTCCCACTTTTATTCATGATTGGATATGCTGTGTATTGTCTCAATGAGGAAATAGGGGCTATCCTAGATGAAATGCAATATTGTAGAAATATTTTTAATTTAAAATTTATTTTTAGATTTTTATACGCATATAAAAACTCTATTTTATGTCCATATGTTTTTATCATAGAAAAAATGGAGATATACACTACGAGGCTTTTTCAGGGAATAATGTATGTTATTTTAGCTTTTTTAACGCCATGGTATATCATAGGGTACTTAATTGCAACTTTGGCTGTTATAGGTCTGATACTATTGATATTTTTACTGTATATTTGTCTTATTAAGAAACAAAATGAAAGGGGTTGAAATTACAATGGTTTATAAATTTTCTTATTTTAAAGATTTAAATGCAATTGAAATAAGCATTGATGAAAGATTGGTCTCAAGATTAGAAAATATACCAATTAAAACAAAACATAAACAATTAGAAGAATTTGTAAAAGATTGGTTTGTAGCAAGGGGGAAAGAAGTCCCTGATGGAACAATTATTGAATTTGATAGAACGGAGGTTTATTAGATGTATATTGAAACAAGTACTAGTCTAATACTGATAACAGATTTACAAATGAGAAGCGTAATGGACTCTCCTTTTGCAGTTCTGGTGGATGGAGATAAAGATATATATTACTCAGATGATATAAATGAGATAGATTATATTTATAACAAGATCAAAGACTATATCTACAAAGGAATTAATATTGTTAGATTGCAAGCACTGATAGATGAATGGCAATTAGAAAAAGATACTGTTTTTAAAAAATATTAAACATTAAAAGGGGGTGATTTAAGTGACTGTTGCTGAAAGAAATATTCTTCAATACAACCAAATACAGTCTCAATTAAAGAGACGTAATCAAGAGATTGAATAATTTTTTAAATTATTTTAAATAATCTCTTGACAAAGCTCTAGCTTTATGATATTATAGATTTAAAGTTAGAGCTTAAACAAATTGAGGGAGGAATTTAAGATGAAAAAATTATTATGGAATTCAGAAGTAAGATATGGGGTTATACCTACAATTGAAAATCAATTAGGATATACAAAATTAACGCCGTCTCAAAGTAAAATTTTAGAATATAATACAAATGAGGAATTATTCAATTATATAGCTAGCAATACTTTGTTTCGCATTGCCAATAATACTAGTGCATATATGTATATTGTCATTGATAATGAAGATGATATTCAAACTGTTTATTTTGGCAATAAAGATGAATGTATGCAATTATTAAATGATAGTAATTGTGGCAGTGTGTATAAAATGAAGGATATAGATAAATCAAGAAAAAAGATGACTGCATTAGTCACATTTCCAAAAATGAAAGATATAATATTAGACAATATGATTATTGTTAATGAGAATAAAAGTGAGATACCAAAGTATATATATAAGTATGCAGAATCAATTACACAAACAAGTAATGAAATTACTCAAACAGATGAACAATTAGATTTAAATTCTGTTGATTATATTAAGTTTGAAAATTATGACAGTGATGATATATACACTAGATTATTTGATATATTGGATGAATTAAAAGATATAACAGTTGAAATTAAAAATCAAAAACAAGGATTGAAAAAGATGCTCAAAGCATGTGACTTGAAAACATTGGATTGGTTGCATGATATAGAATTTAATTCTGAAAAAATGAGTGCTTGTCAAGGATATAAATTTGCTAAAGAGATTAGTCAAGTTAGAATATTTAGAAGAAAAATAAAAGACAAATTAGAAATTATTAACAGCATCAATGAAAACAATATGGTTGATGGAGCTATTAAGCTATATAACTCAATAAATTCTCTTTCAAATAGAGAATATAGACAAAGAATAAAACATGAAATGTTTGATGTGGATAAAATTAATTTTGAACGAGAAGAGGAATAAAAATGAATAATAAAGATAGTTTAGGAAATAGAATGAAGGAATATGAGAAAGTTTCTAGTTATAAACTTATAAAAAGAATGCCAGTTATTCTTAGATTTGATGGGAGGTCTTTTCACACTTTCACAAGAGGATTTGTGAAACCGTTTGATGAAATCTTATCAAAAACAATGGAATTAACAATGTCAAAATTATGCATACATATGCAAGGAGCAGTGTTTGGATATACTCAAAGTGATGAAATAACCATAGTTTTAATAGATTATCAAACTTTAGAAACTGATTGTTGGTTTGATTATAGATTAGAAAAAATATGTAGCATTGGGGCTTCTATGGCAACATTGTATTTTAATGACTTTTATAAAAATGTTTGTGAGTTCACGTTTGATAAATATGGATCTAAATATACTGATGATATGATTCGTAATTATAGAAACAAACAAGGTGCTTTGTTTGACTGTAGGGCTTTCAATATGTCTAAAGAAGAAGTTTGCAACAATATAATATGGAGACAAAAGGATGCAGAGAGAAACTCTATTAGAGCATGTGGACAATCATTCTATAATCACAAAGAATTACAAGGAATTTCCAATAATGATTTGCAAAATAAAATGTTAGTTGAACAAAACTTTAATTGGAATAATCTGGAAACACGGTTTAAACGTGGGTCTGCATGTATAAAGAAAGATGGGAAATGGGTTGTTGATAATGATATGCCTATCCTTACACAAGATAGAGATTATGTAAATAATTGTATACTATATAAAGAGGAGGAATAAAATGGAGATTAAATTAACAGAATTATTCAAAGTTGAGGAAAATGAGTGGTTTAGAATAAATGGATATATATATAAAGTATCAAACAATCAATTATACATATATGATATTATGTGTGCAGATAGATGGTGTTTTATAGATTACAAAATAGTTCGAAATATTAGAGAGTGCAAATATAGATATATTAACGACGTATGTTCTGATGATACGGCTATGCGTATGCTTAAATTTTTCAAAGCACTAGGATATAATTACATGTCAGTTATTAGAGAATCTGAAAGATGGTGTCGTGACATTAAATTTTACAAAGATATCAATGCAAAGAAAAGACTATCTGAAGAAAACCATTTTTCAGTTGCACGAGATATACTGAATAGGCACTTTGAAATAAATATATGTGAATTTTTTCTAACATTTATTGAAAATGATGAAATATATTATATAGACGATTTAATTGAATTTAAAGAAAAATTTGGAATATTAGTTGATCTTAGAGATAAGGTGTAACATCTAATTTGGAGGTATAACGCAATGTGTGTTACAGATATATTTTTTACTCTTCTGTTGGCAATAGCACTAATTATTACTACTATAATACTTTACAAAGAGGTAATTTGTGGTGGGGATGACTATGATAAGGAGCTTAAGGCTACAGCAATGATACTATTTATATTGACGATGATATTTTTATTTATTGGTTTACTCATCGTGTTGCAATGGTTAGTAGAATTTTTTTTATTAAAATAATAAAAACTTTAAAAAAGGTGTTGACAACACCTTTTTTTTATGATATACTTAATACATAAGTTAAAGAAATTGAGGAGTTGAGAGGAGAGGTAAAATGATAGGTGAAATAAGATGTATAGTTCCTGATTGTAAACGCAAGCTAAACACTGGGTATTGTCAATATGGAAGTGAATGGATGAGGAAATGTGGAGGATATAGTTCATATATAAAAGAAAGTGCAATAAAAAGACAAGAAACCTATGAGGCAAATGTAGAATCTTACTTAAGACATCAAACAAAGATGCGTGAAAAGAATCTTTTAAAAAAAATCTCAAATGAGATGGAGAATTTAAATTTTTCTGATAAAGATATTGAAAAGGCGAAAAGAGCAATTTGTAAGAAATTTGAATTAAAAACAATAAAATCAGAAGAATACAATGATTATACAATATATCGAAGATATGGCAGAGAAATACACATTATACTTTGCCACACTCAAACAAAAGAAATAGCAGAAATGTTGATAGAGCAATTTGATAGAAGACAATATGAGGAGACTCATATGTTTGCAAGTATAGATAGTGTACATAAGATGCTAAGTGAATATAGGTTAAAGCATTGTGCGATAAACATAGATAGTATTCTTGCATCAACTAAAAGAAAAATAAAGGAGGAAAATTAAAATGACAGACGGAATAATTAAAATATTAGATGATTTAGCAGAAAGATTTGGTATAGTAGTAGATTGGGCTTCAGAAGATGTAATGCCAGTTATTATGGAAATATTAGGAAGATTGAGGATTTATGAAATCATCATGAGTTCTATAGGAGTTGTTGTTCCTATCATTTTAACACTGATAATAGTAATTATTCTTATAGTGCTATTGAAAAAGAATGTAGGTAGAGATATTATTGAAATATTTCAGTATCTTACACTCATTATTGTAATAATATCTATTATACTGATTTGCTTTAATCTACCAAGTCTAATTAAATGGATTGTAGTTCCAGAGGTTGAATATATTAAATATATAAAAGGATTAATGTAGTAAAGAAAGGAGAATTAAAATGACAAGATTTGAATATAGACGAGAACATAGAAATATGTGGGAAATGACAAGATTTGAATATATACGAGAACATAGAAATATGTGGGATTGGATAAGAATATTTATAAAAGAAAAATATGATGAAGATATTGAATTTTTGAAAACAATATCAATGGTTGATGTCAAACGATTGTATTGTAACCGATGTAATGTAGACCCACTATTATATTGTTTTGCGTGTGATGAATGTAGACAATATTGTGTTGAATGTTTTCTTGATTGGAGCGAAATTTCAGGAGTAAAAAATATGTTATCAATAGAAGCATTTGATGAAGATAATTATGTAGGAATACAATGTCTTTATCCTCATGCGTTATATACTATATTTGATTTTGGAGTAGATATAGAGATAGATGATAATGATATAGATACTATGGGAGAAATCGTAGTCTATGATGAAGTTCCTATGGTTCAACCATCTAGGAAATTATATGATATAATTGAGAAAATAGGGATAGAAAAAGTTTTAGAATTATGCGATAGAATTGCAAACTTACCTATTAGAGAGGATTTAAGAGGTATATAAATTATGATTTTTGAAGCTATTGTACTTATGGTTATAGCTATTATGACTGTATCTCCAATTTTTGTAATATTAAATATTATAAAGGATACGTATGAAGGATATATATTAATTCCTATTGGCATTCTCATAGTGCTATCTTGTGTAATAGCTGTAGGATTAGGAGTGTATTTGTGGACTGAATTTTTTAAATTTATAATATAGAAAGGAGAAATGAAATGGAAGGAATGAAAATTTTAAATCAATATGTAGGTGATGAGTTTGGAATGTTACAAATTATATATATGATTTTATTGCCTATGGTAATAATAGCTTTAATTAACGGGCTTGTGAAATCAGTTAAAGATATTAATAATGGAAATCCATTGATATATGGTATTGTATTTAATATAATTTGGTTCTTGTGGATTTTATTTGCGACATTTTCAATATTTCAATCATTGACTGATAAACATAATATTTATGATGTAATTATAGAAGACAGTGTGTCTTATGCAGAGTTTACTGAAAAATATAAAGTGTTAGAAGTTAATGGTGATATCTACACAATTAGAGAGATAGAGGAGAAGTAGTATGGAAGCAATTAAAAATAAAATAATTTTAAAGTGTATTGCAAGTGATTTTGAAGAGGAATATAAGGTAGGAGAAGAATATGAATTTGAGCATTCTTATCAAAATGAATATTTAGACATTACAAATGTAAGAAATATAAAATTTTCCAAGCATGATAATATCGTAGTATTGGAGCTCTTTAAGCATAATTTTGAAAAAAGCGGATTTATACCACTTAAAATAATATTTGAAGTTGCATCAAGATTGACATTTGAAAAATTTGAATTGGAGTTAAACAGATATTTCGAAGGAGAAATATGTGGAGACAGAATAGATTGTAATCAATGTATATTTTGTGAAGATTGTGGTGATTTTGATGTATCTAATATTAAAAATTGTTATCACAAAGAATTTATATTGACTTTGCAAAAATGGATAGATGAGGAGAATAAAAAAGTGAATGAAAATAATGTGGCAAAATGGATTGAAACAGAAAATGAAACTCCTACGGAAAATGGTAATTTTATAGTGGCAGAAAATTATCCAAATAAATCTAAAATAAGGGTTGCGACATGGAATAAAAATACAAAATATTTCCAATCAATTGAAACAGGATGTATAATTGATGTTATAGCTTGGCTTAATGGCAATCCTATAAATATCCCTGTGTATACAAAAAGAGAAAAGATGACAAAAGAAAAATATGATGAGCTTGTTGAAAAGTATAGTTATAAATTCACCAAAAAAGAGTGGGAGAACAGTAATATTTTTAAATATAATTTATATTATAGTTCAAAAACCAATGGTATATACATAGAGGGCAAAAGCATCGCTGTAATTGGAACATTGTTTTTTAAATCCTATGATGACGCAAAAGAATTTGCAAATTACTTTACAAATGATGAAGCTCTTGAATTTATATTTGGTATAAGAGAATAACATGGAAGTATATAATTTAATTAAGGAAAATTTAGAAGATTTAATTGTTTTATTTGAAGAAAATGGTTATAAAATAATGACATTGAATGATAGTTGTCCTTTCAAATTGCAGATTTTAGATCCATCTAATACATATAAA
>CAYJPF010000001.1:0-86494 GCA_964372025.1 uncultured Peptococcaceae bacterium | reverse complement strand
CATATAAAATTAAAATATGGACTTGTGATAACACTATAATGTTAAAATACAATATAGAATATTATGATAAATGTAAAGATAATTCCAAAATAGAAGATTTGGTGCATAATTTTTTAATAGATAAAAGCAGAAATACTGATTTAGAAATTAAAAATATAGTGTATGCTTTAAGTGACGTTATGCAGACTTGCGAATGTGCTATAGATGTCGTTGAGAAAGGAGAGTAAAATGGAAATAATTTTAAAAGATAATCAATATTTAAAAATGAGAAAGTTAGAATTCAAACAAAGACTCAGTAAAGATGATGATTGCTCTGAAGATGAAAATTATGAAGCAAGAAAATTAGATGTTACAAAAGAATACGATGAGTTTGTAAGTTTAGTTAAAAAGTATATAGAAGATAATAATGGAAGTATGGAATCAGATGAAATGTGCAAAGAGATTATTTGTGAAGATTGCATCTTTTTAGAAATGACGAAGGAAGAATCTATTGATTGTGGTAAGCATGTATGTGAATTATATGAAAGCTACAAAGATATAAGGGCATTTAGAGAATGGTTTAATAAAAAATTTGTACTTAAAATAGATGATGATGAAGATGATGAAGATGAATACAACAAAAGAGATAAAATTCTATCCACAATGAATAAATTAGAATCACTAAATAAAGATGCTAATGAAATAATTAAGAAGATGTCTGCTCTTTTAGATGATTATAAATCAAAATAAACGATAATTAAACGACCATTGAATCGACCTTAAGCGACCTTAATATTTGTCATTTAACATATGTTAAAAAACAATAGTAAATAAAAGAAAAAATAGATAAAACAATATATAAGTACGAGTGCATATTTTTAAAGAGATTTTAGACACTTGTATATACAAAATAGCTTTCATTTTAATACCTTTTAATATATGAATAAAATACTATGAAAAACTCCCCTTAGAGGGAGATATTTTATTATTAAGAAAACATCGACCTATGGAAAAATATGGCTAAAAAATATATATGTGAAATAAGTATTGACAATAGGGATATTGTATGTTAATATAAGATATAATCAAACGCAAGGGAGATTAAGAAATATGCAATAAGGCATATATCGCATTTTCGAACAGGGAGGTAAATTAATGACATATGAAGTTATACTAATAACATTGGTTGTATCATTCTTTGGAGGGTGCATAAATGGATTGCACACTGTAGAGAAGAAAGAAAAAGAGGAAAAACTTAAAGAAATCAGACTTGAACAAAGTATGTTTTAGAGAATAAGAGAGGAGATGGTAATTATGAATATAATAAATAAGATAAAAGGTATGTTAAATACAGATAAAAATGCAGAAAAAAAGATAGACTACTATGAAGTAGTCTGCATTAGGAGAGACTATATAAATAAATACTCTAGTGTATTGGTTAAAGACGTTGATGATAATAAGAATATAATACAGGAAGAAATTGTTGCTAGAGAGATATATGATAGATTTGTAAAAAGTGATGTGTGGGATGAGGTATATATCACAGGAAATAGCTTTGGAGATATATGTAAATTTGATGTTATATGCGTAGATAAATGGATGAAGAAAGAGAGGGATTAAAATGTTTAATACAAGATATTATTTTACATTTGGGAATAATAAAGATATGCCATTTCAAGATGGATGGGTAGAGGTTGTAGCTGATAGTGAATCTCAAGCTATAAAAGTATTTTGTTGCAAATTCCCTAAAAAAAATGGACTAGTGAATTGTGCTGGAATATATGATGAAACTAGTTTTAAGAGGACTAAAATGTATGAAAATGGGAACTTTGGAAAGCGTTGTCATATGGAGATAGGATTGAGAATTACAGGAGTTAAATTAGTAGATAAGGAGAATAAAAATGAAAATTAGATGTTTAGATAGAGGATATGTTCCAAATAAATGGACTGAAGGTAAAATATATAGTGTTGAGAATGGCTGTATTATTGACGATGAAGGAGAATCTGTTATTTTCATTGATTTTAAAGATTTTATTAGAGGTAGAGCATCAAAGTGGGAAATTGTAAAAGGTAGTTGGGCAATGAGATGTGTAGATAGTTGTGGATTTTCTTTCTATACAACAGGCAAAATCTATGAAGTTGAAAATGGAATGCTAATAGATGATGATTATAAATCAAGAAGTATAACCAAGACTTTTGAAGAATGGGTTCAACACAGTATGGCTGAATGGGAATTAGTAAAAAATATGACAAATAGAGATAAATATCAAGATGCAATAACAGATGCTATTATCAATAAAGGGATTAAGAATTTTGGAATAGATATTGAAACAGATGCTGTAGTAGATTGCAGTGAAATTGATGGACATGAAAATTGTGCATTAGGGAAACTTGATGATTGTGAAGATTTGGCGGAATGGCTTGATGAAGAGTATGTTAAAAAATATAAATTAACTGATAAAGAGAAAATTGTCCTTAAATTCTTAAAGATGAATGGGTGCAAATACATTGCTAGAGAAGAGCCACTTGGAGCAAATGTTCTTCGAGGATTCCATAATGCTCCTTTTCTAACTGTTTCGATGATTAATGGCAACATTTGGGAGACTGAGAGAAATAGCAAAACTCCTATTGTAATAGATAGTGATTATTTCAAAATGATAAAATCAACAGATAAAAAACCTTTTGATATCAGCAGATTTGAGGATTAGGAGAGCAATATGCGTATATGGAATATCAGAATGAACAATAAGGATTTCTACAGAGTAATTAGTGATGCTAAAACAACAGAAGAAATGATAAAGAATGTATTTGGAACATATGTTGTAAGAGCATTAAGTGATTGGAAATGCGAAGATGGAAGTGTAGTATTGATAAATAGCGAATTTGTCAGTAGCATTGAATATGTTGGAATTAGAGAAGAATTAAACACTGTAAAAAGCAAATATTCAAAATTATAAGGAGGAAATTATGAACTATAGGGATTATACTGAAGAACAAGTGTTACAAGAAATTAAATATCAATATACATGGATAGCTAAAAATATAGATAATGAAATATATTTAGGCGATAATACTTACAATCCTTTGACCAATTTGGTGCATTTTTATGCCAAGATTAAAGAGAGAATGAATGGAAAATATCCTATGTATCCTAGATGTTGGGGTGAATGTGGGAAATTAAAAAGAAATTGTGATATATGTATTTATAAAAAAGCATTTGGTCATAGTTGTCATTATCCCCATAGTTCTTATTATTTATTAAGACAATGTCTAAGTTGTAAAGACTATGATTTAGCTAGAATTTATGCATTGAAAATAGCAAATATGGGGGATATAATAGGAGAACAAAAATGAAACTTATAGACTTGATGAATGTAATGAATGGGGGTCAAGGTGTTTGTATAGTACACAATGAGAAAACTGTAGGTGAGGGTCATTTAATTAGAATATGGGATGACGAAGAAGTTGAGAAGTTGTGGGAAAAAGAAGTAGTAAAAATCAATGCTATTGAAGGCATACATTATGATATTAAAGTAATTATTAAAGTGGAGGATTGAGAAATGATAGAAGCAATAGGGCAATCTGTATGTTTGGCATTATTGTTGATTGGAGAAGTAATTCTCTTTAAGAGCAATGAGGATATTAAAAAGAGAGCGGAAATGTTGGAAAATAACGAAAATAAAGATGCAAACAGTAGGATGAGTCAACTTGAAAATACAGTTAAAATATTAAAATTTTTAGCAGACAATCCAAAGAAATATAATTTTTATGCGAAGAGTCAAGAAAATCCATATAGTATAGTGAAATACGTTGAATTTCTTGAAAATGGAGAAATTCATGAAGTTAAATTAGATAGTGTGGATTATAATAAAAATGATGAATGGGACTATGATTTTATAGATGGCAAGAGAGAGTTTATCAAGAAAGAACATATTAGTAAGAAAAACACAAAGTATTTTCAAATAATTTACTGTAATGGAGAGTATAAAAGCATAGATGTTACAAATGCTATAAAACTTGAAATATAGAGGAAAATAGGGAGGTAATTATGCAGAGAAATAAGAGATTTGGAGGTTAAGTAATGTTATATTTATGGCTTATATATTTGACATTTTTAATGTGGCTATCTGTAATAAATGTTATTTTCACAGATGAAATAAGTAAACCTTTTGTAGCTAAGATGTTTTTAATTCCATTTATGTTTCTTTGTATTTTACAAGGATTGAGTGTTGTTGGATTGGTGAATATATAGGAGGAGTGGAATTATAAGATGGAGTTCAAGACGTAGAGCAAGGAGTGATACATATAGATTTTATTATCGTGGAATTTACACTCTTAGTACAGGATATGGATTTAAGAAAGTGAAGCATAGGTGGTACAAAGGATTATGGGAGGAATTTACAAAGGAAAATATTGATTATGAGGAAAAAACGTAGATATAGAGCGAGGAGTGATGCGTATGATTTCTTTTATCGTGGAATTCGCATTATTAGTGTGGGATATGGTAGAAGGAGTGTTTGGAATAGAAGATTAAGGAGAAATTAAAGTGGATATGACCTTAGATAAAGAAAAGATATTAGATGAGATTAAATTACAGTATACGTGGATTGCTGAAAATATAGGGAATATAGACTATGGTTATTATCAAACATTGAATGGATTATTAGGAAGTTATTCATTGATTAGAGAAGAAATAGATGGAAAGGCATATCCTAGATGTTGGGGAAAATGTGGGGAATGTGGAGAGCTAATTGTAGATTGCAAAAATTGTATCTATGAAGAGGTTTTTGGCAATAAATGCTATAGTATCGGCAGTGATTATTATTTATTAGCAAAGTCGTTACGTTACAATGATTATGAATCAGCTAAGAAATATGCGTTAAAGATTGCCAATATGAGGGATTTGATAGAAAAGATGGATTAAGATTTTAAGAGGAGGATTACAATATGAGATATAGTAATAGCAATGGAAGTACTTATAATGGAATAGGATTTGTAGGATTGTTGACTATTGCGTTTATAGTGTTGAAGTTGACTGATGTAATAAGTTGGTCTTGGATTTGGGTGTTATCACCATTGTGGATATCGGTAATTGTGCTTGTGGGGATAGTGGTGTTGATAGTGATGATGGATAGGTGATGGTGAGTTGGGATTTGGGATGGGGATTGATGGTTTGAGGGTGAGTAGGGGTTAGAATGGGGTTAAATGGAATGTAAATGTTGGTATTTGGGAATGGTATCTTTTGGATACTAAAGGTTAGATGTATACTTTGTATCGCTTAATCTCTTAACTCCCAAAATTTACCAACGATGTCAATCTTTCCCACTCCCCCTTTCCCCTCAAATACATCAAGCTCCCTTACTTGACAAACCCACTCAAAAATAAAAATAAAAAAATTTTAAAAACCCCTTGACAAACACCTCCTCCTATGCTATACTTATATCATAAGTTAAAACAACAAGTTAAAACAACGTAGAGAGAGGAGAACAATATGACACAAACACAAACAACAAATGTAGAACGTCTGACACAACAAATACAATCAGACCCAAAACTAACTAAAAAACAAAAGCAAATAATAATCAATGCATACACAGAGGCATTTCTTACACTAATTAAATGCAACATACTAATGAACCCAAGCAAATATTACTCTATAAAAATAAGCCATAGGATGAAAAAATCTGTAGCACATTGTACTACAGAAACTCGTGAAATAGTAATAGGTATCAATTATTTAAACTGTTGTATAGATACTCACAACCTAGATGACCTTACAAATACTATCATACATGAGATGCTCCACAATATAACTTATGAGAAAGATAAATCCAAAGAACATCATGGTGAAGTGTGGACTGCCTATGCAAAACAAGTAACATCTCAAACAAATTACAAAATAGAAAGACTGATGGGTAGAGCAATGTCTATATTATTTAGAAAATATAATAGCTCTAAATCAACAAATCCAAAATATATCGTATCTTGTCCATCTTGTGGCATAAATACATATTACTACAAACGTAGTGAAACAGTGAGAAACTTATTAAATGGATTTAATATGCTATATAATTGTGCTAGATGCAAAGACAATAACTTAACTATAAAAGAAGTGAATAAGAAAAAATAACCCATTGCAATGCTAGTCATTGCTTCATGCAAGGCACACTTTAACTTACAAAGGTTTTCATACACCTTTCTCCTTACACCTCCGTATCTTGCATGAAGGAGTGATTAGTGTCCACTCCAAACCATTATGAAGATTAAGCTTAAGATAAAGCCATCAGTATTATTACTGGTGGTTTTGTCTTTATACCCTATTGGTAAAATTTACCCAATATGATCCATTTTTCTAAATGAAAAATATTTTAAATTAAAATAAAAAAAGTATTGACATATTATTAAACCTGTGCTATACTTATATCACAAGTTAAAGTTAACAACAAATAAGGAGGAACAAATATGCAAACAAATAGAATAATAAAATCGTGGGAAGAGATAATATCAGAAAGCAAAGAGCCTACAATTCCAAATGTAGGAGACATCGTAAATACAAGAGAAGATAATATAGAGCTAGTTCATTCATTACATGTTATAAATGAATATCAACGTAATCTATACAGTATATTCAAAGAGCATACTCAATCAAATGGATATGGTGAAATAAATGCAAACGATATAGAAGACCTGTTGTCAGATGCAGAGCAAACATATAATACAATGGTAGAAGATGGCAATATGGAGCTTGCTAATGCATTTACATATTTCTATACATTATTTGATGAAGTGCTAACTCACTGTGTCAAAGAGTTTGACAGACTCTTATCTATTGAAGGTAAAAATATTTTAAATTAAAATAAAATAAATGCTTGACAATCATGAAAATCTATGCTATAATAAATTATAAGTTAAAGTAAAGTAACTGAAAGGGAGAGGTAGAAATATGAATAATGTAACTAAATTTAAAAACGTAAATGTTAACACACCGTGGAGAGGACTAGGAGTTGACTGTAAAGAAGCAAAATCTTTACAAGAGGTATTAGATATCTCAAACCTAAACTTCACAGTAGAGCAAAAGGATGTTATAGTAAATGGGAATAAAGTTCCTAACTACATCGCAAATATGCGTTCTGATACAGAACAAGTGTTGGGTATAGTTGGTAGCAGATACCATATAATCAACAACCAAGAAGCATTCTCATTTATAGATGGTATGGTTGAAGAGGGTATGAAGTTTCATATGGCTAACGCATCAGCAGATTCTAAGAAAGTATGGATACTGGGAGAGCTAGAAGACATCAATATTCTAGGTGATGATATCACCCCATATATATACTTTGAGAATTCATTTGATGGTTCAGGCAGTATCAAACTAAATGTAGTTATGTTGCGTCAATGGTGTGCCAATGGAATGACATATATGATGAAGCACGACAACTTCTCATGGTCAATTAAACATACTGCTCAAGTTATGAACAGACTGCAACTAGCTCACGATAGCATTCTTAAAGCTAACAAATACATCAGTAAGTTTGAGAATGAGATGGAGAAATTAGCAGATACTAAATTAGACAATATAGTCAATTTCTCTGAATTCTTATTCCCTACTCCAACAGATGCAAGCTCTCGCAAAGAAGAGAATGTAGCTAAACTTAGGAATGAGATAATATCTGTATACAATAATAAAGTAGATATTCAACCATTCAAAGGAACACAATATGGAGCATATATGGCAGTAACTGACCTTGCTAGTCATAGTGAGCCATTAAGACAAACATCTACAGCCAGTGAGAATCGTTTCTTTAATCTTGTTAAAGGTAATGAGTGGGTTGGCAAAGCTCAAGAGTATTTCAGATTAGCAAGCTAATCTGTTTACATAAGTTGTTATTATTCCTTTCGAGAGAGACACCTGTAATGGGTGTCTTTTTCATTACAGATCTTAGTAAATTTTACCATATAGATATTTGAAAAATAAATTATAAATTTATAAAATAAATGCTTGACATATATTCTGACCTGTGCTATAATAAATTATAAGTTAAAGTTAAACAGCAAACAAGGAGGAATAAATATGAAATTTAACTATGTGGTAGTACATGAGGATAATGGAACATATTTTGCAAATGGATTGAGATGTAGTGATAATGATAATTTATTATCTAAAATAAAACAAATGAAAAATCCTATCACTATTGAGCCAGTTAAAACAATTAAAGAAATGGCAAAAAGAATAGATTTCCATAATCAATCATTTAAAAGCAATGGAACATATATGTTCCCTGATGAACCTTTATTTTAAATTAAATTATAAGTTAAAACTAAACAACAAATAAGGAGGAATAAACATGAAAAAACAAATTAAAACAATCGCAATTATATTAGTATCAGTAATGGTATCAGCAATAATAACAATCGCTATTACAAACCCTATGGGGAAAGATATCACCATAGGAAATCTACAGAGAGAAGTCCAAGTGCAGAAAGACCTAAGAATTGAGGCTGATGAACTATTGAACACTATACGTGATGAAGTGAACAACAATCTTACTTCAACTCTTGACTATATGGACTATGGTGAAAACAAAATATATGAAATAGCATCAATGCCTATCTCTACACCATATGAACAAGCACTGGTTGGAGCTGAATATGGGAGTTTACTAACTGTAACAATGGAAGAGATTGTAATTCCAACTATGCAATATGAGACAGAAATATTGAATATGTTGAATGAATATTTGAATTAAAATAAAAAATTTCTAAAAAACTATTGACAATCTATTCAACCTGTGCTATAATAAATTATAAGTTAAAGTTAAATAAGTGAAAGAGAGAGGTGTAATATGAAACATAAACAAGTAAACGCATTTAGAATTCAATTTAAATTAAATAATGGATTGGAGTCTCAATGGGATTCTCAAATAGTAGAAGCAGAAGATATAGAGCAAGCTATGGAGCTTTTAAAGACTTACATAGATGAATGCTATGGAGCAGAAGTTGCAGAGGACAATTATATATTCAAATGCAAAACATATGAAATAAAGAAGTCTACTGTAGAAATTCCATTCAAGGAGAGACACTCTATCAAAACAGGGATAACTACTGAAACAGATGGTGGGGAAATAATGGGGTCATATACCACATATAGTTTAGCAGTAGAGGTGGTAGCACAATTAAGGTCAACATATTGGTACTGCCCATATCATAAGCATTATGTAATCACAGAGTTCTTTATAGAAGAATGTGAATATAATGGAAATGCAGAATATTCAGACAATTCAGGAATATGGAGATATTCCACAGGTTTAGAGCCACTTATAGAGGCGATTAAAGAGGCATTTTAATGCCTCTCTTTTTTATATTCATATGGTAAATTTTACCAAGATCAAGCTAAATAAAATGCTTGACACCACCAATAAAATATGATATAATGAATACATAAATAATAAATTAAAACAAAGGAGAACAATATGAATACAACAATTGAAATAATAGATGTGGTATCTCAATCAAATGCTGAGATTTCAGACCTAGCAGATACTAATATAGGAGAGCTACATAATTTAAATTTACTTTCACCACAATATGAAGTTTTAAATTTATCTGAAAGTAAACCAAGATATGATATGCACCCACCTTTGAATGATGAACCTACATATCCAAACGTAAATGTTGATACATATGCAGATATGCTAGAGTTTATACTTTCAACAAAATCTGAATTTATAATACAGCAAGATAAGGAACAGACAAGAGAAATAAGATATTTCCTAACCAAACCTGAGCCAACTAGGAATATGTATTTTGTTACATTGTTAGATGAAAAAGAGCCTTTTGACGACCCTTTATACGGAGGTTGTTTATTTGTAAATGACAATTCTTCTTTTGGATTTTCTAAAGGAAAATCAGGAAATTATGAAAAGAGTGATTATGAAATAGGATTACTATTATCAGCTCTTACGCAATTATCAAGAAATGTGCTAAGTAGAAATATCACAATGACATATGTTGCTAAATGTGGAAACTGTGGTAGGAGATTAACAGATAGTGAGAGTATTAGAAGAGGATATGGGAAAGAATGTTATGAGAAAATTAACAAAGAATGTAAAGTATGGGAGACATTATAATGAGTAAAATAATAACCAATGAAGAATTTGATGAATTAGTAGATATGTTTGTTGAAAGTGATAATTACAAACATTATAAAGTTAATGTAGTTGATGCTCCTATGGGGGAAGGGAAAACAAGTTCTTTGATAAACTTTATAAATGAGGACAAAATGTCAGATGATGTATATAGGTATATGTATGTTACCCCATATCTTGATGAGGTCAAAAGAATCAAAGAGAGTTGCAAAGACAAACATTTTATTGAACCATCAGATGCAGTATCTACTAAGACAGAGAATATAAAAGAACTAATAAATCAAGGCAAGAATATTGTAACTACACATGCTTTATTCCAATATTTCGATGCAGAAATGGTACAGCTTGCATTTTTAAATCGATATATATTGGTTATGGATGAAGTTGCAGATGTAGTGGGAACAACAGCTATAAGTAAATCAGACAGACAAAATATATTTTCTAAACACGCAAAAATAGAAAAAGATGGATTGATAGTGTGGACAGATAAATCATATAGTGGAGAATATAATAAATACAAAAAAATGTGTGAAATAGAATCACTGTATGCTTATGGAAATAATAATTCTACAATCGCATGGAATTTTCCAGTTTCAATATTTAAAGCCTTTAGACGTGTATATATATTGACATATATGTTTGATGCCCAAATTCAGAAATATTATTTTGATTTTCATAATGTAGAATATAATTATCTGTATGTAAAAAAAGAAGGTGGGAGATATTGCCTAACAGATGTTCCTCAAAAATATGATATAAAAAGATATAAGCCACTTATTTCAATTCATGAAAATAGCAAATTGAATGATATAGGAGAATTTGAGACAGCTCTCTCAAAAACATGGTTTGATACTTGGTCTAAGAATGATAAGGTGACTAAGTTAATTAAAAATAATATAGAGAATTATGTTCAAAAAATTTCTAAATCTCATTCTAATAAAGTAATATGGACTGTATATAAGGAATATAAAAAGTTATATAGTGGGAAAGGATATACAAAAGGATTTGTCGCTCTAAATACAAGAGGAACTAATATGTATAAGGATAGGACTTGTGTGGTTTATTTCGCTAACAGATTTCCTAATCCTTATGTAAAACAATTTTTTTTATTTCATAAAGTAAAAATCAATTATGATTTATTCGCTCTATCTGAAATGTTGCAATTTATATTTAGAAGTGCTATTAGAGAATACAATAATATAAATGTATATATTCCATCTAAGAGAATGAGGAATTTGCTACATAGTTGGTTAAATGAAGAAGTTATACTTGAATCTCAATCATATGAAAATATGTATGAGGATTTAGATGAAAATATTGAAGAATAAATACAAATTTAAACAACAATCAAGAGCAGTCGCTGTCCGTTTTTTGCTCACGCTTCTCCCTCGTGTTTTGCTTACGCTAAAAATTCTAATTTTTTAGTACATTATATTTAGAGCGAGGGGGTTTAAGCGTTGAAATTTCAACATTTATTTTTGATTTTTCGAATTTTGTATTTTGGAATTCTCAACAATAACAATTTTCTAAATCAAAATATTTCTTTGTCATAATCATATGTTTTTAAATTTTATGCATTTATAAAATTCTAATTTTCAATACAAATTAAGTAGAAATATTGAAACCAGTTGAATATGGTTGACGAAACTGCTTCAGCAGTTTTGGCAAAGGGGGGAATATTCGCACCAAATAGCAAGAAAGTGTTTACACTTTCTCTATTTGGCAGAATAGGGCTGTTAAGCCTTATACCTTATGAAATATTCATATTCCATAAGGCTCTTGAGCTCCACTCCTTGACTACAAAATGTAGAAAATATAAATATTTTCTACTCATTTTGTACGTCAATTCCTAGGTTTGCTAAAACCGCTAAAGCGATTTTGCAACCTTTTGCACTCTATTGTATTATAAAGGTAAATTTTACCAATATGACCGATCCTACCAAATTTTTCCAATAATAAATATTTTAAAATACCTATTGACAAATAGCTTTAACTATGATATTATATATGTAAGTTAAAGTTATTTATATTGAAAGAGAGGAATAAATAATATGAGAATTAAATGTAACTGGTGTGAAAACACAATGGATGAGGGTGAAATACTCGTTAAATATGATGGAAGAGATGATGAGATAGGAGAAAATCACTGTCCATACTGTGATATGAGTGGATATTTGATGGATGTAGAAGGAATAGAAGAAACTATAGATGCTCTGCAATCTTGGATAGATGAATTATCTGCTGAAGAAGAACATGATAATAGAATATATCACTTGAGAATGAGTATCAAATATCTTAAGGAATATAAGGAAGGAGAAAAAATATGTTAGTGCAAAGAAATGACTGCTTAGACTGTGAGACATGCAGAAACTGTGGAAGTAAAGACCCATATTGTATAGAGGTGTGTGATAGATGCGATAGTGTATTATTTGAAGATTCTATATATTATGATGGAGATGACTGTGAATATTTAGATATGAGTGGAAAATTCTGTGAGGACTGTGCAAGGTCACTACTAGAAAACTCTGATAGAGAATTCACTGATAAAGAAATAAGTGAAATATTAAATGATTATGAATTGCAATATACATATCACTAAAAATATTTTTAATTTATTTTAAAATAACTATTGACAAAGTAAAAAATATATGCTATAATGAATTATAAGTTAAAGTTAAGAGTTGAAAGAGAGAGGTATAAAATGAGAATTGAAGAGATAAAAATTTACAAGTATGAAGAATTATCTGAAGAAGCAAAGGAGAGAGTGAAACGAGATTTTTTAGATTGCGAAATAAGAAATGACATATTTAGTGATAATATAAAGTGTGATTTAAAAGAAGATTTTCCTAACTCTGAATTGCATACTCAATATTCGCTAGGATATTGTCAAGGCGATGGACTTAATATTTATGGCACATTAGATGTATGTGATATTGTTGATAAATTAGATATGACAGATAAAGAGAAAAGAGCGATTAAATTCTATGCTAAATATGATGATAATGATGCAATTATGTTATCTGCCAACACTCGTTATGCTTATAGTGTAAAATTTATACATAAAAAAAGTGATGAATGGGTAAAAAATGTGATATATGAATTAGAATATAATGATATAAAAAATATCAATGAAGATGTATTGGTAAAATTCTTTAACAGTGCAATGGACTATATGGAAGATTTAGAGAAAAAATATGAGAAAGATGGATATGACTTTCTACATAATATTGATGAAGAAGAAATGCAAGATATGTGTGACTGTAGCGAATATGAATTTTATGAAGATGGCAAATTATTTTAAAATATCTATTGACAAAGTAAAATATATATGCTATAATGAATTATAAGTTAAAGTTAAGCAATTAAAATAAGGAGAGGTAAAATGACAAATAATATTGATTTAATAAAACATGAGTTCTATGATGAGGACAAAGAAGTAATAAGATGCAGAGATTGTGGGAGATATTTAAAAGATGTATTTGTAAGTAGGAATAGCAAAAAAGAATTTTGCCCATTATGTAATTCTGAAAATATAGAAACACTTGAGACTGAAATATTGTATGATGTAGTAATGAGAACAATGTTTATTACTAAACACGAAATACAGGAAAAAGCAATGGAAGAGTATGATTTAAAAGACGAAAATGATATATCTTATTTTGATGTTATTGTAGAAAATTGCGAATATATGGCAGAAGATAGTATATTTTTGACAATTGATAAAGAAAAAGCTTTTGCAGTATTGAATGCACTAGAAACAAATATAATGAGACACGTCGAATCGGTTACTCAAGAAGCTCATTATTCATATGTGGATTATATGTTGCAAAGGAAATTATATACTAAAAAATATGGAGATTCTCTGGATATACTTGACACAGAAGATTGGTCAAAAGGATATAGAGAAGCAATGGATGCTATCATTGAGAATGAAAGAAATATGTAAAAATATGGGAGAGCAATATGCTCTCTCTTTTTATATTATATATGGTAAATTTTACCTAGTAGATAGAGGAAAAATATTTTTAATTTATTTTAAAATAACTATTGACAAATATATAAATGTATGATATTATATATGTAAGTTAAAGTTAAGAAAGAGAGGTAATAACGATGGCAAAAGCAAAAGGAGATATATATAACCTAATAAAAGATATAGAGGCTAATTCACCCTCTATGATGAAACGTAAGACTATAATTGATATGACTATAAGCGATATCATAAATAAAATAACTGCAAACATACATGGTGAGAATATAGGATATATAGAATATGAATTCTCGCATATAAAAGACAGTGATACTTGCCACTATTCAATTATAGATGTATTGACAGATGAAGGATTTGAAGTTATGATGATTAAAAGAGCTGAATTTGATGAGAACATGGAAATTATTGTATATCCTAAAATATATATAGGATGGTAAAATAAATTAAAAATATTTTAAAAAAACTATTGACAAAGTAAAATATATGTGGTATAATGAATTATAAGTTGTTGAGAGGTTAACAAATAAAGGAGAAAAAGATATGATGAATGTAAATTATAGAAACTATGGAAATTACTCAAGTGATAATTATGGAAGCCACACATTGGTTTTCACAGATGCAAAAGGAAGAGAATTTTATTTCTCATACAAAACATTGGTAGCATTTAAAGTTGGTGGGCAATTATATGTACATCAAAATATATGGGGAGTTACTACAGGCAAACATTTAAACTGGATTGATGGTGGCAGAAAAGAAGCTAGATTATCAGCTAATGAGTTTGCAAGAGTATATAAAAATTTTGTAAAATAATGCTAAATAGGCTAGAGCAATGCGATTACCTCTCTCATTGTCTCTAGTAAAATATAGGACACACGAATGTGTGTTCTTTTTTTTATTATGGGATATGGTAAATTTTACCTAGTATGTGGAAGGAGAATATCTTTGATTTATTTTAAAATAACTATTGACAAATATATAAATGTATGGTATTATATATATAAGTTAAAGTTAAATAATGAAAAGAGAGGTATGAGATGAATATAACAACAAAAAATTTAGAGAGATTAGCAAAAAATTGTGGATATTCACCTGAAGAAATGGGAATGGCAATATTGAAAATGCTAGGATATAAAGTTAAGAGGTTTGATATGTGTGGCAGTGTATATGTGCATAGTAAAGAATCAAATGATAATTTCAGTATAAATAATAAACTATTATATTATTATGAAGGGGTTTCAATTTATTAAAATATTTTTAAAATAACTATTGACAAAGTAATATGTATATGTTATAATGAATTATAAGTTAAAGTTAGATAACCAAAGGAGAGGTATAAAATGATAGTAAGAGAAGAATATGAATTTAAATTTGATAGTTTTGAATTTTGGAGTGGTGGGCAAGATGTAGCCGAAGAAATAAGATTTCAAGACAGAGAACAAGAGGCTCAAGAAATAATAGAGGAATATATGTGCAAAGAGGCATGCACAGAAACAGAGATAAACGACTTTGTGTGGTTTGAACTAGCTGATATTATGGAATTATATAATAAGTGTGAGGACGAAGAAGAGGACGAAGAAGAGCTATAGGCTCTTTTTCTCTTTTTATGTATATATGGTAAATTTTACCTAGTGTATGATCTGTTTGAATATTTTGAATTGTCTGAATATTTAAACATTTTAATTTTAAAAATAATGCTTGACTTTATTATATATGTGTGGTAATATATAAGTAAGATAAAAGTTATTACTAAATAAAAAGAGAGGTAAGAATATGAATAGTGAATTTAACATTTTAGAAAGAAGCATAAACGATTTTATGGATAGAACTCGACAAGAAATAAAAGATTTGGAGACTTTAAGAAGCAATTTAGTATATTTGGAAGATACATATATGGAGTATGGAGGATGTGACTCTACTATGCCTCTATCTCAAAAAAAGAAGAATTTAGTTATTAAAAATAATATAGTATATTTTATTTTAAAATATTGCAATAATGATATTATAAAGGTAATAGAGAAATATTATTGCAAACGTGCTAACGAATATAATTTACATATGTTGAAAAGTGAAATAGAATTTTTCTTACATTACTTTAAAATAAACTTGTCTGATGATGGATTTTCAATTTATTATGGGAGTTTATATATGGGAAGTATTGAACTTGAAAATGGAGATGCTTTTATTGAAGATAATGTGTTTATCGACTTTGAAAATAAAAAGTTTGTAAATGCCAATTATAAAGATTATGAATACATATCTAGTATTGATAAATATGTTGAAGAATTAGTATCTGCAATTGAAGAGGTCAAAATAAAAGAGAATGAATTTAAAATAGCTAAAGACAAATTAAATAAATTTAAATTAAAATAATGCTTGACAATATAAAATGTATGTGATATACTCTATATATAAGTTAAAGTTAAATAAAAGAGAGGTAAATAAAATGAGAAAGAAATTAGATGATTATGGAGTTTATAAATTATTAAGAGACTGCAATAACAATGCATATAATAATTTTTACAGAACACATATAAAAAGAGATGGAAAGAAAATATATGGAACAATGTTTGAAATAAGTAGACCATTGACAGATGAGGACAAAAATATAATATTGGAATATCCTAATACAATATTATATATATCTCAAAGTCAGTATGCACCAGAGCTTAAGAAAAATTGTGTGCTAGTGCTAGATAGAAAAATAAGATAATATAAAAAATGGGAATTGTAAAATATTCCCATTTTTTATTCTGAATTTTTTATGGTAAATTTTACCTAGCTTGTTCGCACTTCTGAAATTTTCATCAGGTAAATTTTACCATTATTATTTCTGAAATTTTTCTGAAATTATTTTGAAAAAACTATTGACAGATTAAAATACATATGGTATAATAAATTATAAGTTAAAGTTAAATAATAAATAAGAGAGGTAACAAAATGAGCAATATGAAAATTACTGCAAAGAGTGACAATATCAGAGTAGAGGGACACAAGGGGACGTGGTATGTGGTAGACGAGATGGATTATAAAGAATATGGCAAAGTATTTTTATTAGAACATGAATATTATGGAGATGAAGCACCACACATCATAATAAATGAATATAATGAAATAGTGCTTGAGGACGTATGGAATGGATTTGATGATTTAGAAGAGCTTTAAGCTCTTCTTTTTTTTTTTTTTTTTGTTGTGGTAAATTTTACCATAGAGAAGAATGATGCACATAAGGTAAATTTTACCATATTTATTTTACTGTAAAAATTTGGTAAATTTTACATAATATATTTTTTAAATAAATTTAAAAATTTTTTAAAAAAAGTATTGACAGATGCTTTTATATGTGCTATAATGAATTATAAGTTAAAGTTAAGAATTAAAAAGAGAGGTAACAATATGATTTATGGAGAAGTTAAAAAACAAGTAGAGAGTTTAAAAAAAGGAGCTTTTACAACAGTAAAATGGAATAAGCAACTTAAGACAAGAAAAGGAATAGACAATAAGGTTGAGAAAATAACAATTATGACATCTTGTAGATTTGGTGTAGATTATGCTAATATGAAAGACACTAAAGAAAGAAACGGAGTAGGAGCAGATGGAAAAGCAATAGTTCAAGCTCTACCGTGGGGACAGTGGAAGCACTTTCCATATATAATAGAACATAAAGAAAACTTATATTTAAGAGTGACAACAAGCCCTAAAAGTAAAGCGACGACAACATATTATAAAGATGGTGTTGAGATTACAAAGGCTGAAGCTGAAATATTGTGCTTAAAAAGTGAATTTTCTAATAGCAGTGAATTAAGTGTAATAACAGTAAAAATGGAAAATATTGTAAGTGTTAAATAACACTTGCAATATTTTGTTTCACGTGAAACATATAGTAAGAATATTATAATAATTAAAAATATTGCAAATATTCTGACAATTCAGAAAAGTCGGTCAATTAAGAATATTCAGAATATTTGGTGTATATGGGCAATTAAGAATATTGGGAATATTCTGAATTGTCTGAAAATTCAGTCAATTATAATAATTGAGAATATTGGAAATATTCTGACAATTTTGAATTGTCTGACAATTCAAAAGATTCTGAAAATTTCGACAGTTCTGAATTGTTTGACAATTCAGACAATTTCCTCCGCCATATGGTAAAATTTACCAATTATATATATTTCCTTTTTTAGTAAATTTTACCATATGGCGGAGGGTGCGGAGGATTGGTAAATTTTACCATATTTATATTTTTTAATTGATCGAATTTTCTGAATTTTCAGAAAATTTAGAATTTTACAACATTAAAAAAAGTATTGACATATGGGTCAAGATATGATATTCTATATACAAGTTAAAGTTAAAACGTTGCAAACACAGAGTTTGCACAGAAGAGAGGTAAAAAATGAGAATTGAAACTTATGAGAACACTATGAAAAATTGGGAATGGAACAGAAAAAGTGATTTTGCTAACTGGTGCGAAGAGCTTCAAGATGAAGCTAGAGAATGTATAGTAAATTTATACGAATATTATAAAGATTATATAGATAGTGAAAAGAAATTTTATGAGATATTTTCTAAGTTAGATACAATTAAATATATTAATATAGGCTACTTTGATAATGATGAGAATGGCGAAAAATGGGGACATAATAGACATTTATTTATTATAAATGGACATGAATTTAAATATAATACAGGTAGTGGAATAAACGTAAGAGACAATAAAAGAGACCTTAAATTTGATAGAATTAAACTATTATTTGATTGCATATGGTGCATATTGACAGACTCAAACATTATAGAATATAATAACGAAGATATGTTTATTGAGGAATTTGGATATACTGAAAATGTAAAGCAATATAAGAGAGGAATAGGAGCTTACCAAGATATGAAAAAAACACATGAAAAATGTATGGGAATATTTGGAAGTGATTTAATAAAAAATATATATGATTATGTAAATCTGTAAAATATGGTATAAAATGGGAATTGTAAAATATTCCCATTTTTTATTGGAATGGTATTGGTAAATTTTACCTAAATATCAGAGATGCAAGTTATGGTAAATTTTACCAAGTAGAGCGATTGGAGTTGATCGAATTTTCTAAATTTTCAGAAAATTTAGAATTTTACAACATTAAAAAAATAAAAAATAAATTTAAAAAAAGTGTTGACATATATATAAAGGTGTGATAATATATAGGTAGGTTAAAACAAAGAAACGTTGAGATTCGAATATCTCAACAGAAAAAAGAGAGGTAAAAAAATGAGTAAAGAAATTAAAAAAACTAAAAAATGGAGTGAGAGCGATTTAAAAAAGAGGTTCAGAGAGCTAGACAGAGAGAGAAAACAAGTTTTAAAAAACATGATGATAACTGAAGAGGAACTCATCATGAGCGAATTAGATAGAGAAGAAGCTTTAAGGAGGTGGAAATAATGAGCAAACCAATAAGATATAAAAGAAGTAATAAGAAATCTGAAATGGACGGAGGGATGGCGACATTTCTAACATTTATGGTATTATTTGGAATACCAATTATTGGAAGCATATGTGAATCAATGATATAAGAAATATAAGAGATGGTAAAAATTGCCATCTCTTTTTTATGAAATTTTTATGGTAAATTTTACCATAGGTAGGCAATGCGAGAGTGTGAGAATATAAGGGTGTTTCACGTGAAACATATAGTAAGAATATTCTGAATTTTTTAAATATTCTGACAATTCTAACAATTCTGAAATTTTTGTAAATTCTGAATTTTCTGACAATTCTGAAATTTCTGAAAACAAAAAATGCTTTATGGTAAAATTTACCATATTTATTTATTTTAAAATATATGGTTTAAATAGTAAATTTTACCATAAAGCATTTATGGCGGAGGATGCGGAGGATTGGTAAATTTTACCAAGTGTATGGATTGGAAGTTGTGCAAATGTTTTGAATTTTCAGAAAATTCTGATATATAATATAAATCGTGGTATAAAAAATAAATTTAAAAAAGTTTAAAAATTTTTTAAAAAAAGCTTGCAATGCTATTTTAGATATGCTATAATAAGTCAAGACGTTAAATAAAACGTTAGTATTTCAAGGGTTGCGAGGGTCGCAACAGATAGGAGAGGTAAGAATGTATAGTATAGGTTGTTTAGACTGTGCTTATTGCACAGAGACAAGAGAAGGTAATTTCATATGTGAAGCTTTATGTATAAAGCTTTATGAGAATAGTAAAACGTGTAAAATGTTTACTATATATTAGGAGGTATAAAGATGAAAACAATAAAGTATAAAAAATATAATTATATAGGGACGATGCATTTAAGCAATACTGGAGGGCTTGGAGTTATTGATATAGATGATAATTATATTACATATCAATATGTTTCAGGAGATACAGTATCAAGGAAAGCAAGAGCTGAGCTCAGATATAAAAGCAATGGTGATATATACTTTATATCACATGGTAGAAAAATAAATTTAAATGAGATAATAAGAGTACAATAGGAGGATGAAAAAATGAGAAGAAAAAATACAATAAAATTAAATAAAAAGAGCTTCAATAAAAAGCTCTTATGGCTAGCAAGTGCTAGTCAAGCCTTAACAGAGTGGCATTGTTATGGCAATGCAGAGCTTGCAGAGGCTCTAAGAATGGGATTATGGTATAAATCAAATTATCATAAACCTATTATGAAAAGATTAAGAGCTATATAGCTCTTTTTCTTTTTTATGTTAAATATGGTAAAATTTAGTAAATATGGTAGATGTTGACATATAGGATTATAATGGTAAATTTTACCATTACACAGTGTTTCACGTGAAACATTTTTTAAAATATTATAGGAGTGTTTCACGTGAAACATTATAACTGAATATTGTGAATATTGTGAATATTGTGAATTATCAGACAATTCTGAATTTTCTGTAAACTTTGTGTATTCTGAATATTCTGAATATTGCAACGATTCTGAAATATTGAAATATTCTGAATTTTTCAAATATTCTGACAATTCTGAATTTTCAGAAAATTTATTTTTGGTAGAATTGGTAAATTTTACCAAAAATTATTTAATTGGTAAATTTTACTCCTTATGGTAAAATTTACCAAAGCTATCTTTGATGCGGAGGATGGTGTGATATGGTAAATTTTACCATAAGGATATGTTTTTATTTTATGTAAAATTTTAGTAAATTTTACATAAAATGCGGAGGATGCGGAGGATATAAAAGATATTTTTAAAATAAATTAAAAAATTTTAAAAAAGCTATTGACTTATGTTTTTAATCGTGATATTCTATATACAAGTTAAAATTAAAAACGTTGGAATTGCAATGTTCCAACATACGGAGGTAGAAAAATGAGAAACAATAACAATAACAATAACAATAACAATAACAATAATTTCTGTAGAGGTCAACAGACTTCTGCAAATGGCAATTGTTGGAATTGCCATCTAGCTGATTATTGTAACTATTGGTTGGAAATTGGAGATATGTCTCCAGTTCCTCCAGTAGTAGAGGAAGTAAATGTCGGCTTATGTGAGAGTCGACATGAAATAGAGGGAATAAGCGAATATTTATTCCCTCAAAATGTAAATCCTTTGGATACAAAGGGTTTGCAAGAGCAAGCTGAAGAAAGCTTGTCGAAATATGGGAATGCCCATATAAACCTGTATGTCACAGGGTTAACTGTGGCATTAGTAGCAGTATTAAATGCTACTAGAAAAAATGGTATAACAATAACGCTATATCATTTTAATAGGGATAATGGAGGGTACTACCCTCAAGAGGTGTTATAATGGATTTAAAATTACAATTACAATTAAATATATTAGATAATATATTTAATGTAAAACTAAATATGATAGCTGAAGATGACAGCTATCAAGTAGGCTTTAAAGAACTTGAAAAGGCTTTAGAGCTTGTAAATATAGTATCTGATGATGCTAGTTATAGCGATATGAGTTGCTATAGTATAAAAGAGAAGGACGTTAGAGCCTTCATAAATGATAGCAAGGAATTATGGATTCCTGCTGAAGATAGTTACTATAATTTAGTAATTAGTAAAAATAAGGTGTAAAAATCTTATTTTTTTTATTATTGAGAATTGGTAAATTTTACCAGATCTGGTCAATTGGCAATATATGGAATATATGGTAGAATATGTGGTGCATGGAAAATATTGGGAATATAGGGATATTATGTTATATATGGGAAATATTGGTAGAATTGGTAAATTTTACCAAATTGAGATGTCTGATTTTTCGAAATTTTCAGAATATTTTGAATTGTCAGAATATTTAGAATAGTGTATACAACTTTGCTGGATTTTTCTCTGTATATCTGTATATATGCATACAGTGTTTTTATTACTAGTAAAAACTATTGTTACACTTACAATACAGAGATAATTTTAATCACATTTTAAAACTCTCTGCTTTAAGCTCTAAGCATTGAATTTAATGTATTTAATGCTAGTATGAGAGTATGTTTTTAGAGTGTTTTAAAATGTGTTTTCTAGTAGTGTTTTCTAGTAGTGTTTTTAGAGCTATAAAAAAAAAGTAAATTTTACTAAAAAAAATTTAAAAAGGTATTGCAATTTATATTTATTTCAATTATAATATTAAATATAAGTTAGAAACGTTGAAATTGCAACGTTTTAAGGAGTTAAAAGAATAAAAACGTTCAAATTTGAACGTTTAGGAGGTAAACAAAATGAAACTACATAAGTCGACTACAATAATAGGGACTAAAGGGAGTCCCGTAAACAGTAATTTTAGTATATCAAATATACTAAAGGAAATAATCAGTAAAACCGATTATATAAAAGATTTTGATAAAAACGACCGTTTTAACACTCGTGAGAGCGTTAAAAAAGCAGTTACTATTATCAGATATAATCAAAGTGAGTTTTCAGATATGAAAACTCAATATGGGCTTATTGAGAAAATAAGTTGTGGCTATAGTAAAATAGCTATCATATTCAATTTGAATGGCTTTAAATACTGCCTAAAGGTAGAATATGATACAGAGCTACCGCAACTTATGAGTCAAGTTAAGAGATATGAGAGCTTAAAAGACTCTGATATCGGGCAATATTTATTACCAACTTTAAAAAGTTGGGATAGGCTAGTAGCAAGCTTAGAGCCATATTGCGAATATGTCGGTAACTTAAGCGACTGCCTTAATTATATAGGACAACAATATAATTACTCGAGTATTGAAAAGTTAATACTTAAATATAGAATACGTGACGTCCTCGACAATTCGAGTAACGTCGGAGTATGGAACAACAATATATATATCTTAGATTATGCCTTATAAGGCATAATTTGAGGATATAAGGATAAAATGGTACTTAATAATAGTTGAGTACCATTTTTTATTTTAATCGCTTAAAATGGGTTTTAGAGCCTTTTAAAGGCTATTGTATAAAGTATACAATATAGGCGGTGGTTATTGGAAAAATAAATGGTAGTAATGGGAGAAAATGGATGGTATGTATAATTTTGTAAAGATAGGGGGTAGTTTCCATTTATGGTAATTTTTGGTTTTTCTGGGAGGGGTTAGTGGGTAATCCCACAGACTACCAAGCTCAGAACCACCCCCACCTTTACAAATCCCTGCCCCCTCATCTGCCCTACCCCTCAATAATTAAAACAATTCTTCATTTCGTTCTTCTTCTGCTAATTCGATGTAACCAATTAATTCATTTCTAAGAAACTCTGTTTCTTCTTCGCTATTGCAAGCTTCAAATAATTCTTCAAAAACCCCCATCATTTCTAATTTACTAATTCTTAAATTTCCTTTTTCGCTTCTACTTATCATCACTTTCCACTCCTTTAGTTAAACATTGAGTAAGACATTTTTCAATAATTAAAAATTGCATACTTTTAATTATTGGACTATTTTCATATGAAAATATCTCTTTCATTGAACTTGATTTATATATCATTTCATTCATTTATCTATCACCACCCAATTTTCAATTCATATACTGCATAAAATTCATCGTCCCTAACTTTAAGTATATCTAACTGTTCAGAAGCTTTATCAATTCTCTTTACTGAAGTTTCAAAATCGTGAAGTTTAGCAATTCTTTCGTATTGATAACACTCATCTTTTGATTGAAATTTCAATACACATCCATCATAGCCCTCTGTTGATGCTTTGACAATCCATTTTTCTAATTTTTCTTCAATCTTCTTTATCTTTCTATTGTCTTTATAAATATTATTTACTTCTTCTCTAGTTATCATAATCTATCTCCTCTATTGGCTTATATTTGTAAAAAATAACGTCGCCTTGATTTTCTTGTGCTTCTGTATAGATATCACAAAGCTCGCATTTGCCTCCATCGTCAAAGTAAATAAATTTCTCACTTATTCTTTTGATTATGGTGCAAAAACTCTCTTTATACATGCTATTAAAAAATTTTATATATACTGGCATTTCAATCATTTCTCTTAATTCATCAATTGTCAAAGGCTTATTCTCAATTCTCTCCAGCTTCTCATAAAGAGCACCTTTTGATAATGCAAAAAATCTTATTCTATCTGATTTAGACATTATAACACTATCATCAGTCTCATCTGCCATATTGACAAAAGCAATCATACTGTCGCATATTTCAATTGCTTTTAAAATTTCATCTTTCATCCGTCCCTGCCTTCCTGTTCTAAATGCCTTTTAAATAATCTATATACTTCCTCGTTCTTATAAAACTCCTCACTGCTCTTGCCTTGAAGCCATACTGCATCTTCTCCACTATAACAATATTTATTAAACAAACAGTATTCACAATACGCACACCAACAAACACCTTTGGGATCAGGATCTCCATTTATACTTTTAAAATATGAGACTAATTCTTTATGAAATTTCTCAAAGGGTATCTTTGATGTATTTGTAAATTCACTTATATTCCCCTCTTCTAATAGCTCTGGATTGTCCCACACATTTCCTATAACTTCAAAGTTTTCATAAGAATGACACAATAACATACGTTGCTTCTTTCCTTTTCGATGACCGCTTTTCACTTCAAACCATCCTGTATAAAAGGTACTATGCTCATAAACTATAGGAGCAACTACTACTTGAGGTTTCGCCTTTCCACAATAGCAAGGATAATAATCTTTTGTATATTTGATAATATCTCCTTCAAAAATTTTAACTCCATTTATATCATCAAATCCCGTATATTGCCCTACTGTCTCAGGTATTACTCTTTCATATCCACATTCTAAATATTCGAGAGTCCCTTTATATATGATACAATGCACGTCTGAAGGATCATTATAGAATTCTGTTTGATGGTAATAAACGCCATAAACCCATTTTTTATCATCAATTGTCTTTCCTTTAAATAATATCTCTCTCATTCTATTCCTCCAAATCTCTTAATCTAATCCAACATAAAGTCCTTTGCCAACCCTAATATCTTCCTCATTCATATTATTTATTCCCAACATCATTTTCATTTTAGTTTCCCTACAAGGCTTAAATCCATATCCTATGTATCTTATCATTCTTTCAAAAGTTGAATCAGGAAACAATAATTGATCGTCCACAACCAACCTTTTTAAATGAAGATGTTCAAAGAAATTATTGTTCATACATACTTTATAAACTATGCTTTCTCTAAATTCTCCTTCTTCAAATTCATCTTCTACTATTTCAATATTTTTATAATATGCAAATTTACATATAGTGAAATCAAAGTTAGAAATGACATCTGCTGGCTTTCCATAAACTGAATTACATAATTCAACAACGATTCCATTTTGCAAGTTTTTATATGCCTTTACTCTTTCATTTTCATAGTAAAAACGATATATTTCATCTCTCTTGTCATCTCTGTTATATCCTTTTGTCATAGAGTCATAATAACAAATTGCATCAAACCAATCCTTTTCATTTTGGAAAAATATATCTATATCTTTGATTTTCTCACCATTAAATATATTTTTGAAACACCCACCAGCTATAAATCCTTTATGACCTTTCATATAAAAGTCTAATTGTTTTAAAATATAAAAATTAAATATATCCTTATGTATTATCATTATTCGTCCTCCATATACAGCTTGGCTTCTTCCCAAACACTTAGATGGTCTTTTGATGAGAAAGATGTTCCTCCATTTGAAAAGGCATATACTTTTTCATCTTTATATTTAGCAAAATGTTTTTTATACCATTTTCCACCAACACTACTTCTAACCAAAATCTTAGTATCAACTTCTACTTTAGTCCAATCTATTTTGCCAATGTATTCTTCTGCTTTAGATAGCATTTCATTTAGCGTTACTATATCAGGAAATCCTCTCTTCTCTATAGCACATTTTAAAAAATGCCCTGAGTAATCTTCATAAAAAAATACACACTCTGTACAATCAATTTGTGCACAAGAACCATCTTTCACTCCTAGTTTGTCGAGATATTTATTTGATATTTCTATCATTTCACTAATTGTATAATCTTTCATATTGTATTCCTCTTCTCCTTAATTTCTCTTAATTTAGCTTCAGCATCTTCCATGCTAAAAAATATACTGGCTCTTCCATTTTGTCTGTGGGAGTTTATATCTAAATCATCAAAAGGAATGTTCATTTTGTTAAACATGCCGTCTTCACTGACCACTACGACGCAAAACCCACAAGAAATAAAATGTGTATAATCAACGACTTTTCCTTTTGAGATACTTCCATCTGTCATTAGAAAATATAAATTATCTCCAATTTCACAAGGAATTTCTATGCTACTTTCTAATTTTATTTGCAATTCTTTTATCTTTCTACACAATTCATCATATTCATCACACAATTTGTCATACATTTTAAATAAGTGTTCTTTTGTCATATCTTTCCCTCGCTTGATCTTTCATACACCTAATAGCAATATTTAAATCATCTATTAGTTGTTGTCTCATTTGAATTTTAATATCATATTCGTCTTCAAATTTTTCTGTGTATTCATTAAATCTCGAATTTGTTTTAATACTTTTACTGAAGTACATTTCACAATTATCTTTTGCATCTATAAGATGACTAATTCTTTTAAACGCACTATCTATCTCTTCTTTTGTCATATCTTATACCTCCTTTATATATATCATTGTTATCACATATCGCCAAATTCATCTAGTATTCTTCCTATTAGTTCTAACGCATCTTCTTGCCCAGTACCACTCTGATATAACCATTCAGACCCACATTCCAAAGTTATAGTGCCATGTCTCGTGACAAATGTATTGATATGATTAAATACCTTTATCATTTTTCTTATATCACTATCAAACTGACCATCATCTTCTATGCCATAGTCTATATCATATTGAACCCTTTTTATAATCTCATCTATTTTATTCATAACGTTTTACAACCTTTCTACATTTAAAATAATTTTCTCTGTATCCTTAAAGTCAGGCAAATCATTTATTTCTAATGCTATGAAAATAGCATCTTTTTTATTTTTAGCAGAGATAGCTGAACTACCCATACCTAGTCCTACTTCTGTTTGAAAAGCATAAGATACTAAAAAAGTCTTATAAAATATTTTATGCATTGTTAATTTAACTTGTAATTCAATAATTCTTAATATATCTTTAATCATTTAATTTCCTTCCACATTTAGGACAAAAATTTGCTCCATTTGTTCCAATATCGAACACCGTCAAGCATATTTCATCGCTTTCATATATGTTTAAGACAACTCCTGTGCAGTAAACACAGCCCTCTGTTTTCACTTCTTCTTTATCATACTTTGCATTATAGTGATATTCCACTCCATCAATTGCAATGGATATTATAGTATTATAATAATTTTCATCAATCCTCTTTAGTTCTTCCATTATTTTATAGATTCTGATTGAAGTAGGAAATTCTTTCCAGTGTTTGTCTTCCCAAATATTAATATAATCTATAAATCTACTTATCAAATTGTCTATATCTTTATCTATAATATAATCAGTGGTAATTTCTTTTATCGTACCATCTTTGTTTTTTAAAATTCGGTCTTCATCAAAAATTGTAATTCTCATTCTCATTACATAATCTTCCATTCTCATTTCCCCTTTCTATCCTCACGTATATAATTATAACATTTGAATCTAATATGATCAAAGAAAACAATGTGTTTGCATTTTATATCATTATAAGTTTCAGATGTATTGTTTTTACAACGCAAACAGTTTGCAACACAATTTATTATCTTAGTATTCATATTATTCCTCCTTCATTATTCCTAGCTCTTTGCATATCTTTCTAATTTCATTAAGTAGCTTTTCTCCATCGTACATAATAGTTCCCAAGCTCATTGCTCTTTGTGTTCCATTTATTACTACCTTAAAATAAGGTGTTTTAACTTGATATGGGTTTATATATGTATATGTAGTTTTTAAATCAATAGATGTTTCTTTAATTATATCTATCACTCTATCAATCCACTTTTGTGGCTCATCTTTATCTTCAAATAAATAAAATGTTTTAAATCTAGGAATGCGTCCCAAATTGCAATTTGGATTACACTCACATATACTTGTTGTCGTCTTATCTGGATGAGAACATCCAACACAATCTAAATCAGGATATGCATATATGCAATCATAAGAATTTTCCATACTCATTATTCCTCATCATCGCACTTTTCAAAAATCACTTTATTCCCATCTACAGTGATTTTCATCAAATCGCCTTCATTTATATTTAAATCTTTTCTAATTTGTTTAGGAATAACAATTCTTCCCAAATCTCCAACTGTTCTTTTTTCGATTGTACTTATTTCCATTTTATTTCACCTTCTTTTATATTTCTTTTGTATAACATCGAACTTTCTCAGTTTTAATTAAGTCTACACTTACACAATGATTGTCATTAAGCCACACAGTATAATTTTCATCATCAACTTTCTTGATTACGTGCCACGATGCTCCTCCAACCCAAACTATCCAAACAGATTTTCCTTCCATTTTCTTCAATTCTTCAATGGTCAGGGGTTTATCTTTAGGGGGTTTAACTTTCTCAGAATCTCCTACAATGATTTCTATATATGGAACGGAAACTCCATGTGTCACAAAGCATTGTCCCTCAGTGAGAAATATTATCTTCACTTCTTTTTTAAATAATTCCTGTGGTGTCTCATGTGCTCTTCCTTTGTGTAATATTCTTGCATTTTGTTTTACATATATTAATTGAGTGTCTGGTATTTTTCTAAGTAATTTTTTTAAATTCATTTTATATCTCCTAAATCTCTTGCAATTTTTTTCTTTCCTGAGTCCCAAATGTTGTTAAAAATTAATTTTGGAATTTTAGAATGCCCTCCTCTAAATTGGCTTGTATTTATAAGTGTACTGCATTCATCATAAACTTCTAAAGTGTTTTTGTCAATAATAATTTCTACAGTGATCTTCGACGAATCTAATTTATAACTGTAGAATATTACGCCTTCATCACCATATTCTTTATATTCTCCATACACCCAATAATCTGAATTTCTATATTTGGGCTTTCCTCGATATAGCATTTATCCCTCCATACTATCTATGATTCAAAAATCAAAAATCCTTCTTTATCTTTCTCTCCTGTGTATTTCAATATTGTTCTAGGATCAACCAAAAATACTTTTGACTTTCCATTTAAAAATATGCTGGGTTGTCTGATATATGAATTTGTTTGAGATAACCCAAATTGATTGCTTTCAAATCTCTCTTCGTAGAAGCCAACCACATATTTTCCAGTTTTTAAACATTTCGCTTTCACATATAAATCATATCTTTTCATTTTACACTTCCTTTCCTATATAATTCCAAAAATTATATTTGCATATTTTGCATTCGTGATAATATTCGGTAGGTTCGATTCCTACAGAATATGCTATCTGCTTTCTAAATTTATGTTTTGTTATTAGTCTGCATATTTTTTGTATTATATTTTCCATTGCTCTTCACTTCTTTCATTGTCTAGCCAATTTACAACATATTTGATGCAATCAGACCTTTCGTAAAAAGTCCTTTCATCAAAATAATAAGTTCCACTATCTCCAGAGTGTTGTCTGTAAAATGATGTGTCTACTAGTAATTTAGCTAAGTAAATCTTGTTGTTTTGCAAAAATTCGTAATTAGTCATCTATTTTTCTCCAATCTTTAATTATTAGCTTATCAAATATTTCTTCCATTTCAAACCAATCTTTTTTAGTCAAACCATAGTATTGCAAAAGTGATCTAAGATTGCGTCCGCCTAATTCATTCTCTATCATCATCCAGAATCTATTTAATTTTTCAACATCCATAATTTAATCTCTCCAATCTCCAATCATTAGTGTCTCAAATACGTTTTTTAAATCATGCCATTCATCAAAAGTTAAATCATAACGATTTAAAAGCGATGATATGTCTTCTTTATAGCACTCATCTTCTATCATTTTCCACAACTTTCTCATTTGATGCCCATCTTCCACTTCTTTTTTTCTAATATGCTCATATATTCCCCTTTTATTATCTCCACACATTCCTTTGGTTAAAACAAATGGGTGAGGAATGTATGCCCAATATTTTACATCTATTTTATGTTTACAATCATCACTGTAGCTATATGCGTTAAATGCTTTATGTTTTAGTGAATAATTAAGCATTGCATAGTTATCATTATCTGTTATTGTAAGAACATCCCCTTCTTCTTCTGGTAATTTTTCTCCAACTGAATAAAATTCTAATTTTCTTTTAAACATTTTTATTTCCTTTCTATTCTTAAAATTGTTCGTTATTTCCTATTGATTTCTTATTTATATTAAGTATAGCACAACAAATCTTTCTTGTCAACCTTTTTTTAAAAATAATTCAAAAATTTATAAAAGAATTTAAATCACAATAATCGTACCTCTAAGCGATTATTTTATATGCACACAGCCTTGCCTATTAAAAACAATATTTATTTTAAATTCGATTTATTTAAACTACATATACCCCCTATGTTTACATATTTGCAATACTGTATGGCAGGGGTATATGTACACACAAGTATCTTTTCTTGAACTCCTTAGATAAAATACACATACGAAGATATCAATATTCATATACAATGAACGATATTTTAAAGCAATCAATGTTGTATACTATATATAGAAAGATAAATAATCAATCAAAATATTTTAATAGAAAGGAAAAAGAAAATGAGAAACATAATTGAAACTATCGAAATGATAAATGGATGCTATGGAGATGCATTGTCTCAAATTAGACAAGGAAAATAATATTGCTATTTAAAAAGACTAGGAAATTCCTAGTCTTTTATATTTTCAATCAGATTTTCAAGTCCTTCAATTATTTTGTCTAATTTTTCATTTACTTCCGAAGATTCTAATTTCTCAAGAAATTCTTCTTCATCTTCTTCATCTTCTTCATCTTCTTTGTCGGATTCCTTAATTTTTTTATTAGCCTCAGTCCAAAATTCACTTGTACATCTATCTCCACAAAACCGAGCTTCACTGTAGATTTCAATTAAAGGAGTTTTAAGTCCACATTGTATGCAAGGTTTATTATCATCTGAAATCAAATACCTTGTTTGAGGTGTGTCTAAATATGCCATAAATTTTTCCTCCTATAATCCTACCCAAATTAAAATAGCTTTTGTCCATTTATCTTCAAATTGAGATATTATAAATTCATCAATTTTACTATCATTGACATCATTAACACCAAGTTTACTATGTATCTCATCTGCATTTTGGTTATAGTAAGCATCAATCAAATCTCCAATATCCGATCTAAAATGGATTGTTTCTTCGTATTCGGTATATTCTTCTATGTTAAATGATTCTAAGTCTGCGAGGTAATATGAGTACCCTTCTTCAGTTATAATATCTGAATTTACCATAAATTTAATTGGGAGGTCGGTATTTTCAGATATTAAAGTGATCAATTCTTTTGTTTTTTTATTTTGTTTCATATTCATTACTCCTTTATAACATATTTATTTACTCTGTTTGCAATACTCGCAATGTTTTCTTTATGTCGTTCGTATGTATTCTTTGTCTTTTCTAAATTATATATTTTGGTAAATTGGCTGTAAGACTGATTTTTTCTACATAAATCTTTGTATGTTTTTTTAAATCTGTAAATCTTATCAATTTCTTTCAATATTTCAGCTATATTACTATCTTCGAACGGGTCATCTGATTGATGGATAAGATTTGAAACAGATGTTGCTTGATTATAAATATTTTTTAGCGTATTATAAATATCCATCTTTAGACATTCTGAAACATCTATATTTTTAATTTGCAAATTAATTTCCTGTATTTTATTTTCATAATTTCCCATTTTTTCACTTAGCTCTTTTATGCAGTCTTCATATGATATAGGTATACACTTACGTTTTTCAATTACGACTATAGTTTCTGTCTCATAATTTCCTAAATATGCTATATGCGTAGATGTCTCATAGACAGGAATAATTATATCATCAAATGTACGATGCTTATATATTTTTTTGGTTTCCATATCTTGCATTTCCTTTCTATAAAATTTTTGAAACAACGACTATTAATAACACAATTGCTGAAATTAACAATGTTATGTCTATTATATTTGATTTGTAATTCACTAAAGCCCTCACTTTCTAGTTGTGATCATCATAGTATTCTTCAAATACTTCCAATTCAATATCTGTATTGGTAATGAAATAGATAGTTTCGTATAAATAGCTATATGATATAACATTTGCATTTTCCAAAAAAATGAAATTTTTGTCAATTTTATCTACGCTGTCGTCAAATAAAACTTGATTTTTATATACATCATAGATGACAACAAAATAGATATCTTCAGCATAATATTCTTCTGCAACTTTATGCATCGCATCTTTAAGCTTCATAAACATCCCCTGCCTTTAAATCCATTTTAATTATTTGATCGTCTATTAAATTTAACATTTTTCTATTATAAGGATTTTTATCTCTAAAAGCAATATCATCTTCTAGGAGATATTTCCAATCATAAAGTTCTTGAGTTGTATATAGTTCATAATTCTCTAAAAAGCCATTATATACTCTCTCGTAATGGTATTGTTGATGAAAACTTATTCTTTTTCCAATAAATCTAATAAGTAATGAACTCCCAAATAAGATACTAAAAAATATCAACGTCGTTAACATAAAAACTCCTTTCTATACCTTATGTGGCAATGGAGATTTAGATACAAATGCAATTACAGTTTTAAATTCATCTGTATCAACAACATCAATCACTCTCTCATATCCTAAGCTTTCCATAGTTTCAGCTTCTAATATGCCTACACTTATAGATCCTTTTCCTGAACCATATCCACAATAATGTTCAAGAATCACAATGTTATGCTCATTATATAAATAGTTAATTTCATCTAGCAAACAGGTATTTACATATGTGCTATTTGATGATACTCTTAAGCAAACACTATTTCCTTTGTTTGTATTTTTATTTCTGCAAATATGCTCTGATTTAAAATTATTTTCCATCTTCTTCCTCCGATTTTTTAAGATATTCTTCTTCACTTAATGAAACTATGTATATTAAAGGCACTGATAATTGATTGCTAACCCAAGCCCTATGCTTTTCAGATAATTCTTTGTCAGTCAAATCTTTTTCATCTTGCTTTATAACACAGCTTATTGCTATAATTGAATCTTCATCTTCAATTCCCCTAAATTTTGCGTGCTTTGATATTGAATAAAATAACATTTTTAATTCTCCTTTAATACAATAAATTTCTTAGCATCTCATCATCTTCGTCTAATTCATTATAATATGTTGGAAGAGGAGTATGCCCTTCTCCAAAAAAATGAATATCAGAATTTTTAAATGCTCTTAGATGCTCCAAATTTTTTCTGTCTCTTGCTTTATTTTTATCTATTTCAAATGAAATAGTATCTCTGTTTAACTCTTCATATCCATCTAAATATTCGCATAAATTATAAAATATAAATTCAGAATATTTTGGATGAGCCATAATTACATATCCATTTTTTCTTTGAATATCGTCTACAAACTTTTGCATTTCTTCTATTGTCATATATCTAGGATGTTCTGGTATATCTTCTAGCCCAAGCACAAGCAAATGAACATATCCATCTGCAAATGAATCTAGTAATATTATTTCGCATTCAGCTCCAATTATGATTTTAATTGGGAGATTGTTCTCTTTCACATATTCTCTTGCGTATATAGAACTCTCTGCCAAATCGTGATCAGTTATTGCAACCACATCTAATTCTCTTTCATCTATGCAATAGTGAACAAATTCCTCTATTCTTTTCTTATCTTCATCAGATAGTATAACCATACCATTTTCATTTTTTTTGGCACTATATATGCATTCCATAGGATAGTATCTATGCGATAATGGATGTGTGTGAAAATCACATTTTAATTTTTTCTTATTCATCTTATTTCTCCTTTCAATCCTTTGTTTTTAAACTATGTATTAAATATAACACATTTTGTATTTCGTGTCAATACTTTTTTAAAAATATTTTTTATTTATTTTTCATTTTTGTATTGACAATCGTTTTTTAATAGCATATATATACCACCCGTCCCCACCCCCACCCTCATATTATATTATATTTATTAATAATAATCAATTACATATATATTAATATAATATTACAATTATATTACATATAAATACTATATTAATATTACTATGTAATATTAATATATAAATAATATAATACTATGTATTATATTATTAGTAAATACATATAATATAATATTAATATATTTGTAATATAATTGTAATGGATTATTATATATGTATAGAATATAATATGAGGGTGGGGGTGGGGACGGGTGGTATATATATATACTTAACAATTATATATATTATAATAATAGCTACAAGTAGAATAGTCAAAAAATTATAAATATTAAAAAAATTAAGAAAAATATGAAAAATACTTGATGCGAAACAATAGGTGTGTTATAATTAACATAAGCTATAAGTTATTTCTAAGTTTTTAAGAAAGATAGGTGATATTTATTAGTGTAAATAGTGGCAAAGATTTTGAGAATCAAATAAGAGACAGCGTCAAAAAATGTCAAGGGATTTATTATTTGAGGATCGAAGACCCTCCTCAGTCATTCAATCCTCAAGAAAATTCTGTTATTAGGTTTTCAAATAAAAATCCATATGATTTTTGGATGTATAGACTTCCATATCTATACACAATTGAATGCAAAAGTAAAAATGATGGAAGACTATCATTTTCTCTGGATAAGAAAAATAAGAATGTAGATATAAAGGCTCATCAAATAGATGGCTTGATGGAGTCATTTAAATTTGGAGCAATATCAGGGTTTTTTCTTAATTTTAGAAATAAAGAGACAACATATTTTTTGCATATACTTGATTTTCTAAAGTTTGTGAAAGACACTTTGAAAAAGAGTATCAATGAGGAAGACGTAAAACAATATGGAGGAATTGTCATCCCTCAAGAAAAAAAGAAAGTAAAATTCAATTTTGATATTGAATATATTATGAAAGTATGCGAGGAGAATTATGAAAAAGGGGATGTTTGGAAATTAGAAAAATAGATTTATTTATAGACTTTGATGATGTTTTAGTATGTTCTACTATACAATTATTGAAACTGATGAACAAAGAATTTGGAACAAAATTCAAAGTAAGAGACACTAGAAAATATAGTTTGACAGATATATTCCCAAACCTAACACACGACGACATTCTTGATTTTATGAATAAGGAAAATTTCTTTCATAAATTAAAAAAACAAAGAGGAATGATTAAAGTGCTGAAGAAAATAAATAAATACTACAACTATCATATTGCAACACTTGGAGACGAAGAGAATTTAAGATTGAAAGAAATTTGGTGTAATGAAAATTTGCCTTTTGAATTTAAATTTATTGGAGTAACTGATTTTGAAAAGAAAAAATCAACAATAGATATGTCATATGGAATATTTATTGATGACAATGTGAATGTGTTAGATTCAACAAATGCAACTTTAAAGATATTATTCGATCAGATTGAAAGAGATACCACTGATATTCGGAAATCAAAGACAATGATGATTAGTGCTAGTAATTGGAAAGAAATATATAGGTATTTAGATTCAATGAGAATTGATGCAAAGGAAGTGGTTGATTGGAAAAAATAATTTTAATTTCAGGAAAGGCAGGTCACGGAAAGGATACGTTGGCTGAAGCTATAACATCTCAGATGATATTAAATGGAAAAAAAGTTGCAACTACAAGGTATGCAACACATATTAAAAGAATATTGTCTGATTTTTATAATTGGAATGGAATCAAGACGGATTGGGCTCGAAATAAATTGCAATTACTAGGGACAGAGATTATTCGAGAGAAGTTAAATAAGCCAGATTTCCACGTCAGCAGAACTTGCGAAGATATCGAAATTGTTCAAGATGATTTTGATTATATCCTGATTCCAGACACTAGGTTTCCAAACGAAATTGAATATGTCAAAGAGAAGTTTGGTACTGATAAAGTTATGACTATAAGAGTAGAAAGGCTTAATTATAAGAGTGAATTATCTGAAGAAGCTCAGAAGCACAAGAGTGAAACACTATTAGATAATTATGACGAATGGGATTATATTTCCAAATCAACCAATTTGAGAGATGTGGTGGATAATACGAGGAAAATTTGTAAAATGCTAGGGGTGATGTAAATTTGTTTGCACCTAAATTATATCAAGTTTTGAAATTTACTTATAGACAAATTATAGATAATGATTTTAGATTTGATTTTGAAAGAACAAAAGATAGGAATAGATATGCTATAAATCAACAAGACAATTTGCTATTTAGACAAATCAGATTAATTACTGAAGATAGTTGCAGATACAATAAATATATTGTTTTTGTAGATATTAAGAGTGGAAAAAGTGATTTAGAAAATTTATCAAAGCTCATAAAAGAAGGATTTTATATTGATAATAAAAAATATATAATGTCCGAGAGAAGTGCTAGTATGACACGTCAAGCAACATTAAGTTTTGTTAGAGAAGATATAGAAAAACAACTAGTTGAACGTGTTACAATGGGCTTAAAAATCAATAGAACTGTTTTGTCTAAGTATGTTGCATATAGAGGATTGATGTTATCATCTTGTCACTGTATAGAAAATTGGAAGCCTAAAATTATAGTTGTATCAGATTATATGAAAGTGATTAAAAATCAAAAGATAAAACATCTTATAGATGAACATTCAACCTATATAGATAAAGAAACTGAAGAAGAAAAACAATGGGTGCAAAAGGGAATTTCAGAAAGTGTCGTCGATTATGAAATTAATGTTTTTGACGGAATGGGAATCCACCATCCTTATATAACATATCAAGTCGAAGAACATCTAAAAAGCAAGACTAAGCCAACAAGTATTATGTGGCGTGCACCATTTATCAAAGGGGTTACTCACGAGATGGATTATACGACATTTCTAAGAGAAAGAAACGTTGAGTTTATAGTTGATATCTGGGGAGAGAAACATTCGATAGACAGCGTGATGATAATTATGACCGAGAGTATGTACAAAGGTTTTAAATATTTTAAAGATAAAAATACTTTTGAAGATTGGACGAATTATTGGAATAAATTTGACGAATATAATCATTGCATTGGAATAGCCAAATGGAATTTTTCTTTAAAAGAAGAACCTGTTTACACTCGTGCAAATTATCAAATATTGCAAGATTTAGAACTTCCATTTAATAAATTTATTAAGTTGGCAAAATATAGTATATCTTGGATTGAGAAAATATTAGGTGGAGATAAACTATACTCTTATGCTTTCTTAGGGCTTACAAAAGAAAAGCACGAACCTTTAAATAATTATATGAAAGCACTGTTGATGAACGAAGAGATGTTTAAAGAAGAGAGTATTCGCAAATATTTAATTTCATTATTTAAAAAATACATTAATGAAATGAAGAGTGGCAAACTGTGGATTAAATCTACTTTTAAAATATCTTGCGTTGATTTAATAATGTTTATGGAATATATTGGAGGATTAGAGCCTAAAGGATGTTTGAATAATGATGAATTTTATACAAATAATCTAAATGGCTCTTATAAAGGAGAATATCTTATAGAAAGAAATCCTCATATAACAAGATCTGAACACGTATTACTTAATGCTGTAGAAAATTCAGATATATCAAGATGGTGCTCTCACCTATCAAATATATGTATGATAAATGGGCAAAGCTTGGTATTGCAACAACTAAATGGTTCGGACGTAGATGGAGACTTAGTTTTAGTTATCGACAATGAGATTATGAAGGAGGGAGCACCTAGGAATATCCCAATCGTAATCGATACAGAAGATAAAATTACAGCTCTTGATGAAGAATATAATAAAGAAAACCTACTTGCATTGGTATTAAGAACAGTAAATTCTTTGATAGGAGAAATATCAAACACTGCGACTTGCTATATCAATAAAAATCCAAAGTCAGAAGAAACAAAACAAAAATACTTGAAATATGTTGATATTTTAAGTATTATAAACGGAAAGGCAATCGATTTTGCTAAAACTGGAGTAATATTTAACATACCAAGACATATAGCAAAATACGCAAAACCACTGCCATATTTTATGAAGTACGCTAGTAGTTATTATGCAGGGTTATCAGAATTTGCAAATACTCAAACCAATATGAATAGACTATGCTGGGAAATTGAAAAATGGGAAAAAAATACTGTGAAACATAAACAAAAAATAAAAGACTTTAATTATAAGATTATGACAGATGAGAATATCCCTCTAAATAAAAAAACAGTTGAAAAAATTGAAAGAGTATTTCAAGAGTACACAAAAGAAATGGCTGAATTAGCTCAACATCAATATAAATTTAATAATCATAGCAAGTATAAAAATTGGATATCTTTGTATTATCCAGATATGACACAAGATGAAATTATAGGATTTAAATTCGATTGGCAACACTATTATGATTTATATAAAGATAGATGCCAAGAGATATGCCCCAACGAAAAAGAATTAGCAAATATTGTCGTACAATTATGTTATGAAAAATATTCTAACAAAGATAAATCTTTTATTTGGAAAGTTGCTCCATTAGGAGTATTGGAAAATCTAAGTAAAAATAAATCAGAAATTTATCTTCCATCATTGAGTGAAAATGGAAAATATGAATATCTAGGTAGGTTTTATGATATGGAAAAAATATAAAAAGAAAGTGAGAATTCAATGCTTAACGAGTTACAGCGAAGTGAGGAGTTACTGAATGGTACTCCATTTAAAAAAGAATATTTCTTTTCAGCGTATTTAAATCTTATAAAATATTATCACAATAAAGGATTTAGTGCATTGCAGATAAAAGAAGCATTAGAGGAATGGGAAAATAAATATGGACATAAGCATTACTTTGACCTTAATAAAGCAATAATGCTAGTGGTAAAAAATGATGATTTTGTATTCTGCGATAAGGTTGACATAAATATTAGTCAGCAAGACATTGATATTATTAATAAAAGATTTGACAATGCAAATTGTAGAAAAACAGCTTTGGCTTTATTATGTGTGGCAAAACACACTAATAGTGATGAGATAGCAATATCTTATCCGTCTTTAGCTCAATTTACAGGATTGTCTTACGAAATGATAAAAAAGAAACACGTTCCTGAGATTGTACTGTTCGACTATGTTGAAAAAATAAATCCTACAGTGTCTAAATGGGGGTGGGATGACGACAAGGATATGCAAAAAAATTACAAACAGATGAGATTTAAAATACTAGTAGATTACAGCAATAAAGGAGATTTTAACTTATCTGATAATAATATAGTTGGGCTTTATGACAAAATTTGGAAGTAAAACTATATTATGTAATAATATATTTAAGGTGTTAAAAAAACGCCTAAATACAAGGAATTTTCATAAGTTGTAGTTTTCGTAGTAAAAATAATTGGAGGATTGTGAATGCGTAGCATTAGAAAAGCCGAGTATAAACAAGCAAAAAAATTCGGTTTTATTCCAAGAGATGGAGTATCGAAATCTGTTAAAAAACGTCATTATTGGTTAAGCGACAGAGACTTTTACAAATATTGTGAAGTTATGAGCAAACATACGATTGAGTCATTTTAACAGAAAGGGTGATAAGGTTTGAAATCTTGCATTGTAGATACTAATATTCTTTTAAATGATGTTGAATTAGAAGAATATGAAAAAATTTATTGTTCGATTGTAGTTTTAGAAGAAATAGATAAATTAAAAACAAGTGAAAATCCATCAAGATCTTTTAAAGCACGTCAAGCAATGAGAAAAATCAATGAGCTGAAAGATAAATTTATATATATAATGCCAAATGCAACAAGGGTAAATATATTAGATTTAGATATAACAAGACCCGATAATAGAATTGTATTAAGTGCATTACACGTTCAAGAAACTTTAGATAGAGATGCGATAATGCTTACTCAAGATTTAAATATGATTGAAAAATGTAGGGCATTAGGTATTAGAGTTAGAGATTTTAATGACTATAAAGCTAAAGAAATCTTCAAAGGATATAAATTTGTTAAAATAAACACCGACGATGAATTAGCATATTTTTATGAAAATCTTGATAAAAACATTTATGATTTGTCAATTAACGAATATATCCTTGTGAAAGACAAGACAGATGATGTTGTGAGTATTCTAAAATGGAATGGAGAAGAACACATTGAACTTTCTCATAAAAAATTTACAAATAAATATATTGGAGAAGTTAAGCCATTTGATGTGGTTCAAAGATGTGCGTTTGACAGTATTTCAACAAATAACATCACTTGTTTGTTTGGACGAAGTGGCAGTGGAAAAACAATTCTTTCATTAGGATATGCATTGTCTGCATTGGAAAATGGAAATATAAACAAAATATATATGTTATCAACTTGCAAAGAGTTAAAAGGAAGTGAACCAATAGGGTTAGTGGCATAGCCCCCTTGTATAGTGATATGCATTGAAAATGTTGTGAATTGCTGGAATACCCTAAAGCCAATTAAACTAAAACAGAAAGATGAAATATGCTTAAATGGAATAGTTGCGAAAGCAGAAAAAATTAATTGGATGGTATATGGTTAAATCCTAAGTACTAGTACAATGGGCAATCAGCAGCGAAGCTCCGAATAGGAGAACGTTCAACGACTATCCCGTGAGGGAGTAGGGAGTAAAATCTCGAAGTACAACAAATCTTAATTAATTAAAGGAAACAAAATGGATTTAAATCTAAAAAATAAAGTGATAGAATATTATACAAATAATAATGTATCTATATTGAAAATGACAAAAGTGTTTGATTTGTCATACTCTCAGATAAATAGAATACTGAGAAATAATAATGTTTATATAAAAGGCGGAAGAAAACGCAAAAAATTTACAGAAGATGAGATAGCTGATATAAGAAACAAATATGAGAGTAACAAATATACGATATCCCAACTTTCAAAAGAATATAATGTAGATACAAATACTTTAAGTTTTATAATAAGGAAAAATGAAATAAGTAAACCAAACAATAATTTTGTAAACAAATTTATTAATGAAGACTATTTTGAAGTAATAGATAGTCCACTCAAAGCATATTGGATAGGATTTTTGTTTGCTGACGGCAATGTTAGAAATATACAAAATACTACTTATCAAATAAGGTTTGGATTAAAGAAAGATGACGTTGAAACAATTATAAAGTTTAAAAATGATTTGAATTTGGATGCAAAAATTGAATATGACAATAGAGGAAATGGCTATTGTTCTATTGGATTTGTAAGTAAAAAAATGTTTGATGACTTAAAGCAATACAATATTGTTCCAAATAAAACATACGAAATTGATTCTCTTAAATTAGAATTTATCCCTGACAAATATAGAGTTGATTTTGTAAGAGGATTGTTTGATGGAGATGGATGCATTACTTATGATGAAGAAGGTAAAGATGTAACATTGCATTTTACAAGTTATTCTAAAAACATAACAATGCAAATACAACAAATTATTGACAAAATGATTAAAAAGAATAAATCCAACAAGATATTTAAAACAAATGCATGGCATTGTGCATGGAGAGGAAAACAACAAGTTTTAAAGATAATGGACAAATTGTATTATGAGAATTGCGAAAGATATTTAGAACGTAAAAGGGATAAATATTTAAATCTAAAAAATAAAAATTAATTAAGATTAAGATATAGTCTGGACTATAATGAAAGTTATAGTGAAAACCGTTTTGCCAGGTAGTCTTACAGACAAACTTTTGGATGATAATATAGGTATGATTTTAAAAACAAAATTAGGTGGATCAGATTTAGTAACAACTCTTCTTTATGAAGAAAAATTAGAAGTCATTCCTTTAAGTAAAATTAGAGGAGTTGAATTTGGAGAGAGAGATGTTGTTATTGTAACAGAAGCCCAAAATATAAATATATATCAAATGAAAACAATTATACAACGATGCAAATTTGGATGCAAATTGTTAATTGAAGGAGATATCTTAGAGCAAAAAGATGTTCTAAACGAAGAAGATGCTGGAATGGAAAGAATGATAGAGATATTTAGGGGAAATAAACAATTTGGATGTATTAAACTTAAATCAGATTATAGAAATCCTATTTCAAGACTAGCAGATGAGATGTAAAAAACTAGAGTGTTAGAGTAAAGGAGAATTGAATGAGAAAAGAAGAAATATCGATATCATTAGGAGATTTTGGGATAGTAGGTGGAGAAGAACTATATAATATGCAATTACCAAATCCAGCTACAATGGTTTACTATGAAAATCTCAAAGATAGAAAGATATGGTTAGATGACACAGTTAGTGAATATTATATGGACTTCATTAGATATATAATGAAATGGAACTTAGAAGATATAAATATTCCTGTAGAATCAAGACAACCTATCAATATATATATTTATACATATGGGGGAGGATTGGATTTTGCAAATGCTCTAATTGATATTATCAAGATGAGCAAGACTCCAATATACACTATCAATATGGGAATATGTATGTCAGCAGGAGCTCTGATATTCCTTGCTGGAGACAAAAGGTATGTGATGCCTAAGAGTAAAATACTTATACATCAAGGCAATGTAAATGGAGTTTCAGGGACAACTAATCAAGTTATTGAAACAGTTGAAGATATTAAAAAAACAGAAAAAGAAGTAAAACAGTATATTTTAGAACATTCAAAAATCACTACACAGATATATGGGAAATATTCTAAAAAAGAATGGTTCTTGACAGCTAAAGAAGCGATAGACTATGGTGTGGCAGATGAGATTGTTTTTGATATAGATATAATTATTTAAGAGAAAAGCGAAAAGCGAAAAGCGAAAAGGAGAATAAGATAAAATGACTAAAGTAGAATTAATTAAAGCAGTAGCAGATGCAACTGGATTTACACAAAAAGATGTTGGAACTTGCCTTGATGCAATTAATGAAGCAAGAGCAAAGGGACTTGCAACTGATGGAGTTGTTAAGGATGGTATGTTTACTGCAAAAATTAAAACTAGTAAAGCTAGAAAGGGCATCAATCCTAAAACACAAGAAGTGATTGATATCGCACCTAAGAATAAAATAACAATAGATAATACAAGTGAATTAAAGAGAATTGCCTCTGAAATTCCTGTAAAATAGATTGGAAAAATTGAAGTGTGGGGTACTAACGGTTAGTATCCCACTGTGTTAAAGGAGTTGATTTATTGGAGCTTCAAAAAAGAGAAGATGAGACTTTAAAAGAATACAAGATCAGACTTTTCAGGAATAGAAAACTATATAATTTAACCAATGAAGAAATTGCAGATTTGCTAAATAGCGAGAGTGGAGAAAATAAGAGTTCTGACGCTTATAGGAAATGGTTTAGACCTTATTCTGAGGGATTTAATGATGGTTATCAAGATGCATTAAGTGAAATATCAGATAATGGACAATCAGATGCAATATCAAAAATTGAAGAAGCAAAAGAAGAATATATTAGAGAAAGATATAAACTTCAAGCGACAAAAAATGAACAGCTTAAAACATTGAGAATTCACAGTAGATTCGAATTGTTTTATGAAAACGTAAGAAATGCTATTGAGACATTAGACGTTCCAGATTTTGTATATAGCAATAATCTCTATTTAGATGAAAATAAGGAATATGTTTTGGCTATTTCAGACATACACTATAACTCTCATTTTGTTGGAATGAACAATAAATATTCAAGAGAAATATGTATTCAAAGATTTGAGAAAATGCTTTGCGAAGTAAATAAGGAAATAATCAAAAATAAGATTAATAAAATCAAAGTTTTAAACCTTGGGGACACTATTCAAGGAATGTTAAGAATTAGTGATTTGACTTTAAATGAGACATCTGTGGTAATGAGTGTTGTGGAGATATCAAGAATTCTAGCTAATTTCTTAAATGAACTTTCAATAAATTGCGATGTAGAATATTATCATGTGCCTATGTCAAATCATACGCAGATAAGACCATTGAGTACAAAGGCAAGCGAAATAGCAACTGAAGATATGGAGCTTATAATTATAAATTATGTATATGATCTTCTAGTAAATAATCCTAGAGTTAAAATACATAAAGATTATGAAACAGATTTTTTAGCATTTGATATTTTTAATACAAAATGTATCGCTATACACGGACACCAAGTCAAAAACACAGAAACAATTTTAAAAGACTTGTCTGTGCAACACCGTATATTTTATGATATTTGTTTTATGGGACACAAACATACTGCAAAAACACTATCTGTAAGCGAAGGAGTTAGCAATGATGTGACATTATTAATGTCTCCATCTTTTATAGGGAGTTGTCCATATGCAGATTCTTTGAGAGTTGGATCGAAAGCTTCTGTAAGACTATATGAATTTAATGATATTCATGGTCATATTGGAACAAAGAATATAATTTTAAATTAATAATATAATTTTTCAAAAAGAGTACATTTATAAAAAGTGTACTCTTTTTTAAGAATTATAAATGAAAATTGAGATAGATGGGAGTGACGAGACAAATGAGTGAAACAATTGAAGAAAAAACAAGAGAAAAGAGAAGTAAAGATTATTATTGCACATATTGTGGGAAAAGCTATGTTATATTATCTTTTTACAATAGTTATAGTATGCTAACCAAAGGTAATGATAATAAATTATGGATATGTAAAAAATGCATTGTTGATTTATATGATAGCCTTGTATTGAAATACGATGATGAAAAATTTTCTGTATTTAAAATATGTCAGATGTTAGATATGTATTACGATGAAGTTCTAGCAAAATCTCTAGTAGAACAAAAAGACACTTTGAATACAAGTGTAATTAAATTATATATACAAAAAATAAATTCATTGCCACAATATTCTAATAAGGATTTCTCTAATTCGGCAGTACAGACGATGAAAGTTAAGAATTCTTTAACACAAGAGGAATTCAAAGTCCTCGACGCTAAAGATTTAGAAAATATGAATGAAGTAATTGAATTGATTAAGTACGACCCTTTTGCCGATTCTAATGCAGACGAAAGACCATTTTTATATAATACTATATTGAATTATTTAGATGAGAGTACAGTAGGAGACAGTTTTAAATTATCTGCTGTAATTGAGGTTACAAAGATGTTTTCCCAATTAGACATTATGAATAATGTTATAAGTAATTTGACTAAAGATACAGTAAATTTAGAGTCTCAAAGTGGGAAGCTAAAACAATTGATGGAAATAAAAAAAATGCTTACTATGCAAATAATGTCATTTGCAAAGGAAAATCGTCTTACTTCAAGTAAACAAGATGGAAGTACAAAAGGATCAGATACTTTATCTGGAAAATTAAAAGAGCTCAGAGAAAAGAAAATAAAGCCAGTTGATGAAAACTTTTTTGATATAAAAACATCAGAAGCTTTCATAAAAATAGCCGAAATAAGCAATAAAAGTATAGCATCTCAACTTATGTTTGATGAGAATGACTATGCAACAATGCTGAAAGAACAAAGAGAAAAAATGATGTCTTTAGATAAAAGCAACAAATCATTAGAAGAAAATTTAAGGCTATCAAAAGAAGAAAATGAATATTTAAAACAAGAAATTGTTAAGTTAGGTGGGAATACTGGCTGATGAATTCTAATATTATAATAAAACAAACTCCTACCGAGATGTCAACAAGAAAATATGAGGCATATTTAAAATGGTGTGAAATTATACAATGGGGCAGAAAGAATCCAATTAGTTTTGTAGAACATTTTTTTGGAATATATCTGATGGATTTTCAAAAATATGTATTCATGAATAGTTGGGGAACTCCCTTTTGTCTATGGGCAATGAACAGATCGGCTGGTAAAGCGGTCACTCTTGATACCAAAGTATACGTCTCGACAAAAGACAGAGGAGAAAAAGAAAATAGATACAATGTAACAAAAACAATTGGAGAATTAAAAATAGGAGATAAGATATTTGGCGATGATGGAAAATTAACAGAAGTCATACATTTGAATCCTATTATCTTTGAAGAAGTTTATGAAGTTGAATTTGAAGATGGAGAAGTAATTGAGGCAAATTCTAGTCATTTATGGTCTGTTTATGATAAGTCATTTATGCAAAGAAGAGAAAGACAGACATGTTTGAGAAATACAGATTTTTTATATAGCAAATTTTTAATAGAAAGAACAGATGGAAATAAAGAATATAGATTCCATATTCCTTTGTGCAAACCTCTTCAATATGCTAAATCACACAATTTGCAGATCGATCCATATATACTAGGATATTGGTTAGGAGATGGGACTAGTAGTGCTTCTCACATCACATGTGCTGAAAGCGATATTTCTGATTTGATTGAAAATACTAAGAATAAAATTTCTTATTTTAAGACAAAAAAAGATAAAAGTAGAAATAATTGTTTTTTATTTATTTTTGACCTTGAAAAAGATTTTAAAGAAAATGGATGTTCGAAAATGAGCTCGAAAAAAAGATCATTTTTAAATAAAATCAGAGAAATGAACTTATACAAAAACAAACATATTCCAAATGAATATCTATATGCTTCTGTAGAGCAAAGACTAGAGTTATTGCAAGGGCTTATGGATAGTGATGGGTATGTTGATAAAAGTGGAAGATGTAGTTTTTCCCAAACTAATTATAATTTGATAAGTCAAGTTTCTCAATTATTATCTTCGTTAGGAATAAAAAATAATATAACAAAAAAAGAAAATATAAACTATGTAAAAAAAGATGGCACAAAAGCTTTTACTTATATAATTCACTTTTCAGCAAGTAAAGAAATGGCAGTTTTTAAACTTAAAAGAAAATATGATAGGTTATTAGACAAATCTTCAGATATATCTCAGACAAAAGCAATCGTAGACGTAAGGAAAACAAAAATTAAGAAACCTATGAGATGCATCACAGTTGGCAACAACACTGGACTATTTATATGTGGCGGAAAACACACCGTTACACATAATTCGTTCCTGTCAGCTCCATTTATAATGGCTAAATCAATGTTGTTTCCAAGTCACAAAACATATTTGTTAGCATCGACTGCAAGTCAATCTCAGGAGACATTTAAAAAGATAGAAAAAACTGCAAAAAAAGAGATCACTAGTATAACTGGTGGCACAGATATATTTGCGATGGAATTAGTGCGTAGCAATTCTCAGAGTGATGGGTTTACACATAAAGACGGAAGATATTCTTGCGAATTATTTAATGGATCAGAAATCACCTCTTTATCGGGAGCTTATGATAGATTGAGAGGAATACGTTCTAATTTAAATTTTTACGATGAATCTGGATTTACTCCAAATGAATTGTTTATTGCAACTGAGCCATTCTTAACACAAAATGCTTCAGCAAAATATGGATCTGAAGAAGATCAAGTTGCAAATTTATTAGCTCCTAAAAGTTTACCAAATCAAAGAATACTTGCATCATCAGCATCTTCTGTTGATACACATTTTTTCGCAATGTATAAAGAATATTCAATGCAAATGTTTATGGGGAATCCGAATTATTTTGTTGCAGATATAAATTGCGATATGGTACTTGCCCCTACAATGAAAGGAAAGCCCGTAACGCCTCTTATAGATCAAGAGACAATTGATTTAGCAATGAGACAAAATCCCGAAAAAGCTATGAGGGAGTACAAAAATATATTTACTAAAGATGGAGGAGATTCACAGCCTATTAAAAGGGCAATGATCGTGAGAAATTCGCACAAGTACTTGCCAATATTTTACAATGATGATAGAAGCTTATTTGTATTGGCTTTCGACCCAGCTCGTAGCTATGATAACTCCATAGTGCTTGTCGGAAAAATATATTTAGATGAAAATGTTGGATATAAAATGGATATTATTAATTGCGTTTCTTTCTCAGATATTATGAAGAAGAAAAGAACTCCAATTAGAACTCCAGAACAAATTGACTATATAAAGAAAATGATGTTGGATTATAATGGCAAAATGTCAGCCGATTATGAAAATATACATTCTTTATCTATAGATTCTGGTTCAGGAGGAGGCGGAGTTACAATTGCTGATTATCTTATGGAAGATTGGTATGATGCATCAGGTAATTTTCATAGAGGACTTATAGATTCTGAGGAAAGCAAGGAAGAATTATATAATTTCCCAGACGCAATTGATAAATTAAAATTGCTGTCTCCAAAAAAATATAAAACAGTAATGTACGATGCGTTGATTGAAATGCTTAGTTTAGATTTGATATCTTTCCCATTAGAGTATGATGGCAAAGAATTTTTTATAACAGATAATGATAAAGAAGAGATTCATATGCTTTCACAAGATGAAAAAGATGCTTTTGTACAAATAGATTTTTTAAAAGAAGAATTAGTAAATATATATAGATTTGATGGAACAAATGGTGGATACAGATACGATTTGTCCCCTGATAAAGAAAATAAGATGCATGATGACCGTGCCTATTGCATGGCAATGTTAGGATATGCATTACATACAATAAGAAGAGATAACGTTATAAATCCTAAGAGAACATTAGAAGATGATTTTAAATTACTTGAAGGATATGCAATGTTATTTTAATTTTATAGAAAGGAGTATAGATGGCTGGATATAACAAAAAAAATAAACAAAATGCTGATAATATCACAGAAGAACAACTATTTGATGTCTTAGAATTTGCACGTCAAGCATATAATGGTGGATACCCAAATGTATTTACACCAGATTTGATAAATGCAAAAATGCAAGATGTCAACCTCAATCCCTTAAAAGGAACAAAAGAAGAAATTGAAAGAGCTTTGGCTGATCCGAAAAACAATGAAGAAAAATTAATCGGGTATTCAGAATTCTTTGAATTAACTTCAATGATATATAAAAGAATGCTTTATTACCTAGCACATTTATTATCTTTCTCTGTAAAAGATATAATATGCAAAAATGCTCAAGCTAAAGATTATAATAGTAGTAAATATAAAAAAGATTATGCTATCCTATGTGATTTTTTAGATAAATTTGATATAAAACAAGAATTCTCAAAAGTAATGAGGGAATTATTGCGTAAAGATTCTTCATTTTGGGTTATAAGGAATGAAGGAGATAAATACACACTCCAAGAATTGCCTAGTAAGTATTGCAAAATTACAGGAAGATGGTCTTATGGACTGTTGTTTGATTTTAATATGTATTGGTTTTTAAATTCTGGAGTAGATATAAATATGTATCCTGATGTATTTAAAGAAATGTACAATAGGGTAATGTATGACAATGAAGGAAATTATAAACCTGCATCGTCTGCTCAAAATAGAAATGGAAATTGGACATTGTGGACTCAAACTTCGCCATTGGATGGATTTTGGGCTTGGAAGTTAACACCTGAATTAGTGACAAACATACCTTTTTTAGCACCATTATTTCAAGATGTGGTGTTACAACCATTGATTAGAAATTTGCAAACTAACAAATATATGATTGAGGCAACCAAAGTTATGGTTGGTTTAATACCAATGATTAAAGATGCCAAAGGCGGTCATATGAAAGATATGATTGGTATTTCTGATGTTACTGCTGGAAAGTTCTTAAATCTGATAAAGAAAGGAATTGGAGATGTTATTAAGACAGGAGCAGCTCCTTTTGAAGATATAAAAACATTGGACTTTGAGGGCAGTACTAGAAATATGCTGGAGGACTATGCTAGAACAACAACGTCATTATCGGGCGTAAATTCGAGATTGATATTTACATCAGACAAGCCAAATATAATGGAGACTCAATTATCTTTAGATGTAGATGTTATGACATTATCTTATATGTATGCATATTTTGAAGATTTCTTAAACTATCAAATAAATAGTTTGACCAAAGATTTTAAATTTAAAATCAAGTTGGGTGGAATAAATACTACAGAAGATATCAAAGACAGAAGAAAAGAATTCGTTGAATTATCAGCTATAGGAGTTGTCCTTCCTGATAGATTGGCATTTTCATTAGATATGTATCCTCATCATTTAGAAAAACAAATGGAAAAAGCAAAGGCTTCTAAATTTGCAGATAATTTGATGCCTATGTTGAATATATATACTGATAGTGCAACAGGAAACGAGGGTGGTAGACCAAAATCAGATACATCTCAGTTAACAGATAGTGGAGCTTCAGAAAGAAGCAATAATATACAAGAGTAGGAGGTGACTAAATGGCAGAAATAAAGGCTTTGATTTCAGATGAAACAAAAAGTGCAATTGACAAAATAGTTCAAGCTTGCTTTAATGGAAATGCAATGGCAGATAATATTGTATATAATTTAGATGTTAATTTTAATATGGTAATTACAAGTGATATTGTGCATCACTCATATGCTCATTGGTTGCCACTATATGCAGATAAATTTAATGATTTACAAAAATACAATAACGCTAGACCTGTGCGTTTGCCTGTGGATGGATTTGAACAATCTTATACGAATTTCATTGATTGTTTTGATGATATTTTAGAATTCTTAAGCAAAGATTTAGATGGATTAATTGTAGAGGCAATTGAGATTGCAGAAGAAAATAGAGATATAAGAATCAAAATATCTTTAGAAGAAGTATATACTGATCTTACATTATATATTAAACAAGCCATAATATGGAAAGAAAAGGCACTTCAATACAGTGTTCACTCAGGTGTGCAAAATTTTGACAAAGATTTCCCTAAATTTACAAAACTAATTAAGCGAGAATACTAATTGTGTTTGTATGTAATTATAATAAATTAAATAAAGATAATATAATTGTTGTAGATAAAGATATTGGAGAATATTTAATAGGGAAAGGTATTCCCATTTTATCAAAAGACAAACATGGCAATTATATATATGCACAATCTGATAAAACTATAAAATTAATTGAAATTTACAAGAAAGGAGATGAGTGATGAGTGAAACAAAATTAAAATTGTCAATTGATAGAATTAAATTATTAGAAGAAGTTTCTGATGAACAATTGGCAATTGCAGAAATTTGGGTCTGCTGCGATGGTCAAAATCTACACAACTTTCCAATAAAGACAGAAGCAGTAGAAGAATCAATCATTACCCTTTATAACAAATTTCTAGTCGCAGGGTTTGAAGATAATGACTTTATGGGTCACGAAGGGAAAGACCAATTAATACTTGGATTTTTCCCAAAAGACAATGATGTTAGACTTGAGGAAGAAAATGGTAAAAACTATTTAGTTGCCAATGCTATTGTTTCTAAAGTATACGCTGAATGGGCTTATGATGTTTTCGTTCAAGATAATTATAGGGAAGTATCAATGGAAATATTGATACTTGAAACAGAAATTATTGAAGAGCAAGAATGGATAAGTTCTTTTTGTTTTATGGGAGTCACTGTTTTAGGACTAAGTAGAACTGCTGCGTGTCCAGGAGCCAATATTAAAATAACTAAGTTCTCTACTGATAAAATGGTAAAGGTAGGAACAAAAGCATATGAACAATATCATTATGCTAAAGAAAAAAAATGGGATATCCCAAGTGATGTCAAAAATACAGTAGAGTATGCTCTCGAATTGAAAAAAGAATATGAATTAGGAGCGAACTCTATTCTATTATCATTTGCTAATTATATATTAAATAATGAGACAATAAGTGAAACCAAGGTAAAACATTACCATAAGTATTTTCCAAAGAAAATATCAGAGTTAGAATTTACTGAACCACCTACCAAAGAGTATATCAATTATATGCTATCTGGGGGACTAGAAGGAAAAGAATGGCTTTATAGTTTATATGAAGAAATTCAAACTCCCAATATTAGTATGTCTACTGAATTTGAAAATAAAGAAAATACTGAAACAAAATTACAGGAAGGAGAGATGGATATGGATGTGAAAGAGTTTGACACTTTGCTAGATAGTGAAAAAAGAGAATTGATGTATGAAGCGTTGTCTGAATATTTTGAAGATTTTTATATAAATGATTATTCTGATGAATATGTAATTATTTATAATTGGAATGGATGTGATCACTTTAAAATAAACTATACTGTGAATAACAAAGAGATTTCTATTGATATGAATAGCAAGGTTGAAGTTAGACTTACATGGACTGAAGATTTTTCTCTTAATGAATATGCTGATATAGGAGGATTATTGAAAATGCTAGAAAAAGAAACAAAAGTCATAGAGGCTGAAGTTCCAGCGACAGAATTTTCTACTGAAGACGGAAAAGACGCAGAAAAGAAAGATGGAGAAGCTTTCGAAGATGAAAAAAAAGATGAAAAGCCAGTAGAAAAAATGGAAGATGATGATGAAGGCAAAGATGATGATGAAGGCAAAGATGATGATGATGACAAAGAAGATGCTATGATGTCATTAGATGAAATGAAAGCCGAATATGCTGTATTCAAAAAAGAAAATGAAGAGTTAAAAACAAACATAGAGTCATTACTTGAATTTAAAGCCAACGTTGAAAAAGAAAAGAAAGATGCAATTGTACTATCAACATTAGCAGATGTTCAATTAAAATGTTCTGTTGTACCACAAGAAGAATTAGATTCTTGGAAAGCTGATGCTGAAACTTTCAGCTTAAATGATATTGACAATTGGAAGAATGCAATATATGCAAAAGCATTTGTATTCTCAACAGGGATTGAGACTAATGCAGATGTCAAAGCGATCGCACTACCATTTGAAAAAGAAAATAACGATGTAAACAAACCAAAAGGTCTTTGGGACTAAATTTTAAGGAGGAAATAAAAAATGGCAAAAAATGTTTTAATTCAAACACTAGTTAGTGCTATGAATATAGATGCACTAAACAGAAGTTTTGTTCATACTGCTGAAGTAGAAAATGGAATGATCTTTAAACCAGGTGCTATAAGCACAACTGCTGATGAAGAAGAAGTATTTACAATTGAAGCTCCAGCAACTGGTGGACTTTTAGGCGTATGGATGTCTGCTGAACCAGAAGTAGTTATGACTAAAGCTGGAGATAAAAAGTATTATAAAGGACTAAATCCTGATGTTCGTGATTTTGCAATAGATGCTAATCAAGTATTCAGTGGTTTTAAACCAGTGGTTGGAGATTTAATCACTCTTACTGGTGGAGCAGTTCTTTTAGGAACTTATACTGCTGGAGTAAGTGCATATGTAAATGCTACAGATGGAAGTATGGGATTAACTTGGGCTGATGTTCAAACTGCTGATGCATTCTCAATGAAGCTAGTAAGAGAAACTTACATTTCTATTACTGATGGCTCTCAAATAGGTGCAAACCAAAGAGTTCCTGCTTTCACTTTTGAAGTAGTAGCTAACTAATTAATACGAATAATTATAAGGAGGAAATAAAATGGCAATCTCAAATCAAATAAAACTATTTGCTGGTGAAAATGTTAACATTTACGAGCAATTTAAAGATTATTTTAATCAATATAAAGCTACTTTTCATGATGCAAAAGTTAGTTTTGATAACACTGTAAGTCTTGATGAAAAAGAAAAAAGACTAAATGCTGGTCTTTTAAAAGAAATTGAAAGAGTTTCAGGAATTAAAAATGATACAAATCTAGCTCCTGAAGTGTTCGCAATGAACCCTCAAACTGTATGGGCAACTTTCGCAGTTGTTGGGGCTATGATAGATATGATACTTCCAGATTCTATAATAGAATCTACAGGTCTTTATACAGAAGTAAGAAATATAGGCTTTGGAGACAATGCTAGTTTCGATGTAAAACCTAGAGATCTATTTGTTGTATCCAAACATGGAAGAGCAAGAAGAATGACAGAATTAAAGAAACAATTCGTGGGTCAAGTTACAATCAACCCAGAATTAAGAGAAATTTCTGTTCAAGCTTCTTTATATAGAATATTATCTGGACACGAAAGTCTTGCTGAATTTGCTATGAAAGCAGTTCGTTCAATTGAAACTGCGATGGCAAGAGATATTTATACAACTTTCGACACAGCTATGGAAGCACTTCCAGCTACACCAGTAAATGAGCAATTAAAAGCTACAGGATATGACTATGAAACTATGATATCTTTTGCTCAAAAAGTTGGAGCATGGAATGGTGGAGCTAAGCCAGTTATCGTAGGTACTCAATTAGCTCTATCTAAAATTATACCAAACGATGCTAACTATAGATACTTCGTTGATAGTGATTATGTAAAAGTTGGTTATCTTAAAACTATTGGGGGATATGACACTATGGTTCTTCCACAAGTTCCAGATGTTAGAACTCCATACAAAATGGCGTTAAATGACAAGAAAATTTACATTGTATCTCCAAGTTCTCAAAAACTTGTTAAAGCAGTTATTGAAGGATCTACAATGACAAATACAACTGGTCAATTTGATATGGCTAACCTATTACAAACAACTACAATGATGAAATCTTGGGGAACTGGAATAGCAACTAATGCTATTGCTGCTCAAATTACATTGGCGTAAATTATTCAAAGGTGACTTGTTCTTATAAGTCACCTTTTTTTATATTTTTAAGGAGAAATGAGAAATGAGAAAAATGACAAATAATAAATCAAATAAAGTTCAAGAAACAAAAGAAACAACAGAAATTGCAATGCCTCAATCGGCAATTGAAAATGAAGCTCAAGAAATAGATAATGAAGAAATAGATAATGAGGAAATAGATAATGAGGAAATAGATAATGAGGAAATAGATAATGAGGAACTTTCAGATTTTGAAGCAGATTCAAATCAAAAAGATGATGTTCTCGATTCTATGATCAAAGAAAATGAATTGCTTAAAGAACAACTTGCTAGTCAAGCCTTAATTTTTGAAAAACAAATGGAAGAATTTAAAGCAATGATGGCTAATATGACTGTAAAAAATGATGAAACACCAAAGTTCGAACCAGATGGGGTCGATGTTAAAACTTCTGAAGAGACTCATGATGAATATATTGATATCAGACCTGATAAATATATAAGAGTAATGTCTTTAACTCCTGAGTTATTAAATTTAAATGCAGGAGCAAATTCTGGTAGTACCAAAATCATTAGATTTCAAGGCTATGGAGAAGTTCGCAATATAGTATATTCAGATTTATCAAATATTGTAGTGAATCATCAGAGATTGGCTGAAGATGGTGCATTTTATATTTTCGATAAAGATGTTATCAAAGTTATGGGATTATCAGATCATTACAATAAAATTCTTGACAAAAAAGGACTTGAAGATTTATTAACTAAAGATATAGCAACTATTAAAAAAGTTATGCTTGAACTGTCTGAAAATCAACAAAAAGCGATTGTAAATATTGTATTAAAAGATATCTTAGATGAAAAGAATGTCAGTAGTATGGTTATAAATACTGTTGATGAAATATGCAGTGTGAAGGTTATGGAAATGGTTGATGAGATGCAAAACTTTGATGCTACTGTTGATGAATTATTAAAAGCATAAGATAGGAGACGACAATGACATCTTATAGTGAAATATACGATTTATTCACTATGATTTCAGATGATTATGAATTGAATGAATTATATGGAAAATCAGAAAATGCATTTTTAAGTTATCTTCAGGGCTTTCTTGTATTTGCGATTAGTGATTTTAGTCGTTGCAAAAAAGATTTGAGCAAAAGAGACAATACAACTCAAATGTTTGAATTTGATTTGAGTGATTTAGAAAAAACCATCTTGGCTAAACTTATGGCTAAATATTGGTTTAAGAAAAAAATACAAGATGTTACTCAATTTCAAGGTAAACTTAATGATAAAGATTTTAAGACTCATTCAGAAGCTCAAAATCTCACAGCAAAAATGAATTATTACAATATGATAAATGAAGAAGCTGATTTGGATATAAATAAATATTTATATGATAATTCAACTTGGCTAACTGAATGGGAGGGATAAAATGGATGTATTAGAAAAATATTGTAGGAAATTGATTAATAAAATATACATTTTATTGCCAACTTTTGAAGGAAGAGATCATATAAATAAGGTAGTGATTTACTCGCAAAATGAAGCTTATGATAATTATTTAAAAAATTTAAATAAATTGAAAGTTGAAATTCGTGGCTGTGCCAGTAATTTTGATCACATTGTAGAGTTTATTGAAATTTATAATATAGTCGAAGGACTGTCTGAAATTAAAATTAGTGAACACGATCTATTGAAGCAATACGTGTTTCATCTGATTGATATATGTGAGAAATTAATCGAAAATAAATCTGAAGACTTCAAAGGAAGGTGATTTCATTGAAATTCTTTGAAGCAAGTTTAAATATCAGAAAAGCTCCTAATGAAAAATACAAAAGCAATTGGGAAGCATTTGTGGATAGACAATATGAAAATGCATATAACTGGTTTGATATCGAAGAGGAAATAGGATTAGGTATACAAAAATATACTCCTATGAAAGTAAGAGTTACTTATGTACTAAACCCAGCTACAGGGTTGAAGTTGTCTGATGATTGGAAAAGTCTAATTTTTAATGTTGGGTATGACGCACAAATGGGTCGAAGATATAAATATTTTGACAACATTTGGCTAACTGTAAATACTGAAGAGTATGGTCATCCAACAAACAATTGTATAATAAGACGTTGTAACAATTATTTGACTTTTCAAGATGAGAGTGGTGGGCTACATAAAGAACCTTGTGTTATTGATTCTAGTTTGAAATATGGAAACATATATTACAATAATTCAGTTGATATTCCTCAAGGATCTGTTAAGATTTGGCTACAATTAAATGAATATACAAAAGACATAAAGATCAATAATAGATTCATACTTGGATACAGTGAGGTATACAGAGTTAAAACTGTACTTAACTATCTGAGCGATCACACATTTGATGAAGAGGGCTCTCCTCTGATTGAATTAGATATGCAGTTAGATACAATCCAAGTTGGGGATGATTTTAAAAATAATACAACAGGAAGTTCTCCAATTGTTCCAATTGGTGAAAACAAGACTGTTACATTAATCAAGCCTAATCAATATATTATTCCACAGGGAGAGAATTTAATTTATAGTTGTAATGCATATAAAGATGAGATAGTAATTGATGATAAATTTGAATTTATGATGCTACCTAATTCTATCCCAGAAGATAGATATAGTTTTAATATTATAAATGAGAATCAATTTTCAATTTTGAATTATAGAAAATATACAAAAGAGAATATACAAATACAATGCACCAACACAGCTAATAGCGAAGTTAGTGTTTTTAATTTTACATTAGGAGGCGTTATATGAAGCAGAATATTGGGCAATACAATAATCACAAGCCTTTAAGATATATCTCCAACAATATCATTGAGTACCTAATGTATAATAATGAAATAATTTGGAAATTATTAAAATACCAAACTCCTGACGCTTTATCTAAGTCAAATTTAACAATAGATGAAAAAAGAGCATTGATATATAATGGTTGGGTCTACAATGGGAATGAGTGGATTTTAGAAGATGTGACAAATAAAGCTGTATTTAGACAGCGATGGATTGATGATGCAAATACCGAACAAGCGACAATGATCAGAATCTTTTTGTCCAATTTAATACCTGAAAGTAAAGATATTACAACAGCATTATATACAATTGAAATTGTTGCTCATAATAAAAGTATTCCAATTGTAAGTGACTTAGGAGATGAAGATAATGAAACCGATGTAAATTCAGAAAATCGTGTGGAAACAATAACTCAACAAATCTTAGAGACTCTGAATGGAGCTGAAGTTGGCTCGATTGGGAGAATATTTTTTGATAATAATGGAAATTATTTAACAAAAGGTAGTATTGGAGTTTATAATAACCGAAATTATTCAGGATTTTTATTGACTATGGGGTGTAAAATCAATGGCTCAAAATAATTTTGTAACAGAGATAGATTTGACGTTTGATAATCCAGTAAAATACAAGGATATCACATTGTACCCTGTCACTGTAAAAGATTATTTTGATTTTTATATATCTATTGCGTGCCTAACCTTAGATCAATATAATGATGAAGATGCTATAGATAATTATGAAATATATACAATGTCTTACTTGGATTATATTTTTAATTATAACGATAGACACCAAGACTCATATATGGATAGCTTGTTGATTAGACTATTATCTGTATGTATGAGAATTGATTTTAATGATGGAGTAAATGAGATAAAATTGTTTTATGATGGGGAAAAGAAACGTCATTTTTTAAGAATAAATGATGTAGATATCGATCATAAAGATTTTGACAACATAAGACATATAGTGTGTCAACAAAACAATATTGACATTAGTATCTTTGATTTAGATCCTCTTGTTAGAAAAAATTTGCAAAAAACTATACAGCTTCAAAATGCAAGCAGGAAAAACAATATGTGTTCATTAGAAGACCAAATAGTTGCAATTATGATAACGACAAGTTTAAATCAAGAGACAATTAATAATTTGACAATAAGAAAATTTAGAAAAATACTGGATCGTGTAGACCACAAAATGCATTATGAGATATATACACTCGCAAGCAAAAGTGGATTTGTAACGATGAAAAGCGAATACCCTCATTGGTTGAATAAAATAGATAAAGATGTAAGTAAAAACATCACGTCATATGATGAGGTTAAGAAAAAAATAAATATGTCAAATAGTGATTTAGGTATTTGATACCAAGACTTAAATTAAAATAAAATAGGAGGAAAAATAATGAAGAAATTTTTATTTTCTGTTGCAGATGCTTATTTTTACAAAAGCAATAGCCAAGATTTAATATTTAAATCTACTACTTTAGTAGACTCAAGTATCGAAGCAACAATACAAAATGAAGATGCAAGGGCTGGAAAAGGTAATTCACTACAATTTATTTACTATCACAGTGCTGAATTAAATGTAAACCTTACTGAGCAACAGTTCAATATGGAAATGTTAGCTCCATCTATTGGTGCAAACTTAATGGTAGGAGATATATTCCAAGTAACAGAAGAAGTTACTCTTGGAGTAGGGGGATCTGGAACTGTAACTCAAGGTCTTCCAATAAATTCAAAATATGTAACTAACAGCGTTGTTACAGGAACATTGGAAACTGTTGGAGTAGACACTGAAAGAGAATCTATTGAATTCACAGGAAGTGACTTCACTTATGCTTCAGGCGTTGAAAATCAAATTGTATGTGTAACATATAATATTCTTGACCCAACTGCTATCACTATTGAAGTAAATGCAAACATGATTCCATCAGTAGGAAGATTAGTATTGAAAGCACAATTAGGTTCTTCTGAATCTGGAGTTGCTGATGAATCTTCTTCTGTAATAGGTGAAGTTGAAATTGAAATTCCATCTCTGCAATTAAACCCAAGCGGAATTGGTATGCAAATGTCAAGTTCTGGAATATCTCAATCTGAACTTGCTGGTAGAGCATTAGCATTCCAAACAAGTGGCGGATGTACAACTTCAGCAGTATACGCATCTATAAAAGAAAGAATTTATGGTTCTGAAAAATATAGTAATGCAAAAGCATTAGTATGTGTAAATTCAGATATCGAAATGACGCTTGCAGATGCTAAAACTGAAAATGTTGATCTTCTTGTAATACCAACAATGGGAACACCATTTAGACCTGATGTAGCAGATGTAACTTATGTTACAGATGACGCTGCTGTAGCAACTGTGTCAGCGACTGGAGTTATAACTGCTGTAGGAGCTGGAACTGCGACTATCACAGCTACACTTGCTAGAACTGCTCCAATGGAAGCATTGGTTGCAACTTGCCAAGTGACAGTTGTATAATTTGTAGTAAAAATAAATAAAAAATAAGCTTAAAATAGGAAAACATTTTTGTTTTCCTATTTTTTTGCAAAAAAATGGAGTGATATTTGAGATGAATGGAGACTGCAAGTATTTAGTAGACAATTCTACATCTACAGTAAAGAGAGGAAAATGCATTATAACCAATGACATATGTGGATATATAAGATTTTGTAGGGATAAAAACAAGATTGTAAGTTCTCCTTTATATAAAATAAATGGATGTAGAATTCAAATCGAACACGAAAGTGAGGAATATAATAATGGATAATTTTAAAGAAAGAAGAATAAATCTTGATGTTGAAAAGACGGAAGATGTTAAAATAGAAAAGACAGAGATATCAGAAGAGACAGTGAAAACAGAAAAGAAAAAAAATGACACAAGTAAAAAAAGATGCAAAGTTGTTTCAAAGTTAAAATCTAACACTATAATTGATTTTGATGGAACAAATATCAAAATTAAAGGAACTTATACATCAAAAGATGTTGAGGTTGAATATGAAGGCAAAATAGGGAAAAAAGATTTTAAAATTATAAATATAAAGTAGGTGAATTATTTGCCAAGAGAAACATTTAGAAAAAAAATAACAAGTGATGAAACAATAGAATTAATTAATCCAACAAATAAAAAATTGATTAATAAATTCTTGAAAACTTTTGATACTAAAAGTTCAAGTGTTTCAGTTAAAAACTATAAATCAGACTATAATATATTCTTTTGTTGGAATGTATTGCACAATGAAAACAAAGCTTTTGCAGATATAAAAAAATCAGAATTATCAGAATTTTTCAACTATGCTGTTGTCGAATTACAATGGGGAAGTTCGAGATACAGAAGGATGCATAGTGCTTTAAGTAGTTTAAGTAACTACATTGTAAATATATTAGATGATGAAGATGAATATAAGGATTTTAAAAATATAATAACTAAGATAGATAAAATTCCCCATGTTGCAACAAGAGAAAAAACTATCTTGTCAGAAGAACAAGTAGACAATCTTATGGATTATTTACTTAATGAAAAGAAAAATATTCAGTGGGCTTGCTTTTTAGCGTTGATGATTGGATCAGGAGCAAGAATAAGTGAGTTATTTAGATTTACTACTGATATTATTGATGAAGACTCTGTTGGGTTTAATGGCATATTTTTAAAAACAAAAAAACCTATTAAAACCAAAGGTAGAGGTCGTGAAGGAGAAAAGACTCATAAGTATATTATAAAAGATATATTTATGCCCATATATAAACAATGGTTGGAAATTCGTGAGCAAATTTTAATTGAGAAAGGAATGGATGACCACGGTTTTATATTTATAACCAAAGATGGAGAACCAGCATCTACTATAACTTCACGAAGATGGATTGAGAATTGGCAAAAGTATTTGTCAGAAGAAGAACCAACTAATAAAAATAAAGAAATTGTGCACCTATACCCTCATGCATTCAGACATTATATTGTGACACATTTGACTAGGCTAGGGTTGTCTAGTGATTTGATTATTGCAATCATGGGATGGAAGAGTTCTGAGATGTATAAAGTTTACAATGATTTAAGAGATGATGAGCGTGAATGGAAAGATTTAGATAAATTAGAAAATTATTTAAGTAATTCTTAAGAGTAAAGGAGTAATTATGAGTAATCAAGTAGAATTTGAAAGAGTATCTTTTTTAGATATATATCCTAAATGTATGGATAAGATCAATAAAAAGATTTCACATGAAGAATTTGTTGAATTTTTAGACAATGAAATTGAAGTTGAAAAGTATATTTCAGTTTCAATTAAAAAAAGTTTATCTGATTTATTTTTTATAGTAAATTCAGATGACAAAGATTTTGTAGAAATGGCATTGATGTTAGAAGTACATAAAGTGTTTGGAATATTATTTTCTTATACAAATATTCAAATTAAGCCAAGCGAAATATTAGCAGAAAATTATGATGTAGTATTGCACTCTGGTCTTTATGATTATATCAGAGCTAGATGCAATAATGACTTTATTCTAGCTTGCAATTTGATAGATAACGCCTTAAAATTTAAATGTGCATCTATCGCAGAAGTATTTAATGATGGATATGATGTTGACAATTTGAAAGAAATTGTAGAATCGTCAGGAAATATGTTTAAAAATATAGAGACAGATAAATTGTCAAATATAACAAATATATTAGAAATGAACGATCCTAGTATGGTGAAATTAAGAGATGAAATATATTCAAGCAAAATACCAAGAATAATAAAATAGTGAGGCGATTTTATGAATACAAATGATATTGGAAAAGCTCCTACTGTTCCAAAAATAAGAGTGAGCAAAACTTTTTCAAACATAGCCGATTTATCAAAAATAGAAGCTGAAATTCAAGATAAATTTGGACAATATTTAGGAGAATTGGCTGGCTGGTATATGCAAAAATATATCAATGAAATGGTTTATAACAGAGATGTTTTGCAACATAATTTGAATGAAACGCAATCAGATGGTTCAGAAGGATATGAAAAATATCATAGAAGTGGAGCATTGTCAAGAGCTGTAATTGTTAGAAGATATTCTAATGGAGAATGGCGTGTAGGTATAGATGGTAGAAAATTACCAGTGAGCTATGCTACAGAACCAAACCAGTGGGGTCAACACGCAGGCTTTGATGGAGTTCCTTTTGCATCTGAAATTGCAGCTAGTGTGAATTATGGGCAGAACAGTCCTTTATTTGCATATCAAGGAATAAATTTTGTTGAAGAAACTCAAAGATATATAGATTCTGTTATACATTACGAGTGGGATAAATTTAAAAAAATGAATAAAATATAATTGAACACTTAGAGGAAGGAGGGAGATTATATGGCACAAACTGGCTTAGAAGCACTACTGAGATTAAAAACTGATGATGCTCAGACTAGGCAAGTTGTAGAGAAAATAAATAAGATGGTCAATGATCATTTAAAGAGTGTAGATTTAGATATCGATGTAGAGCAAGCTTTAAAGCAGATGAATGTTGTTAATACTCAGTTTGATAAGGCTAAAGGGCATGTGAAATCTTTTGAAATGCAAGTTCAGTCTGCGACTGGAGAATTGCAAAAGATGAAATTAGCCTTGAAATACGATGGCAAAGGGAATTTAACAGGAGCTAAAATTGTCGATACAAGCAATATTGCAAATGCTACAAAACAAGCAAATGAATTTTTAAAATTGACAAGAAGAATAGTTCAAGAGACAAATCGTGCTAATAAATTGACAATATTGGGAAGTGGCACTCAATCTGAAATTGCAGAAATTGAGCGGTTGGAAAGAAGCATAGATTCTGCAAAAAAAGCTAAGACAGAGTTAGATACCCAAATGAAAAAATCATCATATGATTTTTCTAAAACTTATCAAGAGGCTTCTAATATAGAATCAAAAGCCTTAGTTGCGACATCTGGATACCAAGAAAAGAAAGAGTCACAACAATTTTCTCAAGCAAAAAAAGATGCTGATGACTATTTGAAAAAAGTAAATCAAATAGCTCAAGCGACAAATAAACTAAACAAAATAGAAATTTTAGGATCAGGAACTCAATCTGAAATTCAAGAAATGGAAAGATTGAGATCTACTATAGCATCTACTACTTTAGAAAAAGATAAATTAGAAAGCAAGCTGTCTCAATCTCAATATGGATTTTTTGAAACAATTCGAAAATCTGAAGATATAATGGCAAAAACTGATAACCAAAAGACATTATATCAAGAACAAGCATCTTTAAATCAGGCTAATGCACAATCTAAAGAATACTTATCTTTAACCAGACAAATTGTAGATTCTAAGAAAAAATTAAATACTATAGAAATTAGTGGTAAAAATGACCAAGAGTCCATTAAAAATATGGAACAACTCAAAAGAGAAATTGATCAAGCCACACAATCTAGGGAAAAACTAAATAAAGAAATGGACGCTTCTGCCACAGATTTTACAAACACAATAGATCAAGGCAAAGCAATGGAAGCTGAAATTACTTATGATGCTAATACAAAGCAAAGTAATCAGAATGATAAAGTTAAAGCTGATGCCTTGAGACAGTATAATGTTTTGCAACAAAAAACATTGTCATTGCAGAAAATGCTTGTAGCTGAAGAAGCTAAGGCTAGTGCTTTTGGGGGAAATACAAAAGAACGACAAACTCTTATTGCTCAATTGCATAATAGTACAAATGCATATGTCAAAGAATTAAGAAATATGGAAGCCTTGCATAAATCCGATGCTACAACTTATAATAAGATGACAACATCTGCAAAAGAATATAAGAATCAGATTAGTCTTATTAGACAACAATCATTAGCGGCAAGATCTGTTAATGAAGGTTTCTTTAGGGATATGATTTCTGGTTGGAAAGATGCATCTGCAAGGATTGTAACTTATACAATCATATATAGAAGTTTATGGGAAGTTATTCAGGGATTTAGGAATGGTATAGAAACTATTGCTGAATTAAATAAATCATTTGTAGATATACAGATGGTTACTGGATATACTAATAATGAAATCCGTCAATTAAGTGAGAACTATGCAGATCTTGCTAAAAATATGGGGTCAACCATAGATCAAGTTGCTCTAGGAGCGACGGAGTGGCTAAGACAAGGTAAGTCGGTCGAAGAAACTAATGAATTATTAGAACAGTCATTGATATTTAGTAAAGTAGGTGGAATGGAATCTGCTGAAGCTACCGAATATTTAACCAGTACATTGAATGGTTACAAAATGGCTGTTGAAGACGCATCTAAAGTTGTAGATGTGTTTAGCAAACTGGATTAATACCATAGTTCAGTATAAACCTCTTTAACTGCTGGGAAATCTTAAAGAGTCTTGTAAACTACAACATAATTTGAAAAAATAAATGTGAATGTTTAAAAATTACAAGAATGAGACAATCAGCATCCAAGCTCCTTTAAAATGGAGAAGGTTCAACGACTATCGAACAGATAGCATATAAGAAATATATATGTGAATAACTAAGTAGAGTACAATCGAGTGATTGGAAATGGGAGGATTATTATATGTGGTTGTAGCATATAATAATAAGATATAGTCTATTCTCATAAGAAATTATGAGCTTTAAATTAAAAATAAAATAAAATAAAATAAAATAAAATAATAGAAAGAGGGTGATATTAATAATAGTTAGTAAATATGTAGAAATAGAAATAATTCACCGCAATAAAAATAGATATAAAAACTTAGGATATGAAGATTTCAAAGTAGGAGATATTATTAAAATACACTACAGTCATGCTCCTATCAATAGTAAGGCAAAAATATTGATTCAATGTGATTATTGTCAAATTCAATATGAAACTACCTTTTTAAATTTGTCAAGATATGATAAAAATATAGATAGAAAGCATGCTTGTAAATCATGTAGATTAAAAGCCTCTAATGCTACCAATAAAAACAAAACTGATGAAGAGAAACAATTGATGAAAGATAATTTTTTAAAATCATGCATAAAAAAATATGGAACTGATAATCCTATGAAAGTAGATATTTTCAAAGAGAAATGTTTGAAAAGTGGATTTTTATCTCAAAAATTTCCAGCTAGTAAAATGCAAAAACATATATTTGATTTATATAATGCTAATTTTTTAAATTATCCTTTCAAAAAATATTGTGCAGATATGTATTTTGAAAATGAAAAAATATACTTAGAATATGATGGTAGTGGGCATAGATTACAAGTTCATTGGGGGAAAATATCTAACTCTGAATTTGATGCTAAAGAAGAAAAGCGTCGTGAGTATTTTAAATCATTGGGTCTCAAAGAATTTAGAATTATATCATCTACTGATAAAATAAATGATGATACTTTAAATATGATAAAAAAAGATGCCTTTTATCATTTGGTGGATTTAAATTATAATCACTATATTTATGATGTAGAAAAAAATGAATCAATATTTTATTTTTAATTTAAACTTTAGAGATTAACGATCTCTAAAGCAATATAAAAGATGGAAGCAGCCACAAGTTCAGAAGAATTAGCGATTGCATTTAGTAGAACAGCGAATTCAGCAAATGATGTCGGAATTCCTTTCGAACAATTGGCAGCACTAATAACAACCGTATCTGAAACAACTAGAAAGTCAGCTTCAACTATCGGAGAATCTTTTAAGACACTTGCAGCAAGATATGCAAATGTAAAACTTGGACTTTTCTATGATGATGAAACTGGTGAGCCGATTAACATATTAAGGTCGGCTTAAGAGGAATAATAAATAAGCCTCTTTAGTGAAATTAATTCTAATTGACTTGGACTCCATACTTAAAATGGAAACAAGGGCGAACTATAAATAACATACACACAAATATTAAAAATTTATATTGAAGGAAGGATGTGATTTAAATCATACTAGATGAATTTGTAGAAATTAAGATTACTGCATCAAACATATTACATTACAGAGAAAAAGGATATGATGTTTCTATTAATAACAATATAATAGTAAAAGTAAAAGATTTAACCAGAGGCTCTAAGGTAAATGTTAGATATAAATGCGACTATTGTCATAAAAATGATTTAAAGTCATATAACCTATTGATAAGAAATATTGAAAATGTTCAAAAACATTGTTGTTCAAATTCTAAATGCATTCAAAAAAAACATTTAGAATCAATAAATAAAAAATACAATGTTGAGAATATATCCCAAATTAAAGGTGTGTCTCAGAAAGTACAAAAAACAATGAGAGAAAAAAGAAAGGAAAATCCTAAATTTGGACTGCCTGAAATTTCACCGTTAAAAGATAGAGAACGAATCAAACAAGGAATGATTAAGAAATATGGTGTTGATCATCCTATGAAAAACAAAGAAATAAAAAGAAGAAGAGATGATAATTTTGAAGCAAAATATGGAGTGAGAAATCCAAAGCAAGTCAAAGATTTTGTGCAAAAAGCCATAAACACTGCTTACAATAATTCTTCTTTTATATCATCGAAAGCACAAAGATATGTTTGCGAATTATTAGATTTAGAATTAAATTATCCGTGCTTAAAATATGCAATAGATATGGCAGATTTAAAAAATAAGATTGCATTAGAATGGGATGGTTCAGGGCATAATTTATCTGTTAAAATGGGGCATATTTCTCAATCATCTTTTGATAGAAATTCAAATTATAGAAAAAAACAATTATATTCAGAGGGATGGAAAATTTTCACAATAATTTCAAGCAAAGATAAAATTCCTAATGATGAAATTATCGTAAAAGTTTATGAAAAAGTAAAATATTACTTTAACAATAATTTTAGACACTGGTTTGAATATAATGTTGAAGAAAACAAAATAAAATGTAGTGTATGTGAAATTGATTTAAATACGTTTATAGGCGTTGAACGACTAAACGAATTAACATCATCGAAAGATGATGATGCGATAGTCTGAACTCGTGGAATAATTTAAGACATAGTGAAGCACGAGAAAATTGGTCAAGTGTAAAGACACTTTAAAGAAGAACCAATTTCGCTATATATTTATAGTAATATATAGTCAGTAACCGAATCGAACGGTGAAAGTAACAGAATGTAATGATGTAGAAAAAACCCTTTCATCTCTTGGAATAGCTGTTCGTACATCTGAAAATGAATGGCGTGAAATGGGAGATGTGTTAAATGAAGTAGGAATGCAATGGGAAAACTACGATGATTTAACAAAGAATGCGATAGTAACGGCTCTCGCAGGCGTAAGACAAGCCGAAAATTTACGTGCCGCTTTTAATAATTACAACAAAGTATTAGAATATAATGAATCTGCCTATAATGCAGCAGGTTCAGCAGCACAAAAATATGAAGTGTATTTAGATAGTATTGAAGCGAAAACCAATACTATGATATCAACGTTCCAACAAATAGCATATCAACCAGGATTTGAAGCACTCTACAAACAAACCTTAGATGTAGCAACTGGATTTGGACAAATGCTAAATGCTATCGCAGAAACTCCTAGTGTATTAGCACCAGTAGGAGGAGCTATAGGAACTCTATTCTTAGGGAAACTTATTCCAGCTACAAAAAGTGGAGTAAATAACTTAGTTGCCTATGGTGATGCGTTATCTCAAATTGGAAACGTGATTCAAGGAGGATATTTCACAGGTAAAAACTTATTTGAAGTATCTAAAACAAGTGATGATCTTATAGGTATGCTCAATGGACTTAAAGACATTGAAAAACAAAAAGACATACTATCTAAAGGTGGATTTTCAGCAGAATTTTTAGATGATGCATTGAATAGCACCAAACTACAAAGTGAAGACTTAAGACAAGCTATTGTCGATCAATCTAACGCAACTAAGCAATTAGATAAAGCTCAAGGTGCAACAGCAGTAACAACAGGAAAACTAAATAAAAGTATGAAAGCTCTAGGAGCTACATTTATGAGGTCTCCTATCCTTCAAGTTGTAGCAGGAATGGTGGCTCTATATGGCATCATATGGGCTGTAGATAAACTTACTGTAACAACAGAAGAAAATAGAGAAGCTTTAGCTGGAATGAATGAGGAACTTTCAGATCTTGAATCAGAACTTTCTAGTACAGAAAGGCAGCTTGAAGAAATTCAAGAAAGAATGGCTCTATTAAAAGAATCTGGACCTCTAAACCTAACAGATCAAACAGAGCTTTCAAATTTAGAAAGACAAAATGCATTACTTCAAAATACACTAGAGTTACAAAAGCAAAATCATGCAGTCACATCTACTCTTACAGCAGATATGGCTGAGAAAGCTTTGATGGATCAAACTGTATCTGTTGACAATAAAAACCAAGATAACACAGGATTTATGGATGGTTTTGCAACAGGGTTTGGTACAACTAAAACAAATCGTATTGCAGAAATAGATATTTTGGTTCGTGATTATCTTGACACAGTTGATAAAGCAGAACAAGCTATTATTGATGGGGATAGAGAATTAGCACAAACTCTAACAGATGAATCAAATACTTTAAATAAAGAAATAACAGATAAATACCTGACAATATTTGAAGACCTAAATTCGCTGTATCTTGGTGATACAAGTCAGCAAATGATGGCTGACAATATTCAAAGACAGCTTCAAAACAGTTTAGCTAAAATGGGAATAGATGTTCAAATTACACCTACATTCAGTTTTACGCAATTGACTAATGAGGATATTGACAATGCTTTGAAACAATACAAAGGCATGGAAATAAAAGTTCCTATCAAGCTCGATGTATTTAAAGATACTCAATATATCCCTATAGAGGAAATTGGAGCAGATATAAAATCCCTTAATGAGAAACTAACAAATTCAGAAATAAGCATTGAAGATTATAGCAATAATATTCAAAGTTACTTAAATAGCATTGACTTTAGCAAGATATATGAAGATGGCACAGAAGCAGGAGAGTCTTTGCAAGCTTTATTTGGTGCATTTGCCCAAAATATACAAGGAATATATAATTATTCTATAGACAGCTATAATGCTGGGGATATGACTGGTGTAGATTTATTCAACAATATGTATAAAGACACTGGTAATATAATAGACGCATCTTCAATAGTAAAATATGATAAGCCAGAATATGAACGTGAAGTAAGTACGTGGGAAACTACTTACGATGCTCAACTTGGATGGACTCGTAAATATATTGAGGTAGAAACGGAAGCATCTAAAGCAACCAGAGAAACAAATGAAGTAATTGAGGCTCAAACTGATGAAGTTAAAGATGCTCAAGCAGAAATGGCGAAATATGCTGGATGGATAGATGCGGTAGCTAAAAATCAAGCATATCTAAATGAAAATCTTAATAATGCAGGAGAAATGAATTTTTCTCAAGACGATGTTGGGACTGTCGACTACGAAAAAGCTACAAACGATGTAGCGAAATTTTTCGCCGAAACAAAAGAAGCTGATAAAGCAGTATTAGAATTGCTTGACGAAAAAGATATTAAATTATTTGACAAGATGGGTAATGAGCTAGATAATGTAGAAAGTTTAGCTGACGAATCGCTGTATGATGTTGCTGATAATACCAATGTTATTATGGATGCCGTAGCTGAAACTGTTGGCGAAAAAATGCAAAGAGTTGCTACAGCAGTAGAAGGATTATTTACATCTCTATCGGATCTAATTAAACATTTTAGTGTCACACTAACTATCACTCCATCTACATCAAGTGTTATGGACTGGATAACAAAGGGCGGAGAAATTACTATTTCTGGTGGAAGTAAATCAGGCAGTATCTCTAATATGCTATCTGGTATAAAAAATGACTCACTTCTTAAAATGGTTGGAAACTCTCTTAAAGATGTTACAGATGAGATATTTGGCGTTGAAAAAGTAGGTCATTTCTCAGCTGGAGCTGGAGGAAGCCCTCTTTCTGGAATTGACACAAATCCAGGTGGTCTCGATGTTAGCAGTACCGATGAAGAGGATAGTGGAAGCGACGATATATTAGATGAATATGATAATGCTATAAAAGCATTAGAGCATATGCTTAAAATATCTGAGAATATTCAAAAAAACTTCGAAATAGGTTCGATAGCTTGGAATGATGAATTAGAAAAACAAATAGGCTATTATGAGCAAATAAAAACTCTTTCTCACGAACAAGCTGAATATTTAAGAAGTCTTCCAGATGGAGCAGAAAAGTACGCTACTGAAATAGCCGAACTCCAAAGTGCTTGGATGGATGCTAATGAAGAAATTCGTCAAGTTAAAATTACTCAGATTGAAGATGCTTCAGATTATAGAAAAGGTATTGTTGAATATCAAAGAGGATTGTCTGAAACTAGGAAGAACTCTGCTGAAGAAGGAGATTCTGATTGGCTAGATGAAATTAAAGAACAAATCAACTACAATAAACAACTTCAAGATATAGAAGAATCTCGTGCTGATAGATATAGAGATATGGAAAATCCAGCTCTATATATTAATGAGATAATTGAAAGTACTGAAGAATGGATTGATCTTCAAGAGCAAAATTTAGAACTTATTGAAGAAATCAAAGATGCATACGAGGGAATTCCAGATATCATAGAAGATATGATAACTAGGGAGAAAATCGAACCTTTAGAAAAACAAAAAGAAATTCTTGAAGGAATAAAAGATTTAAACACTACCATTGTTGATTTAGAAAAAGATAAAGCTGAAGCTATAATGGGTGGAGACGATAATCTTGCTAATCAATTCCAATCTCAAATAGACTATATTAAGCAACAAAAAGCTGAATTAGATCTAATAACTGATGCTGATGAAAAACGAAATAAATTAAAAGAAATTCAACTTGAAATGCAACGTATGACTGTCGATCAGTTGAAAGCTGAATTAGCACTTATACAAGGTCAGCGTACTCAAAGAGTATATCACGAAGATAAAGGATGGGTTTGGGAATCAGATAAGCAAGCTGAATTTGATAAACAACAAGAAATCAATGATGCTGAAGCTGATGCTCAAATTGCAGAAGTTGATTTTGAAATTGATCAGTGGGAAGATTATATTGATGCTTTAAAAGATATACCTGAAACTTATCAAGAGGTTCAACGTGAGCTCACATTAGATACAATGCTAGGTGTTGGTGAAAGAGAAGCTCTTTTGAATCGTGAAATAAGTGCAATTGAAAATTATCGTGATAAGATGATTAGTGCGTATGAAGATGTTCAGCAAGCACAAAATTCATTATTAGATGTTCAAGATACAGCAACTAAAGATAGTTCTAGTATTTATGGTTCAAGTGGGAACTCCGCATCTGTTGACTCAAGCATGACAAAAGGTTGGGCTACAGTTCCTGGAGTTGGGAAAGTTCAAGTTGATTTTAAAGATGGGAAAACTCAAACATATGGACTTCCAGCAGGAACAATAATTCATACAGATGGTGGAGACTATGAAATTACAGGTGGAATAGGTGGGGATTATACATCTACAAAAGTAGGTGGATCATCTAGCTCATCTAGTTCATCATCGAGTTCAGGCAAAGCAACCTCTACTGGGTCAAAACCAACTAAGCCAGCAACAGCTAGTAGTTCATCGAGCTCATCTTCTGCGTCTAAAGATGTATGGAGACATGATGGCATAGAATCTGGATTATTAGGAGACGTTCCTATTGATCCGCAAAAAGAAATTTTTGTTAGAGCATTAAAAGGAGAGGGAGTTCTTACTCAAGAACAAATGAATAATGGGGCAAAAGCTATGAGGGATTTGATGTTACCATCAATGATGAATAGTATGAGTTCTGTTAGCAATACTCACTCTAATCAGAATGACAATTCAGTGAATATAGCAAATATGTCAGTAACAGCAAATGATGCAAATGATTTTATAAATCAAATGAGAAATTTAGTTGCTGTCACAGGACGTCAATAATAAAAATAATAAGTTAAGTTAAAAGGTGGATAAAAGAATTATTTTATTCACCTTAATTTTTTAAACATAGAAAAAGGTAGGTGATTACTATATTATTTGAACCTTCTTTCGTATCGCCACATTTGTCTGATGTCGATGTTTCAAATGGAGTAGAATTTACAGGTTCTATCAATGCTTCTGGAAGCACATCAGTAACACACGCACAAATTATTGTGAAAGATTTAAACAATGCGACAAAAGTTAATACAGGTAAGGTTGCTTTGGTATCACCGTTATACAATAATGATGATTTCAACATTTATGCAACAACGAAAAATTTGTTAAATAACGGAGAAGACTATATATGGAATATCACACTTTATGAATCTATTCCAGATATATGGGTGACATCTGGGTTTTGTCCTACTGCTGGAAATACAACTACATTATATGTGCGTAAAAATTATGAAAATTATGCAAATTCAGCAATTAAAGCAGGAATGTATGTGAGAATAAGAAATGAAATTCACTTAATATCTGCGTATGATAACTCCACAGGGAAAATAACCTTTTCAACACCATTGTCATTTTCTCCAGCTGTTGGAGATGCTTATACTATTCTTTCAAACTATATTATAAGTGATGACTTTTATCTCAGAGGAAGATCTACACCAAACATTTCGATAATAAATAGCGTCGACGTTATAAAATCTAATTCATATACTTTCTCTGGATCTTATTCTCAAGAACAGAATGTTGACTGGAGATATTATACATGGAATTTATATAATAGAGAAGAAGTTATATCTACAAGTGGACAACAGAATGACAATGATATCAATTTTCAAGTTGATAATTTATTAACAGATGAAGAATATACTATTGAATTAATCATTGAAAATCAAGATGGATATATCTTAAAAACCACAGAGAGCTTTTCAGTAGATTATCAGCAGACAAATTTGTCTTTACTTGCATCTACAGAATTTATTCGTGAAAAAAGTGCCTTAGAAATAAAATGGGAGCAACCATTATTGAATTTAGGAATTGCCAGTGGCGAAGAAGATGTTCTATATACAATTTCTAAAAACGAGATTTCTCCAAATAAAGGTGTTTTGAATTTAAAAGACAAATCTAAGGTAGAATATTATATCGAAACCCCCATTGAAGGAGTGACAGTTGATGAAAATTCAACCACATATTTATTGTGCAATATTTCAAAAAATTTTTCAGGGGATATAATCAAATTAGAAAATTTATTGACAAACGAATTTTATATAGTTAGTTTTGAATATGGTGTATTTAAATATAATATTGATGACAAATATAAGGGAGAAATAACAGTACAATCAGAAGGTACAAATTGGATATTGACAGATTCTGGTGTTCCAGTTGTTAATACAAATTATATTTGGGAAGATAGTGAATCGTGGAGTGATTCCAAATATTGGACAGAACGTGGAGAAGATAGTCTATATGACTCATGGTGGCAAATATTTTTGTTGCCAACAAGAGTTGTTATAAATAAATTAAATAAATAATAAGGTGGTGAATATATGTATATACCAATTGAAGCAACAGATAGTGGGAGTGAAGTAAGAGCTAAGATAAACTCCCTTTCCTATGCTGAAAATATCAAAGTTTCAGATGAAATAGCGACACTTTATGGTCAAAATGTTGCAACTGCATCTGTAGATTCTATATTGTCCGCTAATAATAATTTGTCATCATATATGGTTTTTGCATATGATACAAATGCAACTAAATTAGATATAGCTTTTGGGAAAAATAATGTCGATTTAGTTGTTGGAATAGGATTGCAATTAGCTATGGCAGGATGGTACAAAGGAGAAAGTAGAAGTGCATTCCCATATAACGAACTACGAAAATGCGGTAGCCTTCAAACTATTAAAGATAATACATCTGCGTTTAATGAGCTTAAATCAAGCGTAAATTTAAAGGCAATTGTAAATTTAAGTCCATTCGCCACATCTATATTGGGAACATTATAGGGGGCTGAATTTATGAAAATACAAATAAATGAAAATGATAATTCCACATATATAAGGGAAGGTATAAATAAACTTGATAATTCGAATAATAGGTATATTTCTACAAATAGCTCAACCGATATTCCATCGGGATATAATTTAAATGATGGATTAAAATTTAAAAGATTTGAAAATTTAATTTCATATCAAATTTTTTGTAGTGAGACCGATCCTAATATTTTAGATATAGCCTTTGGAAAAAATAATGTTATTGAAGTTAGTGCTATTGGGAAACAGATGGCTATGTATGCTTGGTATGTAGGCTTAAGTAAAACCATATATTTGTTTGAAAATTTATCTAAATGCGATAGCTTATCAGATATTACTTCTAATGGTTTGGCATACGATGAGTATATATCAGTTTCTGTTTTAGTTGCTCTTGTCAACAAAAGTCCTTATGCGTCGTCTATATTAAATACGCTTCCATTTGATATATATAGAAGGTCTCGTGAAGCATTGCAGAATGTACTAGATACTCCAGGCAAGACATCGTTGCTAAGAGATACTCCAGGATTTTTAGATGTATTTAATGAAGATAGAATTGCTCTGACAAATATAGGAACTAATTTTTGGACTGTCCCATTGGATATAAAACAAAATTGGATTTTTGTACAGATGGTTGGCGGAGGCGGAGATGATATATTCTATAACGCTGCACCAAATTATGCATTTTATTCCAACAGATGGGCTGGAGGAGGAGCAGGACAATATCGTAATTTTATTTTAAGTGTTACACCTGGTCAGGAAATAAAGTACAGTATAAACGCAGGAGCAAATACAATTTTTGGAGATTATGTAGCATTAAAGGGAATTCAAGCCGAAGTATACATAATAAGTGACGGTGTATCAGAATGGGTAAGAACAGATCAAGGGGAAAGTATAGATTTGAACGACCCATTTTTAATTAGGGCTACGAATGGGACATCATCTACATATCAAATGTCATTTGCTATGTATGGAGGAGCAGGTGGCTTCGAAGGTGGAGAAGCGTCTCCAGGTCAAAGTGGTGATGGAGCAGAGGACTTAGTAATAATTCCTGGTGGAAAAGGCAATGGTTGGCTAGGACAAGGTGGAGCTGGAGGTCCGTCAAACATATCGGCAACAAATGCAAGATGGGCAACTGGTGGAGGAGGCTATGGAGGCGGACAGGGAGGCTCGTATGCTACTCCAAGTGGAGGAGCAGGTGGTCAAGGAGCTATTGCTATAATTCTTCCATTAGATCCATAGAGAGGAGAGGTATTGAATAGCTTATGAGTGGATATAATAAAATTACTATATATGGGGAAACCAAAATAGGATATATACATTCTATTGAAAGAATAGTGGATAATTCAGAAATAAAAGATAAAAATAAATTTAACAATATAGGTTATATTCCTGAGTGGGATGAGGAAACTAAGTTCTTAGCTGACTTTAGTGTAGGGATTAATGGAGGATTGGTAGATACTTTGAATTCACCATTAGTTTCGTGGTCAGTATATAAAAAAGGAGTTTTAGACAATCAATTTAAATTTGTGCAAAGAGTTCCTATATCTAAAACCAGCATAATTGATTACAACATAGCTCATGAATCAGAATATCAATATCTAATATTCCCTGAGACACAAGATGCAAATGCGTCATCAATATTAGTTGATGATGTTAAAAGTTGTTGGGGAGGATGGGTAATTTTTGATATTCTTGAATTTGATGATTTATATAATTCAAAAAATCTTTTTTATGCAGACTTAGAAAATATGTTTATATTTGATACAAATGTAAATTCAGGCACTCAAGAACAGGTGATTGACAAATATAAGTATGATGGATTTACTCAATTTTCAAAAGTAAGTATAGGCGAAAGAAATTATACTAAAGGAAGTGTATCTTGTTTGATGACACAAATACTGGACACAAAACTTATAAACACTGTCGAATTACAAGATAGATTCACTAAATTTATTGTAAATGGAAATAAAAAATTGCTAAAAGACAGGAAGGGAAATTCATATATTGTAGATATTCAGAGTGTTTCATATAAAGTCAATGATAATATAGGAGAACAACCTGTGTCTGTTGATTTTGAATACATACAAATTGATGACGCAAGAGATTTGTCAGTTGTCGAGTATGAAGATATAAAGCCAGATGAAGTTCCGACATTATATATTGGAAATTTACTTGTAAATTCTCAAATAAAGGTAATTCAAGGCGACATTGTTGAGACCTATAATGCATCAAAAGATAATATAGATATTAAATTTGAACACGTTGGAATATGGTCAATTTATTATAATGAAAATTTAGTTTTGCATTTGAATACATCGTTTAATGAAAAATATAGCATTGAACTTCCAATAGTGTTATTTTCAAATACAACAATTGGTACAACTATAAAGGCGTTCAAAGATGGAAGCGAAGTAATTAGTACAGTAGCACAATTTCCAGAAGCATCATTGATGTTGCCAAGCGAAGGCATTTGGGAAATTAAAGTAGCTGATACTACAATTGAAATTATTGATGCTAAGTTTGGAGGCACATATTCATATTCATTTGTATAATAAAGAGGAGATATTATGATAACGATATATAATAAAAATAATCCAAATCAAATTTATGCAATGTATAAAAATAACAATATGGATATTAATGAATATATAAGCAAATTATCTCAACGCAAGAACATCCCTCTATCAGATATAAAATATACTTATTCTGACGATAGTATGTTTGATGATATCACATCAGAGCAAGGGAAAAATAAATTTTTAATTATTGAAAACAATGAAGCTAAAGTGCACACACGCATCAACGATCATTCGATAGATTATTTTTATGACAAAAGAGAATTTCAGAGAGAGTACAGTCAAAAAGATATAATGAAATTATATTATGATGATTATATAAATTTTAACTTAAAAAATATATATCAAAATAATAATGATATTGAAATGAAATTCATTGGGTTAGACAAACTATATTTACGACCACATATGATGAATAAAAGATGGGATGTTTACAAAAGCAACAAATTCCTTATGGACGTCAAAGACGATAGGCTTGCATTAGGAAGAGATATTTCAAAAAAAGGAACATGGTTTCCAATAATTGTATTAGAACAAAATGGTAAATACTATGTTCTCGAAGGAAGTCATAGAATTATTTCTTTAAAATTGCTCTCAGGAAAAGGAGAAATTCCAAAAAATAAACCTATGTTTTGCATAATATTTAAAGAATATCATTTTGAGTTAATGCTTTTTAAGAGATTTGTCCCAATGTCGAATTCTTTGATTTTACGTAATAATATTGATATATTGTATGCAGATAGCGTATTGAAGAATAAAGAACTTGTTGAAAAATTAAAATGCGAAATAAGAGACAATGGTGGAAATTTTATAAATGACTATATATATGAAAGGGAAACTTTTGATATGTCCGATGTAGTATTGTCTATTTATGCTAGTCCATTATGGCTTTGCGATTTACTATACTATCACAAAGATGACATACCCCCTTCTGGAACAATCAATGATATTGGAGAATTTGAGAAATGGAAAGAAACTTAAAGCATATAAAGAAAGTATATATAGAGTTGCATTCATATTGCAATAGAAAATGTGATTGGTGTCCTAATAAAATATACTTGAGAAATAAATATGAAGAAATGAGCGATGAAATGTTTAGCTCGATACTATCTCAGTTAAACGAAGAAGGGTTCGGAAAATACGATCCTAGTATGTTATATCCTTCTATTGCATTATTAGGATATAATGAGCCATTTTACAATATTGAATTGCTCAAAAAAAGAATTGACCAAATTTTCAACACTTGTGATAACCATATTAAAGTAGAGACAACTACCAATGGAGATTATTTAACAAAAGATAGTTTTGAAAAATTAAATTTAAATACATTGCTGATCAACGACTACGATAATAAAGGAATTAAACATTGGGAAAATAAGCTTGAAGAAATGGGCTGTGTTATCGTAGATATGAATGAAAATAAGGAATTAATATACGCTATACATGAATATGTAGGATTGATTATGTGTCAATGCAATTGGACAAACAATAGGGCATTGGAAAATAGAGGAGGCATACTTACTCCAGATAATACTGATTATTCCAATATAAAATGGAGAAATAATTTAGAAACTAGAAGTTTGCCATGTATTGAAACAATTACTACTGTAAATATAGACTACAAGGGAAATATAATGCCTTGTTGTCACATAAGAAATGACTGCGAATATCATACTTATTTGACTATGGGGAATGTTTCAGAAAATAAAATTATTGATATAATAAATAATGATAAAATGAAAAAATTTTCAATGCAACTAGATTCGGAAAGTAATTTCCCAGAAACTTGCAAATATTGCCATAAGGAGAGACATATTATTCATTCGAAGCAGTGGAAAAGTATGGAAAATTTCGAGTGAAGAGGAGTGAGATATGAGTATAAGAGATTTAAGACTAATAGAGATAGAATTATTTTCGTATTGCAATAGAAAATGTAGTTGGTGTCCTAATTTTATAATTGATAGAAGTACAAATGTAAACCAACAATATGACATTAATAGCTTAATAGGGGAATTATATAATAATAATTATAAAGGATATATTTCTTTTTCAAGATATAATGAACCTTTTTATGATGCAAATATTCTAAATGAGACAATACTTAAATTTAAAGAAAAATTGCCTTATTGCACATATATATCAAATACAAATGGAGATTTTCTAAATAAAAATATATTGCAAAGTTGCGAATTAGATGAGATAACAATAATGGATTATGACAATAAGGGATTTTCATACGCTATTTCAAAAATGGATATTTTAGGTATTAAATTTGAAAAATTTGAATCAAACATTATATATGGACAATGCAATGATATTAAAGTGTGTTATTATACCAACTTTAATTTAAATTATAATATCAGTTCAAGAGGTGGATTTCTTTCTCAATATAACAATGTTAGAACAGATATCTGCGATGAGCCAAAGTATTTCATTGGCATAAATTATGATGGTTCAGTGTCACCTTGTTGCAATGTGCGTAATGATATCGATGAACACAAAAATTATATTATTGGAAATTTAAATAACAGTAGTTTGATAAACATATTAAATTCAAATGAGAGACTAGAGTTTATAAAAAATTGCAATGAGGGGAATTATAAGAAAGGCTCTCCGTGTGTATATTGTAATAATTCAGGAGGTAGATATGTCAGAGAAAATCCATCAATCGAATATTAAGAAAACAGGGATATTTATGCCTGCAAGATTAAATAGCGAAAGATTGCCAAATAAATTAATTCTTCCAATATCTACAACTTGCCTATTTGATATTGCATGCGATAAATTAAATCAAGTTGATGAAAATATAAATAAGTATGTTTTAATAAATGACGTAGAATTGATTGATATCGCAAAAAAATATAAAAACATAAAAATTATAATTAGAGATGAAGCAACTTGCAATGCAGAAACTCCTCTGAAATATATATTTAAAGATATATTAAATGTAGAAGATAATTATTTAATGTTCTTAAACCCTTGCTTGCTGATGTTAAAGAAGGAGACAATTGAAAATTCAGTTAATATATTTAATAACAGTGATAAAGAATATGCAACAAGCGTCAAAGAATTTAAAAATTGGATTTTAACTAAAGATGGTGAAATGCTAAATGATATTAATTATGAAGAATTAACAACCAAAGAAATAAATCCAATTTTTGAGACTGCCCATTGTTTTCACATTTTCAATAAGCATAAATTTATTGAAAATGGGAAGATGCTAGATGATAATTTTTTACCAATTGAAATAAGTAAAGAGGAAACAGTTGATGTAGATACACATTTAGATTTTATGTATGCATCATTTATATATAAGCAAAATCAAAATAGAATTTTGCGATAAGAGAAAAGGAGAAATGAGAAATGGAGTTTAAATATACAAGATGGGGAAGTGAACAAATTCATACCCTTAATGAAAATTATATGATAAAGACAATGAATATTTATAGCAACAAATATATTTCGTTGCAATTGCATAGGGAAAAGCACGAAGTGTGGCACGTAAATTCAGGAAGTGGAATAATGTTTTTAATTGACAAATGTATATTTATTAATAAAGGGGATATCATTGAAATTCCTCCATTTGGCATTCACCAAGTTCAAGCTATAGGTGAAAAAACACTATCTATCTTAGAATATTCTGATAACATTCAAGATGGTACGGTTAAATTAAATGATTTGAGTGTTATAGATAATATTACAAAGATGGGACTGGGGGTAAAACTATGATAATTGCAGACATTGGAATTAATCACAATGGTGATTTAGATACAGCTTTAACATTAATAAGGAAATGCAAAGAAATAGGAGTCGACGTTGTTAAATTTCAAAAAAGAAATCCTGATGTTTGTGTTCCTACAGATCAAAAAAATATTGTTAAAAGCACAAGATTTGGTGAAATGAAATATATTGACTATAAACACAAGATGGAATTTGGGCAAGACGAATATGATGTAATTGATGCATATTGTAAATATCTGAATATTTCATGGACTGCTAGTGTGTGGGACGTGGATAGTTTAGAGTTTATGATGCAATATGATGTGCCATTCTTAAAAATTCCTAGTGCGTTATTAAACAATGTTATATTATTAAATAAGATAAAAGAGATAGATAATAGAACATTTCTGTTTTCATCTGGTATGGCAACATATGCAGATATTGATATTGTGTATAATTTATTTAAAGATAAATGGAATGTAATGGGCTTATTATATTGTGTTAGCAACTATCCAACAAAATTAAAAGAATCAAATTTAAATTGCATCAAAGAAATGGAAATCAGATATCCAAAGTGGACAATTGGATACAGTGGGCACGAAGAAGGATATTTTCAATCAATAATTGCTAGAGTATTAGGGTGTCGAATTATAGAAAGACATATAACTTTAAATACTAGTGATGTAGGGTCTGATCATTCATCTTCTTTAGATGTAGGGCAGTTCAAAGAAATGATAAATCAATTAAACAATGCCTATATTTCATTGGGCAACAAAAACAAAACAATAAACTCAGAAGAATTAGAAATTTCTAAAAAATTAAAATATTAAGAAGGAGGATAGATATGTCTACAAAAGCTATTGCACATATGATAATTGGAACTTATGGTTCTTTTACATCAATATACACATGGTCTCCTGCGATTTATGAATTTGCAACAAATACATCTAAAATAATTAGCGAAGGAGAATTCGCCATCAATAGTGTCGAACATAATAATGGAGCAACCTATGTTTCATATACAATAACAAATATAGACACTATTTCTCGAACAATGGATGGGTCATATCAAGCTCCTTCTTTTACATATGTTACAAAACCTACTTATAATATTATTGTGACAAATACTTCTCAACAAATTGATATTGAATTCAATGAGATGGCAATTGTATTGCCTGGAAGCACAGTGAGCGAAGAATTATTTTACACTTATAGTGGGACAATAGAAATTCCTTCAATTATAAATGAGAGAAATATATTGTTGAGCGTAGTAGCAAATAACAGCGTTAGAATTGTTGAGACTTCTGCTTCTACATCTTATACAAAGATAGCAAATAATATAGTTTGGGGATTTTTTGAGAATGCAATTAAAACAATTTATGATAATACAATAAAAAGTCAGACTATATATCCAAAGTTCAGACTATCTATCTTAAATTCAGATGAATCTTTGCGTGATAATATCATAGATGACGTAATAATGGGATCTGGATCTTTGTCAGTGAATTACCAACAAGGACAGAGGAGAAGTTTAAATTTTTCACTCAATAACTCAGACGGAAAATGGTTGCCAGCTCCAGATGCAAATGGAATTTGGATTAATACTAAATTTAAATTAGAATTAGGCGTTAAATTATTAAATGGGGAATTATACTATCAACCAGCAGGTGTTTTTGTAATTGGAAATCCTAATGCAAAACGAATTGGAGCAAATAAAGAAATAGCTATGCAGTGCTATGATAAGTTTGCATTATTGGACGGTACTTTAGGAGGAAATATTGATGGAACATATATAATTCCTGCAAATACAAATATAAGGAAAGCAATACAAGACATATTGTGGCTTGACAATGGGAATGGGCAACCAATTGATAACGCAACATTATTGTTTGATAGCACTCTTGCAGATGAAATCACTGCGTACACTATCACGAAAAGTCCAAATAGTACACTTGGAGGGATGATTATCGAATTAGCAGATATGATTTCATGCAATGTGTATTATAATGAACATGGGAATTTAGTGGTGCAAAGTGGAATTAAAAATTTGAGTTATACTTCAAATCCTACGTTATATAGTTATGATGATGGAGAATTGGAATATTTAGATTCGAATTTATTATATGATTTTGCAAAAGTAAAAAATCGTGTAACAATTATTGGTGGGAATGTCAACAGTGGGATTATATATTCGGCTATAGCCGAAAATAGAAATCCTCAATCATCTACAAACATTCAAAAAATAGGTATTAAAAATATATATCACGAAGATTCAAATATCTATAGCGATAGATTAGCACAAGAGCGAGCCAATTATGAATTGAATAAAATATCAATATTACAACTGACAATTTCAGTAAAATCTACATTTATGATACATTTAGATGTAGACAATTGTATTGAAATTACAGATTCTTTCTTTGGGCTTAATAGAAATCGATATGTAATACAGTCTTTAAATATCCCAATATCAAATGACAGTACTATTGCAATACAATGTACAAATGTAGATAATCTACCTTTCTATCCAACGATCAGTTAAAAGGAGGGAATTTTATGAATATGTCAAATGAAGAAACATCTCAATTAATAGAATTGATACGCACTATAGTCAAGCAAGAAATTTCGAAAATAGATATAGAGTACTCTTATTTTGGGAAAATTAAAACGGCAAATGCCGATGGGACATTTAATGTAGAAATACCATCTGATGGAGGAACATACCCAAGTCTTAAAAATAAAAGTGGAGAAGTGCTAACTGTTGGAAACAGTGTTTTGATTAAAGCTAAGAACAACAATTTTGGCAATGCATATATCGCAGTAAAAAATGGTTAAAATTAAAAAGAAAGGAGTGATTTTGTGGCGATAATTACAATAAGAAACAATAAGAAAATGGACGTTCCTATTGGAATTTCAGCTTCTCTAGTAGAGTTTGATAATGACAGCATTAAACAGCAAATAGACTTCCCATTGATTGTCGGCAACAATAATTTAAACTCTATGGAAGGAGATATCTTTTTATTAATTCAAAATACATTAGGCTATGATGAAGTTAAACTCGATGAAAAGATATTAAATGAGGAAACAGGGATTGTTAGTGCATATTGGAATATAAAACGCACACAAATTATTCCTGATAAAATACAAATACAGATACAAGTCAAGCATAAAACAGAAGATATGGTTTGGTCTACGGAAATTAGAGAATTAACTGTATCAGAATCATTGGATTTAGATGGCAATATAGTTGAGATATATCCTACTATCTTAGAACAATTACAAACTGATGTAAATGAAAATGAAGCAAGAGTCCAAGCTGTAGAACAACAGGTTTTAAATATAATTTCTCAACCATATATTCAGGAAGCTCCAATTGATGGTGTTAAGTATGTTAGGCAAAATGAGAATTGGGTAGAAGATATAGCAAAAGATTATGTTCCTATAAACAATGATACTGCCGAAATTGATATTGTAAATACGAATGTTAGTACAATTGAGGTGTTAGTACTAGATACTCCAAAGCTAGGCGGACTTAGTGCTGACCAATATATACAAAAATCAGAGACAATAAATGCTAGTTCGATTATATTTAATGATGGTGAAAGTTTGCAGTTTAAATTCGATAATGGAATATTATAAGGAGGGTATATATGAAATATGGAAGACTAATAAATGGCATATTACAATATGCCCCTGATGATTATAATCATACTGGAAATTCATCCTATAAAGAAATTATAAATGATGAAATCGATTATGATAAATCAACGCAAAAAATTACAACATATTACACTGAAGATGAAAAATATATCTATATAAAATATAAAATTAGTGAAAAAGTTGATGAAATAGAAATGATATCTATGATGTCAGAAGGCTTATCAAATTCTCCAATTATGATGTCAGGAGAAGGAATAGCTACCATTGAAAACACAACTAATTTTACAGTTGTCAATAGGACAATTATAATTCCTCCAGAAGTATCAGATGTTGTAGTGGAAGGTGATTCTAATTCAAGAATCATTACATTTGAAATGAATAGGTATTTTGACGGAGTTGACTTATCTTTAAAAACAATAAAAATAAAATACCAAAATCCACTTGATGAAACTGATAGAGGTGATGTTTTTGATATAATCGCAGATGTAGAAACCATGTCGTTTAAATGGACGATGCCTTCGGGAATATCTACAATAGAGGGGAATGCATATATTGCTATTGAAATATCTGAGACAAACATTGCAAATACAACAATATACATTTGGAACACAAAACCCGTTTTAATAAGAGTGCAACCCTCAATTGAAGTAATAGGAAATGTAGTTCCTTATGATTTTTCACAAGAAATAGATTTTTATAATAATCATGATAATGGACTTGTCTATGGAGATATGACAGATGAGCATCCTCCATTTATTATTGATGGTAGAAGAATTATAAAACCAACATTGTCCGATTTCGTCGTAACTCAAGATACAAGGTCTCAATTAGCATCTTTTACTATCAATAGATATTTTGATGGAATGGATCTATCAACCAAAGTAATTTGTATTAAGTTTATCAATGCAAATGGAGATGGCGATAGATGTACTGCTTGCAATATGATCGTAACAGATACGTTAATTACATTTGGATGGCTAATAGATAGTAAGGTTACTATCGAAGCAGGGAATGTGCAATTTGCCATTGAATTTATTGGATATAATGAAAAAAATGAATTTTATTGTTGGCAAACCGTTGCGTCTAATTTTACAGTTGTTCAAGGTCTTGATGTAGATGGGATGATAGAACCTCCGTCTCCAAGTTGGATACAAGAATGGCAAATAGAATCAACAGAAATTTTAGCTGAAATAGAAGAAACTTCAACACTAATAAATGAATCTTTACCAGAAATGAGGCAAATAGATGCAGATGTTGAAAGAATATATAATGAAATACAAAATTATGATTTAAGTAAAAAAGCAGATTTGGTTGATGGGAAAATACCTCTTTCTCAAATACCTCCTATTCCATTAGAGTATGGAAGTGCACCACCTGTTGAGCCATTGGAAAATGGTATATTATATGCAGTTATCGAAGAACAACCTTAAAATATCATTTGTGAGGAGAATTTAAATGGAAAATATATTATTAGAACAACCAAAATTATCATTAGTGGACGGTTTTGGCGTAGATGATCTAGCATTCTTAGATTTATCTGGAAGAAAAACATTTTATCAACAAGGGATAGATGGCAAAGATATGGTTGCTGCTATAGTTGACACTGGCGTAACTCCAAATGATGAACTTGGTGATAGATTGTTAAAAGGAATAAATACAAATAGTAGCTATAGAGATAGTTCAAATACAGTTGATGATTATAATCATGGTACACACGTTGCGTGTTCTGTAGCTGGAAAAAATGTAGGTATAGCAAAGAATGCGTGCATACTACCAGTTAAAGTAATTAATGGTGGCGGCTACTGCGACAATATGATGGACGTAGTAG